>CAYGDD010000010.1:0-17243 GCA_964348575.1 uncultured Candidatus Saccharibacteria bacterium | reverse complement strand
AATCTACCATGAGAGAGAGGGGTAGACCAAGAAAAAGTACCTGACCCCTTTAATCCCCTTTAATCTTTAATCTTAAGAAAAAGTACCTGACCCCTTTAATCCTTTAATCTTTAATCCCTTTAATCCTGACCCCTTCAAGCAGTCTTCTAGTAGTCTAAAAAAAGAGCTCCAGCTAGCCCGAGGGGGCTATGTCTGGAGCTCTGCTTTACTAGCGCACAATGCGCTTGGGCACGCCGAGGAACCTTCTAAGCGAGGCCGAGATACTGGCCAAGGCGTGCGTTGACGGGCTCTCGCCTAGAGTCAGGTCCTTGAGGCTTAGATCAAGGGTGCGTGCCTGAAACCTCGTTAAGTGGATCTTTTCTTTATTGCTGGGCAACATCTTTTGGACTGCTTCGATCCTACCCAGGGTGCAGTCTCGATGTGCTGGTTCAGTAGCATCAAGGAGAGCCTCGCACCTACGCATCAAAACCGCTGTGATAACCTTGTGCCATGGTGGCAGGCCAGTTATCCTGATTTTAAAGGTTAGTGTCCTACTGCTGCTACTCATTGTAACCTCCTGGCTTTATGTCACAATTCCAATATACTTCTAGCATATTTATGGTAGAATTGCTATGTTAGGTATTAATAATTATTCTACGAACATGGATTTAATAATCACAATTATCTTTGGTGCAATTGTGGGTTGGGTAGCCTCTATCATTACTGGCACTAACTCCAAGATGGGAGCCTTACTCAATATCATAGTTGGTATCCTTGGCTCGATGTTGGGTAACTGGATTATGGGCCTATTGGGTAGGGCTCCCGGTAGTGGCTTTAACCTGTACAGCTTCGGCGTGGCCTTAGGCGGGGCAGTTATCCTGCTTGCTCTCGTTAAACTTATACGCAAATAGTAGAAAGGGTCCAGCACCAATATGGTGAGGACCCTTTTGTTTTGCGTTGCCTAGCAAGCACCTACCCCAATACAGCAGTCCGGCGTCGCAAGTCAGTGCTTCTCTTTACAGCTCGCCGGCCGTGGATGGGACAAGCCTCCCACGCCCTCTCGTTGGCGTGTTGTGAGAGAGCCCAGTTGCTCGCTAAACGGGCTTGCTCCCGTGTTACAAGCTGAAACAACTTTGCCCAGAGTTCCGGCCGAGCATAGTTCTCTCTGGCTTGGCCGAACCTCTTGGGGTAGAAACGCTTCCGAAGCTCACCATTGGCCACGGCCAATGCTACAGCCTCCTCAGATAGGTCTAGCACCCTTGCTCTTAGGCGAATGGGACTGCCCGAAGTGGGCGCTCTTAGCTCGACCATATCACTCTTGCGTGAGGTTTGATCAGGCACCTTCCTACTTGTAACGGTTGCCAAGGTGCGATCCGTGGCCTCGTAACTGAGCTCAATCCCATCAAGCTCGTCCTCGTTGAGCCCAAAGAGCAGAATCGCCATAGCGATGTTTGCAAGCTCGAACATTCCTGTCCGCTTGGCCTCAAGGCCAAGTCTGGCTAAGCCAATGTTGTCCATTGTAAGCACTCCTCTTCAGGTATATTGTCACATAGGTCAATAGTTGTCAAATCTGCGAGCAAGCCGACTTGTGGTAGTAGTCAGTTGTTGCTAGTATTATTGCTGTAATCATGTTGGCATATTCTCTCATTGGTGCGACTATTGTGAGTCTCATATCACTTGTAGGCTTGTTTACCTTGTCGTTAAAAGAAGAGGTGCTCAAGCGCTATATCTTCCTGCTCGTGGCCTTGGCCGTGGGCGCGCTCTTGGGCGATGCCTTTATACATCTTATTCCTGAGGCCTACGAGACTTTCGCTAATAAAGATAAAGTCGGCGTGCTCATTATCATTGGTGTTTTGTTTTTCTTTATTCTTGAGCGCCTAATCCATTGGCATCACCACCACAATGAAGATGAGAAACACGACGACATACATCCTACCGGTAAACTTGTATTAATTTCTGATGGCTTCCACAACCTTCTTGATGGGATGATAATTGGCTCGAGCTTCCTTGTTGGTGTAGAGGTGGGCATTGCGACGACCGTGGCCGTGGCCCTGCACGAGATCCCCCAAGAGATTGGCGACTTCGGTATTCTGATTAATTCCGGGTTTAAAGTTTCTCGAGCTTTGTTTTGGAATTTTATTTCGGCTCTGTTTGCTATCGTTGGCGTCCTGCTGGCCCACTTCTTAAGTATCTACACCTCCGCCTTTGCCATATGGATAGTGCCTCTTACAGCTGGCGGGTTTATATACATTGCCCTCTCCGACCTTATACCAGAACTGCATAAAGTCCGTGACCTCAAGCGCTTCTCATTGCAATTTTTTGCAATCGTGCTTGGTGTAGGTGCCATGCTTATGTTGGCTCTCTACGAGTAATTTGCTAAATTATCAAGATATCAACATAAGCTAGCATAGTTAGGGCGACAAATCTTTCCTTTAGCATATAATAGCCGTATGGATGAAGGAGATTTGCGTTCTAATATTGTGCGCGAGGAGAGGCCTTGGGGAGGCTTCTTGCGCTTTACCCTCAATACCCCATCAACGGTCAAGATCTTGACCGTCAAGCCCATGCAGTCTCTAAGCCTCCAGTACCACAAGCATAGGAGCGAGTTCTGGCACGTAATTTCCGGTAGTCTAACAGTAACTATTGCCGAGACCGTATCAGAGGTCCAAAGTGGCGATGAGTTCTTTGTGAAGCAGGGGATAGAGCACAGTATTACCGGAGGTAAGGATGGGGCGCAGGTTCTTGAGATTGCCCTGGGTAACTTTGACGAAGATGATATTACTAGGATTTCTGATAAGTACGGGCGGGTATAACAAGCTATGACACAAATCCAAGGAGCATACACAATATTTATTTTATTGCTCTTAGCACTTCTACTTTCGGTGCTGTTGGTATTGGTGTGGCGACGTCATCACCCTACTCCTCGCAGTATACTAAAACGTGAAGAGAAGAATCCCATCCTCCAGCCCATAGAGGAACATGATTGGGAATCAGAAGCCGTTTTTAATCCCGCCGCTCTCTACCTTAACGGCCGAGTGCACCTGCTCTACAGAGCTTTAGGTCGTGACGGCGTATCGCGCTTAGGTTATGCCTCAAGTAGTGATGGGATACACTTTGATGAACGCTCTCCTCAACCGGTGTTCCAGTCAGCAAGCTTCAAAATTTACCAAAGTCCGGACAATCCAAGATATAGGAATCCTTTCCGCGAGGAAGGTCGAGCCCACTACTATGATAGGGTTAGGAATCCTTCTGGAGGAGGCTGGGCCGGTTCGGAGGACCCTAGGGTGGTTGAGTTAGATAACAAAGTCTTTCTTACCTACAATTCCTTTGATACTTGGCAATCAATTCGGGTGGCGTTTAGCTCACTCGGGATTCCAGAATTCTTGGCCAAGAGTTGGCTCTGGCAGAGGTCTGTCTTCTTGTCGCCTAAGGGCTCCGTACATAAGAATTGGGTCTTCTTCCCAGAGAAGATTAATGGCAAGTACGCCCTACTCCACAATCTCCATGGAGAAGACGAGACAAGAGTTAGGATTACTTATGTGGATGAATCTGGTCTAGGCTCCGAGCGTAGAGATGTGGAGAGTCCCGACCCGCAAGCCCAGCCCAATAAGGCAATTGCCTGGCATCATCGTGTACGCTCGGCTGGTCCACCTCCAATCCGCACTAAAGAGGGCTGGCTAGTACTCTATCACGCAACAGATAAGAGCGAGTCACATCGGTATAAGATAGGGGCCCTATTGCTTAGTCTCAAAGAACCAACAATTATATTAGGTCGTTGTCAGGTGCCGATTCTTGCTCCAGACCGGCCATACGAGAACGACTGGAAGCCGGGCATAGTCTACTCCTGCGGAGCCATTATCAAGGATGACGAGCTGTATGTGTATTATGGAGGCGGGGACAAGACCATCAATCTAGCAACTGTACCATTGGCCAAACTAACTTCTGCTATACTTCACAATAGGTCAATCGTAGTAGAGCGTCGTAGCGTAAGTTAGTAATAGCAATTAATTATGTATATAGTAAAACGTAGCAAGTCTAATCCGATTATCTCGCCAGTCCACGGTATCTCTTGGCAGAGTGAGGCCACATTTAATCCCACCCCAGTCTACAAGGGTAAGGACTTGTATGTGCTCTATAGAGCTTATGGCTCCAATAACAGAGTGGGGGCAGGCGATATATCTACTATTGGGATAGCTAGAGAAGTTAAGGGCCAATTCATAGAGCGTCAACAATTTATCGCACCGGTAGAAGAGTGGGAGAGATATGGTTGTGAGGATCCGCGCACGACATTCTTTGAGGGTAAGTATGTTACCTTTTACACAGCTCTTGGAGGTCAGCCCTTCAACGCCGGCAATATTAAGACAGCCGTAGCAATCTCTAAGGATCTAAGTAGGGTAGACGAACGGCACCTAGTAACACCCTTTAACTCTAAGGGTATGACCCTTTTCCCTAAGAGAGTTAATGGTAAGATTACAGCTATCTTGACAGTCCACACCGACGAGCCCCCTTCCAAGATTGCCATTGTACAATGTGACAAGCTTGAAGACTTGTGGGATGAGAAGTTCTGGCAGGCTTGGCATGCAGACCTTCCTAAGCATGTTATTAATCCAGTTCGCTTTGAGCGCGACCACGTTGAGGTGGGAGCTACACCCATCCCAACTAGTCTCGGTTGGTTGGTTATTTATTCCTACATTCAGAATTATTTTTCTGGTGGAGAGCCTACATTCGGTATTGAGGCTATGATCTTGGACAAAGATAATCCACTTATGATTGTAGCTAAGAGTCGCGGGCCAATAATGGCAGCAGAAGAAGTGTACGAGAACTACGGCATCGCCCCGAGGATTGTCTTTCCCACTGGTGCTATTTTAGACAAGCGAGGTAAGTTAGATATATATTACGGAGCTGCCGATACTGTCTGCGCCAAGGCCTCTCTGGTGCTTCGACACCTGCTAGATCACTTAGTGGATGTTAACAACGTCAATGCTATTAAACGCGCAAAGTGCAATCCAATTATTGCCCCCAATCCCGATCACGCCTTCGAGACCCGAGCGACGTTCAATGCCGCCACCCTTGACGTAGGGTCGGACACACACATCTTATACCGGGCAATGTCTAATGATAACACTTCAACTATTGGCTATGCCCGCACTACTAATGGCGAGAAGATCGTGGAGCGCTTGCCCGAGCCTGTATATGTGCCCAGAGCTGACTTCGAGCTAAAGAAGGGGGACCAAAATGGCAATTCAGGTTGTGAAGACCCAAGGCTTACCAAGATCAGTGACAGAGTCTATATGCTCTACACGGCTTATGATGGGGTCGTGCCTCCTAGGATCGCCCTTACGTCTATAAGTCTCAAAGATTTTAAAGCTAAGCGTTTCAACTGGAGTAAGCCAATCCTCACAAGTATGGATGGAGTTGATGATAAGGATGGTTGTCTCTTGCCAGAGAAGGTTAATGGTAAATATGTTCTTCTCCATAGGATCGGAGGAGAGATTTGCGCTGACTACTTTGACGACCTTAGCTTCAAACGTAGAGCCAACAGATGCTTTGAGGTTATGGGTCCACGTCGAGGCTCTTGGGATAGTAGGAGGATAGGTATCGCGGGTGTGCCAATTAAGACTAGTAAGGGTTGGTTGTGCGTCTATCACGGCATTTCTAACACTACTAGCTACAGGCTGGGGGTGGCCCTATTTGATCTTAAAGATCCGACCAAGCTCATCTCACGTCTGGCTGACCCTATCCTCGAGCCCAAAGAAGATTACGAGACAGCAGGAGAGGTGCCCAAGGTGATCTTCTCTTGTGGAGCAAGTGTGCGTAAGGATAAGCTCTTTATATATTATGGCGGAGCCGACAAAGTAATCGGAGTAGCGAGCCTGTCAATGAAGAGATTGTTGGAGGCCCTCTCTCCGACTCTGCTTAATGATGTATGAGCAGAGGGCAAGAGGTTAAGCTGGTGGCCTTTGATCTTGACGACACCCTTACCGAGAGTAAGGTTATTATGGACGAGCAGATGGCAGAGTTGCTTACCAAGCTACTTGGGAAGCTCCCTGTGGCTATAATATCTGGGGCAGGCTTCAAGCAGTTTGAACTTCAAGTTATAAATGTTATCAAAGACGTAACTGTTCTAAATAATCTCTACATATTGCCAACTAACGGTAATAGTTTGTATGTATATCAAAAGGGCGAATGGCTCAATTTATTTTCTAACAAGCTTAGTCAAGATGAGGTTGAGTTAATTAAAAGCAGTTTAAATAAAGTTTTGCTGGAGCTTAATCTTAGTCTTGAGCCGGAGCTTTGGGGAAACAGGATAGAGGATAGAGGGGCACAGGTTACCTTCTCGGGCCTTGGTCAGTCTGCCCCCATAGAGAAAAAGGAGTTATGGGACCCGGATCGTGCCAAGCGTATGCAAATACGTGAGAAATTAATGCTTTTGTTACCCAACTTTCAAATTACTGTCGGGGGGCGCACATCCATAGATATTACTAAGCCTAACTATGATAAGGCCAGTGCCGTTGAGGATCTAGCCAAGAGATTAGGAGTTAAACTAGAAAATGTTTTATATGTGGGTGATGCCCTTGAAGAGGGGGGGAATGATGCGGTGGTGCTTAGATTACCCATTATGAGTATTGACGTCTCAAGCAAGAATGACACTGCAAAGATTATTGAAGATCTCCTGACAAAAGTTCAATAATAAAGTATAATTGATGTAATATGCGGTAGATTCACTGTGATATAAATATGTCTAAACAGAAAAAAGTCTGGCTAGTAGTGGTCGTAGTTGTATTGATAATAGTGGGTGCCAGTTATTGGGGTGGAGATAAGGATGTTGCAAACGAGGTTGTGAGGGTTGTTAGGGGAGACGTTATTGAAGATGTGGCTGTTACAGGGCGCGTTACGTCCTCCTCTGTAGTCTCGCTTGGCTTCGAGCGTGGCGGTAAGGTCTCGGGCATATACGTGGATGTGGGTAGCAAGGTTGTAAGAGGTGCACTCTTGGCTACAATATCATCTGCAGACCTTAGTGCTACTTTAGAGCGAACAAAGGCGAGTCTCAACATAGAAGAGGCCACACTCTTGGCCTTGCGTAACGGCAGTAGTATTAACGATACCGAGACTGCCAGAGTAAAGTACGAGAACTCCAGACTCACAGAGAGCAATAAGCAGACCCTACTTCAAAACGCAATTTCTGTTGCTTATGTTAAAACAGATAGCGCCATTAACTATTATATTGATCAATTCTTCAGCAATCCCCACAGTCTTACGCCCCAATTTAATATCACATCACGGGCCGACCTTAAGACGGGGATAGAATCTGACCGACTAATGCTCGAAGCTACTCTAGTGGACCTAAGGCGAATCTCTACTATGTCTGGGGATAAATTAGAAGAGAACGTGGCGTCGGCTATATCTAGTCTCATTAGTATGCGCTTGTTTATCTCGAGTGTGGCTCTGGCCATTAACGAACTTAGTCCTTCGGCTGGCTTGTCCTCGGCTGTGGTGGCCGGTTATAAGAACGATGTCTCTACGTCACGCACTATTGTAGAGACGGAGATTGCCAATATGACTAGTGCCTATCAGGCTTGGACCAGCGCTAGTGCAGATAGCGCCCTTTTAGAACAGCAATACAATTCTGCAATGGCCCCTGCGCGAGTTGAGGATATTGTTGGGGCAGAGGCTAGGGTAGCTAGAGCAGTAGCCGATGTTAGTGTTGCCCAAGCTGACCTAGCCAAGACGCGCATCTACGCCCCCTTCAGCGGGCTTGTTACCAAGCAAGACTATAGAGTAGGCGAGACTGTGACGGCCTATGATGCCAAGATCGCTATCATTGACTCGGGGGGCTTTGACATAGAAGCCAATATCCCAGAGGCCGATATTGCTCACCTTGCGATTAGCCAAGAAGCCAATGTGACCTTGGATGCCTATGGTTCTAATGTCAATTTCCCAGCACGGGTTATAAGTATTGAACCAGCCGAGAGGGTGATTGATGGAGTTGCCACTTACAAAACAATTTTACACTTTGTGAGCCCTGATGCGCGGGTTAAGTCAGGTATGACGGCCAACATAACAATTATTACAAATGTAAGTAAGGGGACTCTAAGCTTGCCTAGTCGTATGGTAACAACAGATAATACTGGTAAGACTTACGTCTGGGTAGAAGCTGATAATGCCCCAGCTGTCAAAACAGAGGTGCGAGTGGGCTTACGAGGTTCGGATGGTTCGGTAGAGATCCTAGGGGGCTTGAGTGAAGGCCAGGCAGTTATAGTAGCACCAGATGAAACTAATTGAACTAACCAACATCGGCAAAACTTATCTTGACGACGGTCCCAAGACGGTGGCTTTAAGTGGGGCGACTCTTAGTATAGACAATGGAGAATTTGTAGCTATTGTCGGACCATCTGGCTCTGGCAAGTCTACCCTCCTGCACGTGTTAGGCTTTCTCGATAGACCAAGTGAAGGCACCTATAGATATGCGTCTAAAACTATTGATGACTTAAGTGACGAGCAGTTGGCGGGTATACGCAACCTGAAGATGGGTTTCGTTTTCCAGTCCTTTAACCTGCTTGCACGGACTAGTGTGCTTGAGAACGTGATGTTACCCCTCGGATATTCCAAAGTGCCAGAGAAAGAGTGGCAACGGCTTGCCACTTCGGCCCTTACTAATGTGGGCCTAGAGCATAGACTAAGTCACGAACCATCCGAACTTTCTGGAGGAGAGAAACAGCGTGTAGCTATAGCTAGAGCCCTTGTCAATGACCCAGATGTCATCTTTGCCGATGAGCCTACTGGCAACCTTGACTCAAAGTCCGGTGGTCATGTGATGGATATCTTCGCTGGTCTTAACAAGCTTGGCAAGACTGTGATAGTTATTACTCATGATCCCAATATTGCCACTCGGGCAGAGAGAATTATAAGTCTTAAAGATGGCAAGATAGAGAGCGACAAAAAGCAATGAACACAAGGCTTATACTTACAACTGCAGTCAGGTCCCTAACGGCTCGTAAGTCGCGCTCGCTCCTTACTATCCTTGGAGTGGTGATCGGCATCACTGCCATAATGTTAGTTATGTCTGCTGGCGCCGGAGCAGAAGACCTTATTCTAGGAGAGCTTGGAGGCTTGGGGGCCGAGACGGTAGTAGTACGCCCGGGCAAAGAGCCCAAGGGGCCGACAGACATAGCAGAATCACTCTTTGCCGATTCTATAGGAGAGCGTGAGTTAACGGCTCTGCTTAAAAAGATTAACGTGCCTGATCTAGTCGACGCATCTCCAGAGGTCTTTGCTCCGGGGTCGGCCTCGTATAGGGGCGAGACCTTCAAAGCTACTGTGCTGGGCTTCTCACCTCGCTTTATGATGACTAACCTTAAGCTTGAATTAGCGAGTGGTGTGATCTTTGACTCTACTGATGAAAGTGGCAAATCATCAGTTGCAATAATCGGAGACAGAGTTAGGGACGAACTCTTTGGTCAAGAGGATCCTTTAGGCAAGTACATCAAGGTCAAGGAGCATCGCTTTAGAGTTATTGGAGTCTACCAACCTAAGGGTAGGGTAGTTTTCTTTAATGTTGACGAACTTATTGTCGTGCCCTATACAACAGCCCAAACTTATTTAACGGGTACTAATTACTTCAATCAGGTTGTAATGCGAGCTTCTTCGCCCCAAGTGGCTAAGCGTATGGCAGAGGATGTCCGAAGGACTTTGCGAGACCTACATAAAATAGGTCCTAATGACGAGGACGATTTCCATGTTGACACACAGCAAGGCTTGGTAGATCAAGTTGGCTCTATCATTTCTGCGTTTACTCTCTTCCTATCTCTAGTAGTAGCGGTGGCTTTAGTGGTAGGAGGGGTTGGGGTTATGAACATTATGCTGGTGTCGGTAACCGAGCGTACACGCGAGATTGGCTTACGCAAGGCTGTAGGTGCTACCAACAAAGATATCCTGTATCAATTTTTAATCGAGTCCGTTTTGCTTACGGGAGCAGGCGGATTGGTGGGTGTAGTTTTGGGCACTCTGCTTTCCTTCGGCGCGTCCCTTCTTATTAAGCAGTTTACCACCTTGGCGTGGAGCTTCTCCTTCCCCGTTATGGGAGCCCTGATGGGTATTGGTGTGTCGGCCACAGTGGGTCTCATCTTTGGTATCTACCCCGCTCGTCAAGCCTCGCGTAAGAGCCCCATAGAAGCCCTCCGGTATGAATAAGGAGTTATGAAATTCGAGGTGCAAAAAAGGGCGGGTAATTTAGCTAGGTCTGGACAAATTACTACTGCCCATGGAGTCATTAACACTCCGGCTTACATTGCTCCCGCTACTAAGGCTACTCTCAAGGCCCTCTCTAACGAGGATGCTCTGGAGGCTAGCTCGCAGGTTATGATGATGAATACATATCACTTGATGCTAGAACCAGGGGCCGATGTGGTGGAGAAGGCCGGGGGCTTGCACAGGTTCTCGGGCTGGCAGGGGCCTATCATGACGGACTCTGGAGGCTTCCAAGCCTTCTCACTTGGGGAGGCCATGGGCACTGGCATATCCAAGTTTACAAGTTGGGCTAAACCTAGCGACGCTGGGTCACCCGTCTCGACTAGTGTCGGGATTAGGGAGGATGACTATAGACCATCACAGAATCCAAAGAAGGCAGTCTTCGACGATGATGGAGTTAACTTTTTCTCACATATAGATGGTAGTAAAAAGAGGATTACGCCCGAGAGCTCAATCCAAACCCAGACCAGACTTGGCTCGGATATTATGTTTGTTTTCGACGAATGTGTTTCGCCTAATGCACCTAGAGAAGCTCACATAAGCGCCATAGAGCGCACAAGACTCTGGGCCGAGAGATGTCTAGTTGAGCACTTGGAACCTAAGGTTCCAAGTGGAACCTTAGGTTCGGGTGCGCTCTTCGGGATTGTGCAGGGTGGACGATATGAAGATTTGCGTCGCCAAAGCGCTAAGCAGATATCTAGTATGGGGCTCGCCCGACCAGACGGTAGTCGGGGTGGGTTTGATGGCTTCGGCATCGGCGGGAGCTTTGTTAAAGAGGATATGGGTACTGCTGTGCGCTTTGTGTGCGAAGAGTTGCCCGAGGACAAGCCCAGACACTTACTTGGTGTAGGTGAGCCACCTGATATATTTGAGATGGTAGAGAACGGCATAGATACTTTTGATTGCGTGGCCTCAACAAGGAAGGCGCGTACAGGAGCGCTGTATACTAAGACTGGAGCTATTAATGTCACAAACGCTAAGTATCGCGAGCACTTCGCCCCCATTGAGAGTGATTGCACCTGTACTACATGCCAACCTCGTGACGGCAGAGCGCCTTATACGTGCGCGTACCTACACCACTTGTTTAGAGCCCACGAGCTAGTAGCCTTCAAGTTGGCCTCCGTGCACAATCTGCACTTTATTACTAACTTAACTGCCCAAATCAGAACAGCAATCTTAGATGGAAGCTTTAAGGAGTATAAAGTGGCCTTCTTGACAAGGTATACTAATAGTGTAATATAGTAATTGGATGAGCGCCGGGTCCTGCAATTGGACTGGTCTACTGGTGGGGTATTATCGGCCCCACAGCACGACGCAAATTTTCGGCCGGGTCCGCGCTATATCTACGCGCGGCCCGGTCTTTCCTTTATATGCTATATTTTGTCTATGAATTTTAAACTTAAGTCTGACTGGGCTCCGGCCGGGGATCAGCCCACAGCTATTAATGAACTTTACCGGGGTTTAACCGCGGGGAAAGAGCACCAGACTTTACTTGGCGTGACGGGCTCGGGCAAGACCTTTACTATGGCCAATGTGATAGAACGGGTCCAAAAGCCGACCCTCGTGATAGCGCACAATAAGACCCTAGCCGCCCAACTGGCCCAAGAGTACCAACAGTTCTTTCCCGACAACGCCGTGCACTACTTTGTAAGCTATTACGACTACTATCAGCCCGAAGCGTATATGCCCGTCACCGATACATATATAGAGAAGGACGCAAGTATCAATGTAGAGATTGAGCGCTTGCGCCACGCCAGTACACAAGCCTTACTTACTCGTAAGGACGTAATTATAGTTGCTAGTGTTTCGTGTATATATGGCTTGGGCAGTCCAGCCGAATATGAGAAGGAGAATCTTAAGCTAACTGTTGGCGATAAGTTAAGTCGCAACCCACTGCTTAGACGGCTGGTGGCTATGCATTACACAAGGACAAATGCAGATTTAACCTCGGGTACTTTTAGAGCACTAGGGCAGTCTGTTGAGATCATGCCTGTAAGCGAGACCAACATATATCAACTTGAGATTAATAATCAAGGCGTAGAGAAAATTTTAAAGATTGATCCGGTTAGCCGTAAATTGTTGGGGGAGGTAGACACACTATTTCTATTCCCAGCTAAGCACTTCGTAACTAATAGTGCAATGCAGAAGAGAGCCGTATCCTCTATCACCAAGGAGCTTAATGAGCGTGTGAAGTACTTTACCAAAGAGGGCAAGCTCTTAGAGGCTGACAGGATAAAGCGACGTACAAGTTATGACTTGGCGATGATTAAAGAAGTGGGGTATTGCTCGGGTATAGAGAATTACTCAAGGCACTTATCGGGTAGAGAGTTGGGTAGTGCGCCTGACACACTCCTGTCGTACTTTCCCCACTCAGTCAAGACCTCGCGGGGCACGCCTACACCAGATTTTTTGACTATTATTGATGAGTCACACGTAACAGTGCCTCAAATTGGGGGAATGTTTGCAGGCGATGAGTCGCGTAAGAAGGTGCTAATAGAACATGGCTTTCGCTTACCTAGCGCGCTAGATAACCGGCCCCTTAAGTTTGCAGAATTTGAAGAGCGAGTAGGACAGGTAATATACACAAGTGCTACTCCGGGTAAGTACGAATTGGCTAAGTCTAGTCTCTCGACAAGCTCGGGACGCAATAATTCCACAAGTGGAATTATCGAGCAAGTAATTAGACCAACAGGACTAATTGATCCGGAGATAGAGCTTAGGCCTATTGTAGAGAAGGGTAACTATAGGGGACAAATACATGATCTAATAGCCGAGAGTGAGAAGGTGATCGCGAGGGGCTTCAGAGTTATTGCCACTACCCTTACCAAGAAGATGGCCGAGGATTTGAGCACTTATCTTAAAGACCTACCTGTCGGTAAGGCAGGAAAGGAGATTAGATCAAAATATTTACATAGCGATATTAAAACTCTTGAGCGCATTAAGATATTGCGCGAGTTCAGACAAGGCAAGTTTGATGTCATCGTGGGGGTTAACTTATTGCGGGAGGGACTTGATTTGCCTGAAGTGGCGCTAATTGGGATACTCGATGCCGATAAGGAGGGCTTCTTGCGTTCTGAGACGGCGCTCATACAGACTATTGGTCGTGCTGCTCGCAATTGTGAGGGAAGGGTCATCCTCTATGCCGATAGAGTTACAAACTCTATGAAGCGGGCCATAGACGAGACTGCTCGTAGGCGGGCTACACAAGTGGCATATAACAAAGAGCATAACATCACGCCCAAGACAGTAGAAAAGAAGGTGCACGACATTATGGAGCAGATGGACGAGGAACGGGCCAAGGTTGCGAGCACTGTGCTAGCCCTTGAGAAAGAGATGTTGGGCAACGACCCGGTCAAGCTAATAAGAGTTAAAGAAAAGGAAATGAGTCAGGCAGTTAAGGTGCTAGACTTCGAAACCGCCGCCATATTAAGAGACGAAATTAAACTGCTAACAATAAAAGCAGAAATAAGCGCAACCTAACTGCATTGTCAACCTCACCACGATCGTATAAGATTGATAATAATGTTACGCAAAGAAACAATATCTAAAACAGCCTTAGCACTGATGATTCATGTTGATTGGCTAGTCTCTGGCGCTTGCTTGGCGTTCGGGAGAGGTTCTCTGAATCAGAAAATGCACAAAATGGACAGGTACTATGCAAATTGGGAAGTTAACTCTGCCTTAAGATATGCCGAGGCCAGAGGATACCTACAAGGTCGCAAGGGCAAATTTGAGATTACCAGCAAGGGTAGGATTTGGGTTGATGGAGTCAGAGTCAAACAGATCAGCTTCAAGCCAAGGAGACATGGTTGGGATAAAATGTGGAGAGTGATTGTCTTTGACATTCCGGAGAGTAGGAGGGATGCTCGAGATATGCTTAGAAGGAAGCTTTTCGAATGGGAGTGTAGTAAACTGCAAAATAGTGTTTTCGTCACACCTTATGCCTGTGAAAAGGAGTTGAAACAAGTGTCGAGAATTCTCTGCGTAGAAGAATGTCTGCATATCATCTTGTCGCATGACCTCGGACTAGAGCTCACCCAAAAGCTTATGAAAGAATACAAGCTAAAGTAGTAATTGATTATCAATATTGCACGATCGTGGTGAGGTTGACAATTTATGTCAAATTTACTGGTCAAAATGGTGGGTTTGGTGGTTTGGCCACTATAGTGTAGAATAATTGCAATTAAGATTAATTAGTAAAAATACATGAAGAAAGAACACTGGTTGTATGTAGTTATCGCTGTCCTCGTCTTATGGATTATTGTGTCATATATGTCGGCTCCAAAGGCAGGGGCACCAACTAATTCTAATACCACTGATACGAGTAGTATAAACTTAGATAGCAAGTCAGATACAAGTGTAGTCATTCCAGCTAAAGGTAACGTGGGTACAGAGAGTGGGGTTACCGGAAGTTCTGAAGTAGTAAGCAAGCCTAATACTGGTCTTACATCTGGGATGTCGGCAGGGCCTAATCGTGGAGTCTTTATTGAGGCAGGTATACCAGCCAGTGCTAGCATCACTGCCCAGGATCAGGCAGAGGGCTCTATGGTTACTATCGCCGAGGTCAAGCTCACTGTCAGTGGTTGGGTAGTAGTGCGTGAGGAGTTAAACGGCCAAATGGGGAATGTACTTGGCGCACAAAGATTTGATGCCGGCTCTTACGCGGGCGGTCAGGTTGAGCTTGCACGTGGCATGGTTGCCGGCGCTAGATATTATGCTCTTGTATACGCGGATGATGGTGACCGTATGTTTGACCACAAACTGGATCAGGCCTACTTACAGAATGGGGCTCTCGTGATGTCAGCCTTTAAGGCCTTCTAGACACTTCTGGCTATCTAGTTAATGCAGTTCTATCAGTGAACAATCTCAAAGGAGATAATAATTGGATAAGGGTTAAGGGGGCGCGCACGCATAATCTCAAGAATATTGATGTAGACATACCTAGAAACAAAATGACGGTTGTTACCGGTTTGTCGGGTTCGGGCAAATCGTCACTCGCCTTTGACACTATATTCGCCGAAGGCCAGCGTCGTTATGTGGAGTCGCTTAGCTCCTATGCCCGTCAGTTTATCCGCCAGATGCAGAAGCCGGATGTGGACGAGATCGAGGGCCTTAGCCCTGCTATCTCTATAGACCAGAAGTCTCGCAGTAATAATCCTAGGTCAACAGTTGCCACTATCACAGAGATTTACGATTACTTAAGAGTCCTATTTGCCCGAGTGGGTCAACCCCATTGCTTGGTTTGTAATAAGCGCATAGAGAAGCTCTCTAATCAAGAAATTTACAACCTAATCCATAAAAAGATTATAGAAGCAAAGAAGGGCGGTCTAACTAAGCAATCAGGCAGGAAGTCTGATAGCAAGATAAAGATCTATGCGCCAGTAGTGCGTGGCCGGAAGGGCGAGTACTACCAATTACTTTACGATCTGCTTGGTAAGGGTTACCTAACTGTGCGCGTAGATGGCTTGCACAAACTTTTGCGGGAGCAAATAATTCTGGACAAGAACAAGAAGCACAGCATAGATGCCCTAGTAGACGAGATACCTCTTAGTGATTTTAGTAAAGGAAAACCCGCCCGACCGGACGGTCGTTCGGGCGGGGAGGCAAGTGAGAGGTTATCTGAGTCCATTGAGAAGGCTCTGCACGAGGCTGACGGAGTGTTAGCAGTAGAGATTGCTGGTAAGGAACATGTATGGTCTAGCAAGTTTTCCTGCCCGCACGACGGCTTCTCATTTCCAGAAGTTGAGCCTCGTTTGTTCTCATTCAATTCACCTTACGGAGCATGCCCAGCCTGTAATGGCTTAGGCACTAAACATATGTTTGGTGACGAGCCTTGCCCAGAGTGCAATGGGGCGCGCTTACGCAAGGAGGCCCTAGCTATCATGATTGGGGGTAAGAATATTGTACAGGTTAGCACCTTGGCTATTCGCGAAGCACTTACCTTTTTCGACAAGCTTAAACTTACTGTGCGCGAGCAGGGCATCTCTGATGTAATAGTGCGCGAGATACAGGCGCGCATACAGTTTATGGCTGATGTGGGCCTTGGCTATCTAGCTCTAGACCGCCGCGCCAACACCCTAAGTGGGGGAGAAGCCCAAAGAATTAGACTAGCCAGCCAGCTAGGTTCTAGACTGGTTGGGACATTGTACGTGCTCGACGAGCCCACTATAGGCTTGCATAGTCGCGATAACGATCTACTCATTAAGACTTTGCACGAGTTGCGTGATCTCGGCAATACCATAGTAGTTGTTGAGCACGATGCAGACACTATTTACTCTAGCGACTATCTGATAGATATCGGCCCTGGGGCGGGTATACATGGAGGCAAGGTGGTGGTAGCAGGCGAGACCGAAAACTTACTAACAAGCAAAAAAAATTCGCATAACTCACTAACTGTGGATTACTTGCGTGGTGACAAGTATGTGCCTATTCCAGATCAGTATCGCACACAGGATAAGGGCGCCCTAAAAATTAAGGGAGGTAGTTTATTTAACATAAGTAATCTAGACGTAGATATCCCTCTTGGCAAATTGGTAACTCTAACCGGAGTCTCGGGATCAGGTAAGTCAACACTATTGTATGAGATTATCCACAACAATCTTAGAGCACGCTTTGACAAAAAGTATCGCAGTAACAAGACGTATAACGCGAAGTCATTTACCGGCAGTGAGTATCTGGGTAGATCTATTATGATAGATCAAAGTCCCATTGGACGCACGCCTCGCTCTAACCCAGCTACTTACACTGGGGCCTTTGGGCATATTCGGGACATTTTCGCCGAAAGCGAGGAGGCTCGCTTCCGTGGCTGGGGGCCTGGGAGGTTCTCGTTCAACGTTCGCGGTGGTCGTTGCGAGACTTGTGAGGGTAATGGCGAGATTGCAGTGGAGATGCACTTCCTACCTACAGTGTATGTCCCATGCGATGTTTGCGGAGGCAAGCGCTTCAACAAAGAGACGCTCGAAGTGCAATACAAGAAGAAAAATATATATGAGATCTTGAGGATGACGGTGGAAGAA
>CAYGDD010000009.1:21957-25155 GCA_964348575.1 uncultured Candidatus Saccharibacteria bacterium | reverse complement strand
GATTAGCATAGATGTTATTTATACTTACTCTAAAAATATAGTCCTCCTTAGGAATTCCGTAAATGTCGTAAAACCACTTCATCATTAGTTTGATTATCTTGGGATCACTATTAGTAAACCCTAATTCCTCACTTCCTTTCTTATACCCTTCCCCCCAGTAGAGCGCCAAGCCCGCAATATACAAGTCTCTTTTCGATACAGTCCCTAAGTCAGTTCTGCCAATCTGTTCTTGCTCTTTTACATTCTTAATTCTTTGAGTACGCGCTCTTTCGGCTAGTTTAAGGAGGACTTTAGTCCCTTGGGTCTTACTCTTTTCTACCAACCTTGCAATCTGGCTAGGACTTAATTGGATGTCCTTGCACCAAAAACTTACAGAGCTCTTGCTTACATTTAAGTTTTTTGATATTTCCTTTATCCCCAATCCTTCCCGCCTTAGTCTCTGAACTTTATATTTTATCTCTGTCTTAGCCATAAGGTAATTGTACCATATCCACAGGTCCAGTTTGCAAACTAACCAACTTTTGTGTATATTTACTTTATTGCGGGGTGGAGGAAAAGTACCTCGCGAGGCTCAATTTGGGCTCATGAGACAGCAATGTCACATGGATTACCTGTCAAATTCGATGAAACCTTACATACAGTATGGCAATGTCGAGCCAAGTCCTGTGAATTTACAGGAAAGGTGTAGAGACTAGACGGCAGGCTCCGCAATTGCGGATGAAGGCATAGTCCAGACCACGAAGTACGTAACGATGAGTATGCGACGAAAGTCGAAGTGGTATGCATAACCTCGAGGATCTGGAGCGTTACCAGACCCCGCAACAATTAGATACATTTAAACTCGCGGAAGACCTTCTCAAAGTGGGCTAGAGTGTCGCCTAGTTCTTTGCGTGTTAGCTTCATGGTCGCTCCCTCGTGGGCGATCCGATTACGCATCTTGTGAGCCTCCCAAGCGCTGTCTAGGCTCAGCATATCGCTCTTGTCGGCACTCTTAAGTCGCTCACCCAATGTGTATCCCGGGTAACCTAGATCCTCTAACAGTTGACTTAAGATACTGTCGGCTTCTAAAATGGCGATCTTCCAATTAGATTCGTTATCGCTCTTGAGGTGCATGACCACCTCGCCCCACGCGCGGGAGTACTTGCCCTCCATAGGCACAGGCGCAAGCCCGGCGTCGAAGTTTTCATAATACTTTTTCTTCTCGCGTCTTTGCAAACTTATGTATAGATAAACGAAATAGGCAATAGACAAAACTAATACAACGAATAATGCCCAGAGGAACTGCACCAAATTATTGAGCCATAAGCTATTAGTTAGATCTTGAACCTTATCAGAAAAGTGAGTAAAGAAGTCAATAACCGCGTCAACCATACCACCACGTCCGAAGTTAGATATACTAGGCTGAGGTAGGGTGTTGGGAGGCATAGCTCTATTCTCCCATAAAGTGCTTACCTATAGCAAAGAGAGTATCCTCACACTGTGCTGGTGTAATAATCTGGAGGCCTAACGGCAGTTCGCCAGCCGGCGAACCTTCCTCCTTTACCATACCACTTGGTATAGAAATAGCGGAGAGGCCGGCGATGTTGGCGGGGGCAGTAAATATATCTTCTAGATAGAGCTTGAGTGGATCAGAGGCCTTCTCGCCAATTTTGAAAGCGGGTCCTGCTGTGGTGGGCATTAGGATTGCATCAACATCTTTAAAAGCCTCTGCAAAATCTAGCTTAATCTTCTCTCTAACAGCCATAGCCTTGTAGTAGTAAGCATCATAGTAACCAGCCGAGAGCACGTATGTGCCAAGGAGGATGCGTCTACGCACTTCTTTACCGAAGCCTCCGCCACGCGTATTCTTATAGTCACTAAGTAAATTCTCGCCCTCCTTGTGCGCGCCGAAGCGCACACCATCATAACGCGCCAAGTTAGACGAGGCTTCAGCAGGTAAAATAATGTAATAACAAGGTATAGCGTAGCGCATACTGGGGAGCTCGATCTCTTTGATCTTATAGCCAAGCTCTTTTGCCCTCTCTATCTGCTTCTCGTAGTTATCCTTAACTCTCTCGTCTATACCCTCTATGAGCACGTCTACTGGCACACCCAAGGTCATCTCACTTGGTGACCTGGTCACCAAGTTGGGGTTGTTTATATGCTTGCGATCTAAAGTTGTAGAATCAAGCTCATCCTTGCCTGCTATCACATCGAAGACTGTCTGCGCGTCTTCCACACATTTCGCAATGGGTCCAATCTGGTCAAAGCTCGAGCACAATGCAAGCAAGCCACTCCGCGAGACAGCGCCGTATGATGGCTTAAAGCCTACCAAACCACAGAAGGCCGCCGGCTGGCGAATAGAACCTCCTGTATCTGTGCCGAGCGCCACAAGTGCCATATCGCCAGCCACAGCTACTGCCGAACCACTAGAAGAACCTCCGGGCACGCGAGTGGTATCAAGCGGATTCTTGGTTGGACCGTAGGCACTGTTCTCGCCCGAGGCACCCATAGCAAACTCGTCACAGTTGGTTATACCAAGGAAGACCGCCCCAGCCTCTCGCAATCTCGCTACTGCCGTGGCGTCGTAAGTTGCCTTGTGGCCCTTCAATATTAAAGAGGCACCAGTTATCTCTCTGTCCTTTACCATTATCACATCCTTGATGGCAATTGGGATGCCGGCAAGGGGGCCCAGCTTCTCACCCTTACTCCTCTTCTCATCTATCTTTTTTGCCTGATCTATTGCATCGTCAAAGACTGTTAGATATGCATTGAGCTCACTGTCCTTGAGTTTAATATTATCAAGATAAGCGCGGGCCAGATCCTCGGCCGTATACTCCCCCGCCGTCATACTAGCCAAAGCCCGCTTAATACTCAGAGTCTTAAGATTTATCTTAGTTTGCAACATTGGTATTTGAAAATTGAATGAAAATTAAAAAATGTGAATTGTAAATTACTTCTCCAAGATCTTCTTAACCTTCAAAAAGTCCCCTTCGCGTTTAGGAAAGTTGGCCACTATTGCCTCTGTATACTCACCTGTTGCGTGAGGTGCATCGTCCTCTCGCCACACATTACGCAAAGCCGGCAAGCTCGTCTTGGCCTCTGCCACGCCTGCAGTACTTGCACTGCGTAGCTCAGAGAGCGAAGTGGTATCAGCGGTCTGTATCTCACCCACATAGGTAAGTATAGTCTCAAGTTGACCCCTAAGCTCCTCAAGCT
>CAYGDD010000009.1:0-21947 GCA_964348575.1 uncultured Candidatus Saccharibacteria bacterium | reverse complement strand
TAATTCCTCAATACTTAACATGTCTTCTATTCTACCCTATCTAAGTTTCCTCATCACCTTGACAAATATACTAATGAGTGTAGTTTAGCTTAAGGAGGTCGTCATCCATGAAAAGATTCTTGAAAGAAGCATTCCTTGAACACCCATGGCAGTGTCATATCAGTGGGCTGGTAATGTCGCTAAGCACCTTCTGGTTCTTGGAGCAATACATGCAATGGGGTTTCTGGCTATCAATTTTTTTGGCCAGCACCACGGGCGGCGTGGGGTCGTTTGTGGCCCACAAACTTGTCGGGCCCCACAGCAACCCAAACTGATGGTTATCAATCCGCGCGGATGCCTCCTTGGCTCCGCGCGGTTTTATTTTTTTACATTAGCAAGTTTATAAACTTTTTTTCTTTCAAGACTTTCACTCCTAATTCTTTTGCTTTGCCGTACTTACTGCCGGGGTTATCGCCAGCTACTAAATAATCTGTCTCTTTGGAGACGGAGCTTGAGACGTCGCCACCTAATGCTCTAATCTTATCTTTGGCCTCGTCACGACTCATTGTAGCAAGGGTCCCAGTTAACACAAATTTCTTACCAGAAATTTGTGAGTTGCTAGTTGTTAGGTGATAGGTATTAGGTTTGAGAGATTGGATGCGAATGTGGTCGAAGAGACGATCTATTAGCTTAATATTATTTTGGTTTGCAAAGTACTCCACAATGCTCTTTGCCACTACTTCGCCCACTCCGTCTATCTCGGCTAATTTTTCTTCACTTGCACTTATTAGATTGTCTAAACTCCTGAAGTGCTTGGCTAGATCTATAGCAGTTTCCTCCCCTACGTTCAAGATACCTAGCGCAAAGATAAATCTTGCAAGAGTTGTTTTGCGAGATTTGCCTATAGCCTCTATTAGGTTCTTGGCACTTAGTTCGCCCATCCTAGGCAAGGCACTTATATCACCCTCTCTAAGCTCGTAGATATCAGCAAAGTCACTAAGCAAGTTATGCTCCACAAGGAGGTCAATCACTTTGGGTCCTAGACCGTCTATGTCCATAGCCCTACGCGAGACAAAGTGATAAAACCTGCGCAAATCGCGCGCGGGACACGAGTTGTTGCTACATCTATGTGCGACCTCACCCTCTTTCTTGTGTACTTTACTCCCACACACTGGGCAGGTTTTTGGAAATACATACGGCTTACTGTTGCTTGGCCTTAATTCTTTCAAAACCTGCACGATGTCTGGGATAACGTCACCTGCCTTCTCTAATATGACAGTATCCCCCACCCTCACATCTAATCTGGCTATCTCATCTTGATTATGAAGTGTAGCCCGCGCCACAGTAGAGCCCGCCACACTTACTGGCCGCAGGTGCGCTACTGGAGTGAGAGCTCCCGTGCGACCTACTTGCACTTCTATCCCCTGCACCAGAGTTGTGACTTGCTCTGCGGGGAATTTGAAGGCAATAGCATGGCGCGGTGACTTGCCAGTATAACCCAGCGCTTCCTGCAAGCTCTTCTCGCGCACCTTCACCACTATCCCATCTATTAAGTAGTCTTGCCTGTCTTTCTTGCCTTTCCAGATTTTCCAAAACTCAATTACCTCATCAAGATTCTTGCATAGTTTGTAATTATGATTAACTTTAAATCCCAGCTCCCGCAAATATTCTAGTTCCCCATCTTGATTACTTAGCCGACGGTCCGCTAAGTTACTTTGAGCAATGTCATATATGTATGAGTCTAGTTTGCGCGAGGCTGTGAGCTTGGGGTCAAGTTGGCGAATAGAGCCGGCAGCTAGGTTGCGCGGATTGGCATATGGAGGCAAGCCTTTACTGATTTGCTCCTTGTTTATCCTGATTAGCTCTTTCTTACTTAACCAAATTTCGCCCTCAACCACAATATCTATCTCTCTTTGCAACTTAATAGGGATTGATTCTATAGTTTTAACATTCTCTGTTACATCCTCGCCCACTTTGCCATCACCTCTTGTAACAGCACTCAAAAGCATGCCCCCCTTATATGTAAGCACTATTTTGAAACCGTCTATCTTTAGCTCACACACATAATCTAGTCCTATCCCTCCCGAAGGGTTACCCTTCGGAGACTTGGTGAGAATTTTTAAGTTGCGTTCTTCCCAAGTTCTTAACTCCTGCTCATCAAAGACATCGTCAAACGACCACTGCCTCACAGTGTGTGCTACCTTTTTAAACTCTGGTAGGGCCTTACCCCCTACACGCAAACTGGGACTATCTGACTGGACTAAATCTGGATGCTCTTTCTCTAGTAAAACTAGTTCGTGTTTAAGCGAATCTAGTGCTCCGTCGCTAATCTCTTGCTTGTCTAAAGCATGATAAAGATAGCGATGGTGGTTAATCACTCGAACAAGCTCCACCATTCTTTTCTTAGCCACTTCTTTGCTCACCCACCCATTTTAGCACACAGAACTAGTGGGCTATTGGAAAACAGAATACTTTACCTCAAGGGCCCTATCTACGCGTCTATTGCTCTTTAAATCACAGGTGTTATAGCCGTGAGAATCAATTAATCTCTTACTCTCATCACTTGTCACTGGAGTGGCTGTAACCAAGATATCCACGCAAGGCATATCATCATTAATACCCTTAAGGGAAAACTCGACTTTGGGACTAGGTACGATAGACACAACCTGTCCCATACATTCAATAAGGCCACCTCCCCTTTCGCTAAAGAATGCACTATCTTTATCAAAGTTGCCTCGCACATTATCCCAATAAAGAGTGCACTCCATACCAGAATCTGCCATATAGAAACTAAGAGCCGAACTCCTGACCGTAGAAGCAAGGACCACCTCCCGAATAGCCGAATTAACAATAGAGATTGCCAGAGTGATAATGATAGAAGAAACTATAATGGATATTAACAAGGCAAAACCCCTATTAGGTCTTAGTTTATAGATATTGGGTATTAGGCTCTTGAGATATGAGATTTGCATTTTGTATTTTGCTCTTTGAGCTACTTGTTATATGTCCACCAATCAAATATTGTATCTTCAATCCTCGTGTCCTTAGTAACGCTTCCTTCCTTCCAAGTCACGCTTACCGTAACTAGGGCCTCCGTATCATCTCGACCTATGGTTGTGTTTTGTACTTTCTGCACCGTAACACTTCTTGTAAATATTGTGCTAACAACACTAGGGTCAGAGTCAAAGAAGCCCCCATTGCCATAAGCACTTCCTCCATCACTGGTAGTTACCGCCTTAAGAGGAGGACAAGTAGCACTACAGGGAGTGAAGACCAGGTCAATAGCATTGATAGTGCACTTGACTCCAATGCATTGTGCAAAGCCAGAGAGCCAGTTAAGTGGGTCCTCACTTGGCGAAAAGTACATAGCATTGTCTCTAGCATTATGAATACTCTCGAGAACTTCTTGAGCTAGGTAGGTAGCTGTGGTCTGATTCTTGGCGAAACGGGCACCCACGAGCCCCTCAGGAGCAAGACCAAAGGCGCTCCCAATAGCCACCATAAGTATGGCTACGGCTACAATAGTTTCAAGCAAAGTAAACCCCCCTCTTGTTTTGAGTTTTGCGATTTGAGTTTTGCGTTTGTTTATCATAGGTCTGGATCTCGCTGGGAGACCATAGTTTGTAAATCAAAACTCACCTGCTCGTAGGGCTTAAGCCCAGACACGGCTGTCTTACCTTTAATCCTAATCATAACTCTGGGCTGTAAATTATCAGTTGGATGTGATCCAAAAACGTTAAAAGTAAGATTCTCTATCACCACCTCCGGTGAAGTAATGCTAAATATGCGACTTGGAGTAAAAGATAAATTCTCCCGTTCGAGCGAGCCATTGGCATGATTAAGCCTGTATGCTATGCGCCTGTTATCTTTATCTGTAATAACTAAACCACTCTTGCCAGCTGTCCAAAGACAATCCTGTGTGTCACTAGACAAAGATGATGTTGTGTCAGAGCAATAGTAATTCCCACCAACCCTGATAGTGCGTCCCATCTGCTCCATAGCAAAGTCTAGGTTGTTAATCGCAGTAAGGATGGCGTGGGAGTGATCCGCAGCTCGGGCAAGGTTAAGTAGAGCTCCGACAGCAATAATAATAACAATAGAAAATATAGACACTGACACTAGAAGCTCTATTAAAGTAAATCCTCCCATACTCAACAAGCCATCAGTCTTAGCTCTTCTGCCTTGAGTTTTGAGTTTTACGCTTTGCACTTTTATTGGATGCTTATCTGACCTGTAATCCAGACTCTTACCACCTTACTCTCAAGCTCCCTATTCTTGGATCGCAAGTATATCTTGGCCCCATTATACCGCGTATTGATGTCTGTAGTTATGATGCTTGCTTCAGGGTCTGGACGCTTAAAGCTAATATTAAGCTGGTCAATCCCACAGAACTCCTCCAGCTCTTGATCCCCACCCCGGAGCCCTCCCCCAGGGTTAACACAGATCTTGTCTATATACTCAGAGCCAGTGAGCGAGAGACGCTTCTTGCACTCTGTCACAGCCCCGCCACAATTATCTCCATTTTCATATATGCCACTTGCATTAACATCTCCAAAAAGAACAATTTCCTGGATAATCTGACCTGTGGTATTATCTTTACGAATGTTTACCCCGTAAGCGGGAAAATCTTCACCTTTTTTGTCGAAGGACTTTACGGCTAAACCATAGACTTGAGCTTCTCTAATAAATAGACCAAGCTCTCGAGCGGTGGCCGTAAGGGAACTACTGGCTCGAAAGCGTGGATAGCTTGAAAGTACAACGGTAAGAATTAATACTACGATTCCACTTGTCACCACCAGCTCTATAATAGTCATCCCCGACTTGTTACTATATTTATTATATAGGGTCATCATAGGTTATATAAGAGTAAGTTGGATTGGTAACAATAACTGGGCAATAGCGCCCAGGATCAGGAACGGAGCGAAGGGTATCTCACTCTTCATTGTAATAGAGCTCTTGGAAAGTAACAACATAATTATCCCGACTATTGCCCCAGACCAGAAGGCGAGCATCAGTGCCCCAAGGCCGAGCAGGAGGCCAAGCAGGAGGCCGATAGCCAGCACAAGCTTAGCATCGCCCAAGCCCATCCATCTTCCCCTGCTCACTAACCACAATAGAGCGAACACAGCAAAGAATATTGGCCCAGCCCAAAAGTCAGCGTTAAAATCTAAAATTGATCCGAAAGTGATAAAGTGCCAAATCCCCGAGAAGACAATGAGTGGATATACAAATTGATCGGGTATAATTTTGTGTCGTAGATCATATACAGATACTGCTATTAAAAGAGACATGATGACGAACATCAAGCTCATTGGCAATAGGCTGTAGACAGAGAAGCTATTGGGATTATCGGTAAAAAGGGGCCAATAGACATATGCGGATAAGCCGTACAAGACTGCAGTAGAGAGCTCTACGAGAGGATATTGGAGAGATATGCGTGAACCACAGTGTCTGCACTTTCCAAACAAAAAAACGTAACTAAAAACTGGAATAAGGTCAAGAGTGGTAAGCTGGTGGCCACAGGACATACAGCTAGATCTGCCCCCTACAGACTTACCTGTATTAACCCGCAAGATGAGAACATTAAGAAAGCTTCCCACTAGTAAACCAAATAGCGAGCTAATTAGAACTATAGCGCAGAACATATTATTGCCTTAATCATAACACAAAACGTCCCGACCGTAGTCGGGACGTTTGCTCAAACCAGTGTTTGATAAGTAGCGATTACTGTCTCTGGTCGTAAATACCAGCAGCTGTACCATCGAAGCCACCATCAAGAACGTCATCATAACAGGCCAAAGTAGCAACTGACGAACAGTTAGCATCATTGTCTGGCATGTTAGCTCCCTCTAGATCAGCTCCTAGGTGGTACTCTGTACCAACTACCGTAGCTTCACCGCTAGCATAACGGTAGCTATTTCCAGTTGAAGGATCAACTGGGATAGAGCGAATATACTCAATAGGATCAACAAGAGTAGTTAGAGCTAACGGGTAATTGCCATCATTGTCGTCCGCATACAACTCTAGAGCCAACTGCAAGTTCTTGATATCTGAGATGCGCCTAGCGTCACGAGCCTTCAATCTAGCTGTGTTGAGTGAAGCTAATACTACTGACGATAGGATACCTATGATAGCGATAACTACCAGAAGTTCTATAAGCGTGAATCCTCTTTTGCTATTATATTTCATTTTGCTAATAATCTTGTAAATTTATAATCGACTTTTGGGGTTTTAGCCCTTATTGCTATAACCCATATTATATAGACATTTAAGTCATATTAACACAAGCCTTGTGGATAACCCCTATTAAAGAGCTCCAGTGAGACTATATATCGGTAATAAGATCCCAGATAGCAATATGGCTACTCCCAGACCTAGAAATACGATTAAAACGGGCTCAATAAGTCCAACCAGTAAATCAACCGCACTTTCCACCTCTTGGGTATAGAACTTGGAAAGAGTCTTAAGGACGTAGTCTAGCTTACCCGTCTCTTCTCCAATCCTAGTCATTTGAGCCACAATTGTGGGAAACTCCGGATAAGAAGCGAAGGCTTCTGACAGTGCTGATCCACCCTTAACTGACTCTATGACTTCAAGAAGAATAGCGTTATAGACACGGCTATCCACAACTTCTGCCGTAACCTCAAGAGACCTAACCATAGGGATACCACTCTCTAGCATCATATTCATATTGTC
This sequence comes from uncultured Candidatus Saccharibacteria bacterium, assembly GCA_964348575.1. Taxonomy (GTDB): domain Bacteria; phylum Patescibacteriota; class Minisyncoccia; order Phycocordibacterales; family DATDSR01; genus DATDSR01. The sequence continues at coordinate 15,272 of CAYGDD010000009.1, read as the reverse complement.
TGCTATGCGTGATAAGTATATCTTCCTATATAGTGAACCTACATAAGGGATTGATATCTTAAACCTATCAAAAGCGATACTACCTCGTTCTGTAGTAGTGTAGCGCCAAACACCAATTACAAATACAATAAGTAAAAATAAGAGTAAAATACCGTAGCTAACAAAGAAGTCACTAGCCCCAATAATGATCTTAGTAAAGAAGGGTACGTCCTGGCCTGACTCTAGCAATATACTAGTAAGCTGTGGGATAACCATTACGAGCATCAGAATCATCACTCCCACGAAAACAACAATAACGAAAATGGGATAAACAAGGGCATTACGGGCCTTTTGCATTAACTTATATGAGCGCTCTAGGTAATCAGATAAAAACTTAAATGTTTCGGGTAACTTACCCGATTCCTCTGCTGCTTTGACCAAGCTAACATAAAATGATGAGAAGATACTGGGATGCTTCGCAAATGCTCCAGATATAGAAGTTCCGCCCTGAACATCATCGACTACCTCTGACATCTTAGCGCGCAGGGCGGGACTCTCAGATTCTGTAGCTACTAAGCGGAACGTAGTAAGAATAGGCACATTAGCACCCACCAAGGTCGAAAGTTGTTGCGAAAGGATGACAATATCTTTACGTTTAACACCACCAATAAAAGGTATTTTAAACCCGACCCTACTCCCCCCTTCCTCCACGGGGTGAATACTGATAATGACCAAGTCCTTCTTTTGTAGTGAACTTATAGCTGAGTCAATACTCGAACCCTCGATGGTACCACTAGAATCTGTCCCAAGTTTATCGACTGCTTTGTAGTTAAACAACATAAGCTATAACAGGCGCGAAAGAGCCTCCGAATCTAGCGAATAATGATAGGCATCATCAGTGGAAATCTCACCAGCTCGAACTAGAGTAGCTATGGAGTGATTCATATCTATCATACCCGACTCCGAGCCGGTCTCGAGCACAATACCAATCTCGTGAGTACGGGCTTCACGGATTAGATTAGACACCGCCGAATTATTAAGTAATAGTTCGTAGGCAGGTATCAGTCCTCCCGAGATCCTTGGCAGGAGCCTTTGGGAGAAGACGCCCACCAAGCTCCCGGCAAGTTGAGAGCGAATTTGGGACTGTTGCTCTCCGGGGAACGAATCTATGATGCGGTCAATGGTTTGGGCAGCGTTGTTGGTGTGCAGAGTTGAGAAGATTAGGTGTCCCGTCTCGGCCGCTGTTACGGCAGTGGCGATGGTCTCTGATGTGCGCATCTCGCCGATCATAGCCACATTAACATCTTGACGGAACATAGACTTAAGAGCCGATTGGAAGTCGGTAGTATCAAACCGGACCTCACGCTGGTCTACAATAGATTTACCCGGTGGAAATATGTACTCTATCGGATCCTCTACTGTAATAATATGCTCCGCTCGCTCTTGATTGATTAGATTAATCATAGCCGCCAAAGTTGTAGACTTGCCTTGACCGACAGGGCCCACCGCCAAGAAAAAGCCTTGCTTCTTGTGGGTGATATCTTCTAATATGGGGGGTAGATTAAGCTCAGCAAAAGTACGAATTGAGGTCGAGATTGCGCGCAAAGCTACGCCAACTTTGTTCATCTGGTAGAAGGCGTTCCCCCGGAAGCGTAAACCATTTGGCGCCATATAGGCGAAGTCAAGATCTTTGCTAGCATTAAATATAATTCTATTCTCTGGGGTAAGTAACTCCGTCAAGATACCCTCCGCATCGGCCGAAGTTAGCTCTGGGAAGCTTACAAGCGGGATAAGCGCACCGGCCACGCGCAGGGTTGGCTTATGCCCTACAGATAAGTGGAGGTCCGAAGCGCCTTGGCTGATAACTGCGTCTATTAGTTGATCTCTTTGGGCTTTGTAATTCATTATTTCTTTGCTTCTAGGATTGCGCTAACTCGATTTACCACTTCGGTGGGCGTAGCCGAAGCTTTAACAATATATCCATCTGCCCCAAGGGCAATACCCCGGTCAATGTCCTCCTTCTGGCCCAAGTTAGACAAGATTATAATAAGAGTATCGGGTAGCATATTCTCTGACTTAATCTTCTCTAAAACCTCGAAGCCTCCAAGGCCGGGCATCACTAGGTCAAGCAGGACAACGTCTGGCTTCTTTACCTCCTCGGCAATCTTCTTTAAGGCATCTTGGCCACCAAAGGCAGTCAAAACCTCGAAAGCATGCTCGGTAAACTTGAGCACGTACATATCAAGTAGGAACTTATCATCCTCAACAATTAATACTTTAATTTTTACCTTAGTCATATCAAATTAATACAACCCTAATTATATCATCTATTTAGAGAGTACCAACCTCATCAAAGGGGACAAGCCCGTCAAAGGCCTTCAAAATCGCGTCCTCCTTCATTGTTAACATACCAGCGCGCCTAGCTTGCTCATACACGGCAAGTTCCGTAGGGCTGGCCAGAATTATCTCCTCCATCTTCCGGTCTACTTCAAACATCTCAAAGACAGCCAGCCTCCCCCGAGTGCCCCCGGGGCACGTGGCCGAAGGCTTGGCGTGATACACGTAATTGGGAATAACTATTTTGGACATGACCTCTTCAGGTAAATCAGCAAACTGCTTGTCTAGCATAACTCTGATTGCACCCTCAATCGGGACAGGATCTTTGCTATCCTCGCACATTGCTCGAACCAAACGTTGGGCCATAGAAAGGATAAGGGTCGGAGCAATTAAATATGGATCAATGCCCATATCAATTAAGCGGGGAATGACTCCGGCGGCGTTGTTGGTGTGCAGGGTCGAGAACACAAGGTGACCCGTGAGGGCCGCCTGGATGGCAAGCTCGGCTGTCTCCTTATCACGTATCTCACCCACCATTATTACATCTGGGTCTTGACGCAAGATACTTCGCAGACCGTTGGCAAAGGTGTAGCCTATTTCTGGTCTTATTTGGGATTGGTTAACTCCCACAACACTATACTCCACTGGATCTTCCAAACTAACTACATTGTGCTTCTCACGGTCTATCTCATTGAGCATTGCATAGAGGGTGCTTGACTTACCAGAGCCTGTGGGACCTGTAATAAGGATCATACCGTAAGGCTTAGCTAAGGCCTCTTGGACAGTAGTTAAATGGCCTGGAGTAAAGCCCAAATCGCTTAACTTCTTGATTCCCTTCTCTGAATCTAGTATACGAATGACCACCTTCTCACCATAATAGGCAGGAAAGGTAGACACTCGGAAGTCCACCTTACGCCCATCAAGAGGAGCCGAGAAGCGACCGTCTTGGGGCTTGCGCTTCTCATCTAACTTGAGATTAGAAATAATCTTGATGCGGGCGACAATCGAGTCGTAGACATTAGCAGGTAAGTATAGACTGGTGTACAGAATACCATCTACCCGGAAGCGTACTCTTACCCTCTCTCCAATTGGCTCAATATGTATATCAGAGGCATTGCCATCTATGGCGTGCCTTAAGATTACCGCCACAATCTTAGTTACAGGAGCATTCTCGACAAGAGCTGTGTCATCTCCTCCACCAGTAACGCTCTTAAAGACGTCTGGCAAAGCACCCTCTCCGGAGAGCTCGGCATCCAACTCACCCAAAACTTTATTGACTTCACTAGTCAAGTTCTTGTAGTCATCGATCACAGCCGCGAAGTCTTCCGACCCAACAGTGAAGATCTTGAAAGGCATTCCAAGCTTATCTGCAATGAACGAGGCTGCGTTGCGAGCCTCGGTATTATCTGGATCAACCATACCCACCTCAAGAACGCCGTCTTTTACTCCAATAGGTACGAAGCGGTAGTAAGCAGCAGACTCCTGGGGTACATACTTAAGTATGTCCGGCGAAATCTTCTTACCCTTAAGATCGCGCACTGGGACTACCGGGCTAGTAGTTGCTGGTGCCTGGTCATCCATCAGTATTGTCTGCTAAAGAAATCTCTAGTAAATCAATAGGTCTGAAAGGATTAAAGCGCCCCTTAGGCTGGGTACCCAACTGCAAGCTAAAGTCAACAAGGCTAAGAAAAGCCTCCTTAGAAAAGATAGACTTATCCAAGCCAACATTCTCTAGGCTCTTGAGGATGCGCAAGAACTCTTGATTCTCACTCTTGGTCTCTAGGTCAAAGTTCTCCGCGGTTAAACTCTTTGGAGCTACTGTTGCTTTGTCAATAATGAGGAATTTGTAACCAGCCCCAATTAGGAAAATTATCACCAAACCTGTTAAAATTTTACCTATAGTGCTCATATTATTCTATTTATCTTGCAACCAATAGGTCCGTAAGCCAATAGAGAAATCGTATACGTCGCTATCTCTTGAGGTGAAGGCTAAGTCTGTAATATCTACTATACGCAGGCTCCTGCCCAAATCAGCGAGAAAGAGCTTAAGTGATTCGTAATTCCCACTAACGCCAAATTTTATATCTAGGTGCTCGGGCGAATCCCCCACTATAGACTGTACAGGCTTAGTTACATCTGGGCTTTGTTGTATTTGAATATCTCGGAGGGTCATACCATAAGTAGCGGCCATGCCGTTAATGTCTATCACCAACCTAACATTGTCTACATGCGAGGGTAGTAACTTGTGTAAACGAGCCAAGTCAGCACTACTAAAGGAGTTGTACTCCTCTTGGAGTGTCTCCCGCACGACTTGCACGCGCCGGGCACTCTCTAAGGCGGCGTTAAGATTAGTCCTCCTCTCCACTAGTGGAGCTGAAGCATCCATCTCCTTCCTAGTCAAGCCAAAGAAGATCCCCACCGCTATGACTATAGAAAATAGTGGAACAAGTATTCTCATTGCAGGCTATCTAAAGTACTAATACTCTGAGAAGCATAACTTATAAGACTCGCCCCCACTTTGAAACTAACGTCGAATCTAACTCTACCAGTCTTCGCGTCCACACCTAGGTTAGAGAAGATTGGGTTAATAATGCGATTATCCTTACTAAACTCTAGAGCTTGTAATGCAACTGCTTGGAAGTTAAGAGCCTCTCCAGAGAGTCTAACAGACGTACCAACTTGGCTGTCTGTAAAGTTAAAATTGTTAAAACGGACACTCTTAAGTGTAAGTTGATCGAACAATAGGAAAAGGGGCTCTACGGTCTTGTGATTAGTTAACAAATCATTAGACGCTCGAAGTCGTCTGTCTAAGTTCTCGAATACTTTAAGCAAGACGGGGTCGAAGGCAGCTTTAGCTTTGTTAATATCTATCTCAAGACTCGCTACTTCCTTGCGGACAAGAGAATTGTAAGAATAGGCAGCCAAGTAGCCCAATAAGGAAACTACAAGCAGTAGAATAGAGAAGAAGGCAACGAAACCCATCCCTCCACTCACTGGCGTGCCACTTGGACGAGCCAGCGTCGTCTTGGGTATAAATGAAGTTTTAATTCCTGTATCCATCCTGTTAGAAGTCTAGCATTATTATTTTACTAAACATAACTTTATTAAATAGACCCTTTCGAAGTTACTTCTAACAGGATCCATAGACTTACTTAATTCTATCACCTATATATAGAAGAGCAACAAACTTATCATCACTACCTATTAATTATCTAAACCTCTTCAAGCTCGTGGAGGGCAAGACCCAGGGCTACGGCGAATTCGGGCCCTGCCTCTGCTAGGAGCCCAGCCAGAAAGGCGGGACTCTCTACCTTATCAAAGGGCGTACCCAAAACAATCTCCGAGTTAAATCGGCTAGAGGCCATCTTGATAAAATCTTTAAGCAAGGACCCTCCACCTGTGCATATGACCTTACCCACTTGTCTGGCATGACGCTTCTCGTACTCGGCGATAGTACTGGCAGCCTCGTAGAAAATGAAGTCTAAACTTGCACTAAGTCCTGGAGCATTAACAATCCCGACTTGACGCTTCTCTTTCTCGGCTTCGGCGAAAGTCACGTTCTTAGCCGAGGCCATAGCTACACTTAAGTCTTGCGAACCCTTATTGATCACGTGTGATACACGCACAACCCCATAATCAACTATCGTAAGCTTGGAGGTGCTAGCCCCAACATCGAGCATAGCCATAGCACTGATGTCTCGAGCTAAACAAGAACGCATTGCGCTAAAGGTCTCGACCTCGTACGTCTTTACGCTAATGCCAAGCGTGGCCGAAACCTCTTGGAACTTCTTAAGTGTGGATTTATGGATAGCTACTAATAAGACCTCGGTGTTAGTCGATTTGACGGGCGAGCTCTGTTCTCCGGCTGGACCGTGGAAGTCATGCTTGGGGATAACCCACCAATCTAAAGTCACTTCACTAATAGGTACGGGTATATGTTTGCGAGCCTCAAGTGGGACCATCGAATTAATCTGCTCTTCTTTGTAAGCAGGTAGTTCTATCACAGTAAGCAAGGACGAATGTAGGGGTAGGGCGATAGCAGCCAGCTTGGCTGTGACATTGGCCTCACGAATAAGATCTCTTATAGCCTCACCAATCTGCACGGCGGCAAGATTAGTAGCTTGACCTACCGAGAGCTTGGCATAGGGGCCTAGGGCTAGCTCACCATAAGTCTCAAGCACCGGATGACCGCGCTTCTTCTTAAGTTGGACAATCTTAACTGATGATGAGCCTATGTCTATACCAATCACACTCTGGTTATTGGCGAACATATTACCCAGAAGTTTGGCCGGATTAAAATTAGATAGAATAGAAGACATAGAGAATTATATGCCATAATTATAGCACTGTGTATAAAATGTATGAAGTTAATTAATCTACCAAACTACTTACTAGGCCTACTCTTCCCCACTACCTGCCTGGGTTGCAGTAGGCCTGGGGAGATAATTTGCTACGATTGCTTGGACCAAATACCGCCATCTCTAGATGAGAGCACCGAGATAAAGGCTCGTTTTGCCTACTCTAATGACCTAATTAGGCACAGCATTCACAAGTTTAAGTTTGGGGGTAAATTTGCGATGCACAGAGCTCTAGCCATGCACTTATCAGAGCTAATCGTGGAAGACTTGGCCGAGACTCTAGAATTTGAGAGCTTCGCCCAGCCTATTGTCATACCTATACCAATGACGCGTAAGAAAGTGCGCGAGAGAGGCTACAATCAGGCCGAGCTTCTTGCCAGAACTATTGCAAAGATACTTGGCTACGAGTTTAACAAGAAGGCCTTAATCAAGAACCGCGAAACGTTCAGTCAAGTCTCGCAGAAGAGTCGCACTGGACGCTTGCACAATTTAAGTAACTCGTTTAGTGTGTCCGATTCAGGCTTGGTCTATGGTAGAAATATTATCTTAATAGATGACGTGCACACCACTGGAGCCACCATCACTCTGGCTAGACGCACTCTAGAAGAAGCCGGAGCAAATAAAGTGAGAGCTTACACTCTAGCCCACTAGCTAATCGAATTTGAGTTGGAAATTGTACATGCCCATGGAGCATAGGCCGTCTATGGTGGTGCCTGACTCTTGGGCTGGGATGTCTATGAGTGTTTCAGCACTGTTGGGCAAAATCTCGCGGTAGTTAAGGGTCGGGATAGAGAGAGCCGACGAGCAATCAAAGGTGCCACTCGTTTTAACAGCAAGCACGCTGGGCACGCCAGCTTTGGCAAGGGAGACGCTTGGCGAGTAACCACCATTGGCCGTAATCTTGATAATTTGCTTGCCGTCTACTATGCTCACATTTTGACCATCGCCAGTGTTAGCCAAGTCCGGCGTTGCTCCCTTGCTCCCATTACTTACAAAATAAATTGCTCCGCCGATCACAAGCCCCGCCACAATTATTGATGGAATAAGTGACTTCATATTGTAGGTATTAGGTTTTAGTTGTTAGGTACTAGATGTTAAAGAAGGGAGGGAGATATCCTCCGGCTATGAGAGTAGTGAGTAAGTTGAAGAGGCCAAAGAATATTACCACAAGGCCGGCCGTTTTGAAGAAGATGCTTGAGCGCAACTTACTATGCACAGAAAGAGCGCTGAAGCTAAGTAGAGCCAGCACAGGCAGTGTACCTAGGGCAAATACAAGCATAGTCAGTCCCCCAGTCCAAAAGCTACCTGTGCTAAGAGTGTAGAACTGCATAGATTGGGTAAACCCACATGGCAAGAAGAAGGTGGCTACCCCTAAGAGGACCGGAGTAAGGGTGTGATTAACATTCTTGATACCTTGGATGTGATTGCCGATAAAGGCCGGCAAACTTGGTTGCAAGCGCTTCATAAATGGAAACACATCTAGTAAATTTATGCCCAATACCAAAAGCACAAGAGCTACAACTATACCCAGCACAAGCGCCCCAGTAGCCCCTAGTTGAAATACAGATCCAAGCGCCCCAATTATGCCCCCCAGGATAAAGAAGCCGACTAAGCGCGCAATGTGGAAGTAGACTTGAGGCCTGACGCGATCGCCTGACTTAATGTAGTTAGCAGAGATAGAGAGCACCAAGCCACCCACCACCGCCATACAGGTGGAAACACTTGCGACCAAGCCCACCACGAAGGCTGTGCCAAAGCCCACATTGCCCCCGCCAATTAAATTCACAATCCCCAACTTCTGCAACAAAATAAACACACCTACAAACACGGCCGCGATGGGCAAGGCATAAGCAAAGTCCGCCCACTTTACCCTGAGCTTGTCGAAGGGTTGACCTCCCAATGCAAGCGAGTAGCCATGAGACTGAAGCACCACACTCAAGTCGCGCGCAACATGCTCGACCAACTTGTCTCCAAAATTTCCCGTAACCTCCACACTCAAGCTCGTCAAGTTTGCCTTGGCACTACTTACTTCTGGCAACTGTTTGAGCTCACTCTCGGTCAAGCCCACACAAGCCTTGCAATGCATCCCCGAAACATGAAATGTGTATGTCTTCATATTTTAATTCTTTTAATAATCCATGCTGAAGTGAGGAAAATAATCGGAGGTAGTATTATCATTTGCAGAATGGGTGACAAACCAACATTTGTATACGGGACAAGGGGCATGGTGGGGGCGTACTCCCAACGAGCTGTGCCTAGTGACCACATTTCTATGCCTACTGCAATCAAGATTCCTAACACTACTGTAATAGCGAGATCCACCTTGCTCATCTTTGTGAACCATTGTAAATCTCTATTAACAACGGCAAGAGCGAAGTACAGAAAAATAACTATAAGAACATCGCCAAGAGAAGCTCTGGCGCATATAGGAAAGTGTTGCCAAAAATTTACATAATCTAGGTAGAGAAAAGCTTGTGCATTTTCCCAGATTAGATTAAACGCCAGACCGACTACGGATATTATTAACATTGCGTAGAAGGTACCCGATACCCCCAGGATACTTTCTGAACGAACATTACTCATAGTTTAGTTCGATTTTGTCACCGTCTTGCATGACATAGTTTTCGAATTCTAGGTTTGGTTCGCCATTTACTTTCATGGTCATGTTGGTGCCAAATGAGCGTATGTCCTTGCCCCAGTTCTTAAAGAACTGGCCAAGCATAACATCCTCCTTGCGAGCGGCTCCGCCAAACTCTAAGTGTATGAGCCCCTGTCCGATGTCTTTGGCGTGGGTGTGTATCGGTTGATGTATTGCCCCGATACCAATTTCGCCAGGTAGGAATTGCTGTTCTCCCCTAACATATATAGTCAGTTTTGGATGCCAGTGGAAGGGTTCGCGCGAGACAAAGTCTGACTCTGGGATAGTGGGACTAGTAGCCACCAGCCAAACAAACCCTCCCACAAGCACAACAAGAAGTAAGACCCACAAGATCCATGAGCCCATCTTTTTATTTTTACTTTTTTGAAGGTTTTCTTCTTTGGTAAGCAGTTTTTCTGCTCGCTTTGCCTCTCTTCGCTCTCTCTTTGTTAATTCTTTTACAATTTCATTCTCTTCCATAAATTTGATGTAATTTGTTAAATTATCTCTCCTGCAACACACTATCTATCAACTGCTTGATTATCTCATACGGCTTGGCACCGTTAATGGGATACTTCTTGCCATTTTTAGCTATTACAATGCTCCATGGTGTTCCCCTACCCCCAGTGTCAACAGCATTCTGTGCATCATCTTCAATATGCTGTGCAAATTTGTTACTTGCAAGACACGTGTTGAACTTGGCGACATCAAGACCAACGTACTCCGCTATTTTAGGGAGCTCTGCAGGATCAAGACCGTTGTTTGATGGAGTTATTTCGTAAAGACGGTCTGCGTATGCCCAGAATTTATCATTTCCGCCCTGTTCATTGGCACACTCAAATCCTGTAGCTTCATTCCGAGCCTTAATAGGGTGTAATTGGTCAAGTGGAAAATGCCTGTAAACCCATGCCACCCTATCGCTTGGACCATATTCATTCATGACCTGTTGCATAGTGGCATGAAATCTCTTGCAGAAGGGACATTCGGTATCAGAGTACTCAACAATCTTGATTGGGGCATCTATATTGCCCCGAATGTGGTCATCGGTTGTAACTGCCCTTATTTTTGCAAGTGCCTCTTCTTGCGTGGGAGCCACTTGTGCGACAGGAGCCTTTGCTACTTCTGTAGTGATACCTTTATTGCCGTTCATAAATACAGCAAGAGCAATTAGTGCACCCGCCACAACGATTGAAGCCGGGATCAATATGTTATTAGTTTGTTTTACTTCTGTTTCCATTTTTGTTGTTTAGTTGTTATATACAAAACAAGAGCACTGACTTAGAGCCGTATAGAGCTAAAGATAGCTTAGAAAGATTTAGGATTTAGAATACCGTTTGAATAAGCTTTTTGGAGAGGGCTCGTGATTAGAAACGGTTCGTGCTGAAATAACAAACTACTCTTGATCATAAGAAATGCTCTGATAACAAATCTTAGTCTTTGGAGTAAAAATAATATTAGAAAAGCTAATGCCAGAAGAGCAAAACCGTCGATAGTCCCTCTTAAGTTCACGACGGTAAACATATTCTGCCAAGCAGAAATGTGCTCGAATGGATTCATCTGACAAATCGACATCGTACCGAACACAAAAAGGCAGTTGGACTTCATTTGACCATCAGCTTCCATCCTCATGTCAAAATGTCCTAGACCAAGGAAACCTACAAAGATGAAAACAATAATACTAAAGAGAATGAGGTACCGCATGAAGTTTTGTGACACTAGAATTCGCATATCTTTAGTATAACAAATCTGAGCCACTCCTCAACATGAAATGTGTATGTTTTCATACTAAGATTTTAGGCGTTTCTTATTCTCGTGAGTTTTTAGGTAACTATTTTTCGAAACCACGCTTCGGCCAATTTCCTTCTCTACTTTTTGCCTAGCCACGCCGGCGACACTGCCACCTCGCTTGGCAATGCTTCTATTCTTCTGAAACGTATCTGGCTCTTCTTTTTCTGATATCTCTGTGGTAGCTGTTTCGGCGAGCATGTTGAGGACCAGTTCCAAATTCGTCATATTGTCCCGCAGGCTTTCCTTCTTAAGACCTTTGAGATTTTTGTATTCTTTGGTGGTGAGCCCAGACCATGCGCGCGATATCTCATCTGTAAGAATTGCAAACTCAGCGCCCTCCTTGGCTCCTCGCTTTTCCCACTCGTTTGTCAGTGCTTTGCGGATTTCTATGCTCTTGAGCCGTTGATTAATCCATTCTGGAGTATAGCCCTTTCGTAAGTACGTCTTCAAAGCGCGGTTTATACCCAGCTCTGGATCGACTGTCTCTTCTAGTCGCTCATACCCCACCCGAGCCAGCCAAAGCTTAAACGGCTCAGCTTTAGGCGACGGGACCGACTGGATAAGTCGAAGCAATACTTCAGTATCTGCAGCATCGGTCAAGTAATATTTGCCGTCTGAGGCCTGCAATTTCAGTTGGTCACATTTTGTGACGACCTCACTTCCTTCTTGTTTTAAGCGGCTTTTTAGGGTTGTCCAGTAGCTCTGAGCCCTCTTGTGATCTACCTGCCCGGTCAAAATAGCTAGCACGTCAACAATAGCGAAATACCAAAGCTCCTTGGCATCATCCCAATGACGTCGAATTTTCTGTCCCTCAAACAAAGCAATCTTGTGTACTTTTTTCAAAATAATTTTAATCTAAATATGGCATGGTACTATTCATAAACCTATCTCATATTAGCATCCCCCGAACATGAAATGTGTACGTCTTCATAATCTACAATTTAATGGATTTAAGGCGGAGGGAGTTGCCTACTACAGAGACACTGGAGAGGGCCATGGCTAGGCCGGCAAAGACAGGAGATAGGAGCCAGCCAAAGAAGGGGAAGAAGAGGCCCGCCGCAAGTGGTATGCCGATAGTGTTGTAGGCAAAGGCAAAGAATAAGTTTTGCTTAATGCCTCTCATTGTAAGTTTAGACAATTTGATAGCTTTAACTAATTTACTTATGTCACCACCTAAGAGTGTAATGCCAGCTGTCTCTATGGCCACGTCGGTGCCAGTGCCCATGGCAATGCCTACGTCGGCACGAGCGAGCGCCGGGGCGTCGTTTACTCCATCTCCGGCCATAGCCACCACCAACCTTCGGTTGGAATGAGCAAGGGGCAATTTGAAATTTGCAAACTCCCCAGATTGCAATTCTTCAATGACTCTTAATTTGTCTTCGGGCATAACTTCGGCTACTACCTCGTCTATACCCACTTCATCTGCGATAGCTCTAGCTGTGTGCTTGTTATCGCCTGTTAACATAACGACCTTAACACCCAAAGCATGCAGGTCGTTGATTGCTTGTACGGCCTCGGGTTTAATAGCGTCGGCTACAAACACAACACTCACCACTCTTTCTTTAGTAGCCAAAATGATCGGGGTCTTGCCAGACTTAGTTTGCGTCTCGATTTCACTTGGGTCAAATTTGATTCCTAGATCTGCAACAAGCTTAGTGTTGCCCGCATAATACTCTACTCCGTCTATTACGCCCTTAACCCCCTTGCCCTTAATGCTCTCAAAGTTAGTAAGCGTAAGTAAACTTATGCTCTTACTCTTGGCATATTCTAAGACAGCATGAGCTATGGGGTGCTCTGACTTGCTCTCAAGAGTGGCTAGGATTCCAAAAGTTTCTTGATCTGAAATGCTCACAACTTCGGGCTTACCTCTTGTAATAGTGCCTGTCTTATCTATGACCACCACATCTACCTTGTGTAGCTTCTCGAGTGTAGCGGAGTCTTTAATAAGGATGCCCTCGCGTGCTCCCTTGCCTACGCCCACTATAATAGCCGTAGGGGTCGCAAGACCTAGGGCGCACGGACAAGCTATAACCAGCACGCCCACAAAGGTAGTAAGTCCATAAGAGAGGGCAGTGGCAAAGCCGTAGTTACTGGTACCAATGAGGAGCCAAAATACCAGTGTGACAAAAGCAATCACAAGCACAATGGGGACAAAGATGCCCGAGATTTTGTCGGCCAAGGCTTGTATGGGCGCACGCGAGCCTTGAGCCTCCTCCACCATGCGCACTATATTAGCGAGCAAAGTCTCTGAGCCAACCTTGGTAGCACGGAAGGTGAACGAGCCAGTGGTATTAATAGTGCCCGCCACCACGCTGTCCCCCACGTGCTTACCTACTGGCATGGGCTCGCCTGTCACCATCGCCTCGTCTACATAAGATTCACCCGCTGTTACTTCGCCATCTACCGGAACTTTTGCTCCCGGTTTGATAATAATTAAGTCGCCGTGTACTACTTGGTCTACAGATATCTCAACCTCTTCGTTTACCCCGAGCGTAGCCCCTGGGCGAATTACAAGTGCTGTCTTGGCGCTCAAGTTAAGCAACTTTTCTATGGCATCGCCTGTCCTAAGTTTAGAACGGGCCTCAAGATACTTGCCTAGTGCGATAAAGGCGATTACTACAATTGTGACATCGTAGTATGTCTCGGTAACATTTATATATGTAGCAAGGACAGTGTCGGCGAAAGCGCTCACAACAAAGCTGTATACATAGGCAACGGATGTGCCTATGCCAATGAGTGTATCCATGTTGGCCTTGCCATAGCGCAAGAACCGGTAGAAGCCCATAAGGTAAGGCTTGCCCACCACAAAGAGCATGTAGGTAGCCAAGAGGGGTAGCAAGTGATGGAAGAACTCCATAAGCCACGGCGCCTGCGCTGGCACAAGGGCAAACTTGGCCAAGATATCCCAAGCCATAATTACGACCGAGATAAGAGCAAGGGGTAAGGCCACATATATTTGCGTGCGCATAGTAGCCAGCTCGGCCAACTTCTCTTGTTTGCTCTGGTTAAGACCTAGGTGCTCAGAATGCTCATTCTCTGACATCCCCATTTCGCGCGCACTTTGGACACTTACCGGCGGTTTCACCGCTGGGATAACAAGTGAGTAGCCTAAGTGCTCGAGCTTGCTTGAGAGCTCTTGGGGGTTAGTTTGCGTGATATCAAAATCAAGCTTAACAGATTCAGTGCCATAGTTTGCCTCGACCGTGTTTACTCCGGGGACCTTCTTAAGCTCCTTCTCTATCATGACAGAGCAACTGGCGCAGTGCATGCCCTTAATCTTGTAAGTTTGTTTTTGCATGTTATGTAAAGTAAAAACGAAATGCTGATTTGCGTACGAAGGAACTCTGGCTTACAAGAGCCTCTCGCAGGTCACGAAGGTGACCGAGAGCAGGTGATCCGCTAGTAAGCGGAGACGCCGGGCTCTAGAAATTAATATCTCGTTTCTGGACATTACTTTCGCTTAAGGCCATACACTTTCAGGATCTCGCTTATGGCTTTGCCCTCCTTTCCCTTCTTCATTTGCTCTACTACGCAAGTACTCAAATGCTCCTGCATAAGTGCGTCCTCAACGCCAGAGAGAGCGCTCCGAACGGCGCTAGTCTGAGTGATAATATCCACACAATACACTCCCTCCTCCACCATACGCACAAGGCCCCGTACTTGACCCTCTATACGCGCCAAGCGCTTAACTAGGTTCTGCTTCTTTTGCACATTATGCCCTTTAACATTTACCATTTACTTATGATACCCCCTGGGGGTATCCACTGTCAAGACACTTGTCTCTTAGGTGTGTATAATTGATGCATGATAACCAAACTGCGTAAGAGCTTCGGCTTTGCTTGGCAAGGGCTTGTAATAGCCTGGCGCGAAGAACCTAGCTTTAAGATTGAGTTAGGAGCAGCAGTTATAGCCCTGGCTCTGTGTGCCCTACTTGGGGTAAGTAGGCTAGAATGGGCGCTTATCATATTCATTATATTCGTGATTCTTTCTGTGGAGGCTCTCAATACTGCTCTAGAAGAATTGTGTGATAAGTTTGCCCCAGATCCAGATCCACATATTGCCAAGATTAAGGACCTAGCCGCTCCCGCTGTCTTACTTACTTCTATTGGCGCGCTCTGGGTGGCAATAATTATCTTCGGCAGTTATTTGTAACTGTATGGGTCAAGTAAAAA
>CAYGDD010000008.1:0-26743 GCA_964348575.1 uncultured Candidatus Saccharibacteria bacterium | reverse complement strand
TACAGAGACACCGCAATTTACCCATTAAATATAGACTTATTTATCTCAAAGTAAATGTTTCCCTAATATTATCCATATTCTTGCTTGCGGGGCCTAATATTGCCCAAGCGAGCTTCTTTGACATATTTAAGGACTCGGCTGTGGCTAGCGCTCAGGCTAACGAACTTACTTATCCACATCAGGGCGGGATGTTGCTTATGGCGGCCCAGAATCCAGACCCCAATCCGGCCAAGGGTGGGGCCGATATCATCCTAGAGAACAACGCCCTCCTCTCGGCCATAGCCCCAGACGGCACGACCCTTGGTACTGCCCGGCCAGGCGGAGATCAGATAACCGTCTACACAGTCCGCGAGGGCGACAACCTCTCGTCCATTGCTCGCTTGCTTGGGGTAACGGTTAACACAATCCGTTGGGCCAATGATATTGCCAGAGCTGATAGAATCCAGATAGGTCAAGAACTCTTGATCCTCCCGATTAACGGAGTGCGCTACAACGTCAAGAAGGGAGATACATACGCTTCAATCACCAAGAAGTATAAAGGTGACTTAGATGAGATTCTTAATTTTAACGGGTTAACACTAGAGGACGACCTCGTGGTGGGGCAGGTTGTTATAATCCCCGATGGCGTAATTGCCACTCCAACACCTAGTCCAAGCTCGTACAATACCAAGAATGTTGCGAAGTATTCTGGCCCTGAGATAGAAGGTTACTACTTACGACCGACCAGTGGGGTCAAGACTCAAGGCCTTCACGGCAAGAATGGTATAGACATCGGCGGTCCTGTGGGGACTACCATCGTGGCTTCGGCCTCGGGCGAAGTGGTGATAGCACGCAGTTCTGGCTATAACGGCGGTTTCGGACACTTTGTTGTCATAACTCATAGTAATGGTACCCAGACCCTCTATGCTCACATGAGCGCTGTGGAGGTCTTCCCCGGTCAGTACGTCCTTAAGGGGCAGAAGATTGGTGAGGTAGGCAACACGGGCAATTCTACTGGGCCACACCTGCACTTCGAAGTACGTGGAGCTAAGAACCCATTTTAACAAAATGAGTTCCGCTCGAGCGTAGGCGCTTTAGAGCTAAGAACCCATTTTAGTTAGGAACTTTTCTAGGGCCAACTTTTTGATACTACTTGGAATTTTGCCATTTTTGTACTGCTCACCTAACATTGCTCGGATGCGGGAAGCTAACTTAGCGTATCCTTCATATTCAGAAAATGTTAGTTTACCCGCCTTCTCTGTGGCAGAGAGATTGATAGTCCTGCCAAAAGTCTTTAGGCTTATTGCTGGCGAACTCGCTCTGTGCTTAGCCCACCACTCTATCGCTTTAGCTTTGTCCTCGGGCACTTTCAGCAAGTCCCCAATTTTGACCTTGCTCTTTAACATAAGCTCATAGAAGCCCAGGGGCATTTGCTCACTTTCTATAAAGGCTCGCTCACCTGCACTAAGCACATGGCCAGAGCTTGTAACTAAGGCCTCGATATTGGGGCTTAGGGGCGCACCCTCTGGCGTTGTATTGCCATAATCAGCGTGAACTTCCTCTAGGTCGGTATGTATTTGGGGTGCTTGCGAAGCAACTTCTGGACCAGTGTCGCCAGTGCTATGCGCGAAGGTGTCTAGAGGGTTATCGCCTTCGCCTGGAGTATAGTTGGTTTCAATTTTATAATCTCGGGGGGCAAAGATATGTTCTGGTGAGCTTGTGAGCTCTGTGCCGTGAGATACGCCACTTGAGTTCTCGAAGCCAAAGTGGCCCAGCTCCCCTCCACTACCTCTTATATAAACTAGCTTATCACCTGCGTGTACTAGATCTACGTTAGATATGTGTGTGATAGTGCCGTCTGGTAGTGTAACCACAGAGTCAGGGTTGCTCCAGGCTTGGGCAAATTCAGTTTTGCTAATCCCATTTGAGCTTATCAAACCTTTAGCATTACTCCAGAGACTCTCGCCCTCTTTAATAGTGTGAAATATTTGCGTACCAGTTGCTTCGGGCGTACTAGAAACCAGATGTTCTCCTGGACCTGAGGCTAACTTCTCGGCAAGTGAGGGGGCTTCGGGTATTGTGGCATCAGGTGTAAGTGGGACTGAAGCGCCGGGGGCTTCTGCTCCTGCTCCAGTATCTATTCCCGCCCCCGCTCCTGTGTGACTACCGCCAGTAAAGGGCCAGAAATGTCGCACGGCTTGGCCCACCAAGTTAGCCCCTAAGCCCCAAGCGGCCCCTTTGAGTATTTGCTTATCTACATAACGTTCGGAGGCCTTCTTGGCTGTAGCTCTTCGCCCCTCCCGAACAGTTTCCATCTTATTACTTAACCGATCGTCTAGGACAAGTTCATAGGTGGAGTAGATACCGCGGGCCATACTCATAGCTTCAAGAAGTTTGTATTGCCTAGCCACTCTGCCTCCCCCTTTGCCGAAGTCTATTAGACCACTGGTTAATAACTCTTCGGCGTTCTCTACCGAGGCTAGTAAGTTACGTAATTTAATAGGGTCAAGTTTGCCACCCTCGGCCATAGTGGTAGTGATGTTGCTAGAGAGTTTAGCAAGTCCGGCCTCCAGTGCTTCTGACTTACTCGTACGCGTAGCTCCAATCTCTGTCTTGCCTCTACCACCTCTACGGCCAGACATTTGGGCTCCTTTTACCTCTTGCTTACCACGATGTCTACCCATAATAGCGCCCATAGTGCTTGTCATAAGCGGGCCAGCTAGGACACCCAAAGCACTTGCTGCCACTACGGCACTGCTCTTGGCATAACCTAGGCCTGCATAGGCTACCTTCTCGCCTACCGCTCGCCAGAACTTGGGTGACTTTATCTTGCTTATAGCCTTATCTAATTCAGGGTTGTTGTTGATTAACTGTTGGGTTAAGACCTTCTCATTGATAGTGTCAAGGCGAGAATCAGCATGTCGGAAGCGAGCCCCCAACACTTCCCGTGCTTGGCCTAGACTTGCATAGTAAGCCTCGCGCGCCACATCGTACTGCTCACGCTCCTTCTTGCTTGCACTCTCAAGTGACCACTCGTGAGGCATCTTGCTAAAGACGTTGGCTTGTTCGTTAAGCCTTTGGATAACTTCGCGGTTGGCTGGATTAGTCTCTAGCTCTAGCAAGTCTTGGGCAAAGAGGATCTCGAGCTCGCCCTCTATTTCACGAGCGTCAAGATTGTGACTTTGGATACCCTCGATTAATTCTACTAGTATTTGACGCTTGGTGCTTGTGTCTAGGGTTAGGTTTTGTAGAGCGTCTCTGTGGGCTACCCTCTTCTGATAGGACATAGTCAGCCCGTGCCAAGCGCGCCTAAGTAGACTTGCTCCACTTTGCCTATTGGCCATCAAAGCGTCGGCCTGCTCATAAGATAAGCCCAGCATCACTTGTCTAAAGTTCTCACGCGCCAATCTCTGTTGGCCAGCGCTAAGCAAGCTCCACTCGGGGATGCTCGCTAGCTCCGTCTCACTTATGCCAAGGTCCACCGGTACTTGTTCTTCCCTACCAGTAGTGCGCTCTTGTCTTCTTGGCTCACTAACATCTACCCACTCCCCATTCTTGTCCCTGCCCTGCTTCGGTGTAGTCGGTGGTGATATGGGCGGTACTGATCTAGAGTGTTCGCCAAAAGTGTACACAAAGAGGGAAAGATTGTCTGGCTTATATGTAGTATCTAAGTTTGCTTGGTCCTTTCCCTTCCTATCTTTTATCTGTCGGTATTTTTCCATTCGCTGGTTAACCTCATTAAAGAGGTCTTGTGCTCCTTGTAGGGATGATTTGCCTGCTACTATGCTCGCCACATTTCTGTTGCCAGCCATTGCATCTTTACTGGAGTCTTGCCCACGTTCATCAAAGTTATCAAACAGACCATCCGAACCTCCTACTACCATGTCTCCAATCTCAAGAGTGAAGCTAGATTCAACTGTCTCCCCTGCGTTCTCCCCGGTTATAGCGTTATCTACCACATTACGCAAGGGCCAGAGTATTGACCCCTCATCTTCTGTTGACCAGACTACCTTTCCCTCTCTGATTACTATAACTCTTACATCCCCAGCTTGAGCAACTTTAAGTATATTTCCTTCAATCCGTGTACTGGCGTAGCAGGCTCCCCCGCCTCCAAGATTTTCTTCGGCCATCCTCCTGTGAGCTGATTCTTGAATATGGCGGGAGCTCATTCCATTTTGCCAGCCGTTCAAAATTTGTTCTGCCATTATGTTTGCCGCTTGAGCCCCACCTCCCACGCCCCCCATGCCGTCAATTATTGAGAAGGCGTCTTGTTCGGCACCGATGACTAGCGCGTCCTCGTTCTCATCCTTGTATCCAATACCCCTGTTTGTAATAAATGCAATCTCACCGAGCTTTGTTTTTATCACCTTAGGTTCGCTCATTTCTGCTTCTTTTCCAAATAAAGCGAAATTCTTTTCGAATTTCACGATGCCTTCGTTTGTTTCGGCTTGAGCCGGGGCGACTTCTGTGTCTGGGGCGAGGTCTTCTGGCGAAAGTGGGATGGGGGCACTTTCTAGAGCCCTTAATCTAGCTTGTAATTTGTAACGCAATAGAGTTGCTCCGCTTCTCGTATAGGTATCATTAAGTTCAAGTCCTTCTTTCTCTAACACTGTTAAGTCTGACAATATTTGCTCACAGCCTAGTTTGTCTAGACTGTATTCTTCTTGATTAAAACGTTTCTCCAGTGTATCTATTTTTGCCCATAGAGCCTCCTTTTTAGCAAATAGCTCCTGATCAAATGCTGGTAGTGGCGCGATATCATTAAGGGGAGTGACAGCGTGGGTGTCTACAACTTTTTTTATTGCCGTCATAGGCTCTAGTTGGGTTCCTTTTGCCGAGGCTTCGTTTATTGCTTCAGCAACGGCCTTATCAAGCTTGATTAAGTCAAAACCGAAACGCGCTCGGGTATCTTCAACAAGAGAATCAACTATTTCTTTAGTAAGCTCTTTTACTTCTGGGATATTTAAGTTTAGCCCTTTTTCTTGAATATTGTTTAGAGCGCGCGTGAGAACTAGTGTTCCCGTTAGGCTTGTTTTACCCAGTTCTTGCTCTACTGTTCTTGATAACTCGTAGAGTTCCTCTTCGCAGGTCGGAGTTCTTTTTATTTCTTTCATCAGTATTATTATATCTTGGATTTGGAAAATAAAAAACCCGAGCGCAAGCGCTCGGGGTAAGGGGTGGCTAACTTCTTTTTAGACCAGACATCCAGCCTTCCATGCTTCGAGCTGGCTTAGAAGCCTTGACTTCAGGCTTCACCTCTGGCTTGGTTGGAGGGGTCTCTTGCTTCTCCAGTTCGACTTCTTCGGCCGGCTCGGCCTCGAGCTCCTTCTCCCGAGCCTGATAGAGTTCGTTAGTATTTGAGATATCATTCTTGAGCTTTGCTTCAAGGCCCTTCAGATGGTTGATTTTCCTTCCCATCTGAGTAAGACCTCCTTCGGTCTCGTCTTTCTCCTTCTCAAGCCTGCGCAGGCTTGCCACAAGCTCGTCCTTTTCAGCCTCGCTTCGGAGAAGGTTCGTGGAAATTTCCAGAAGCCTGTCCTCAGCTTCGGCCAGTTTGGCCTCGAGCTCTGCGAGTGACTTTCCCTCTGTGTCGGACATGGTTGTGTCCTCCTCTTTGTGTATTACTACACGGTTTATGCTTGCTTGTCAAGGCGTAGAGTTTGCAGAGTTCGAGCTAGTAGCTATCTTCTTGGCTACTTCCGATTTGGAAGTAGCCCACCACGGTCTCTACGTCGAAGACTCGAGATGGCAGGAGGGTTGGCGCTCCCGGAGGCAAAAGAGTGATTCTTACATACTGACCGCTCTCTGAGAGGTCGAACTCCGTGGTACTCGTGGTGAGTAGTTGTTGTACCAAGCTCTCTTTAAGGGTGGACCACTCATCAATTCCCGGTAGGACAAATCTACTTGAGTTCTGCCCGTTGCGTGCCAACCAGACATATATGTAACTGGGCTGACAGCCTCTTTTTGGCACAAACTGTAGACCCAGATTGAGTCCGGGCAAATGCAAGAGCCCTTCGCCTGCCCGAATGGCAAGTTGGTCACTAGGTACTCGAAAGCGCAAAAGTTCGAACTCCTCTGCCAAAAACTTGAATTCTGCACCCTGCGCCACTAGGACAGGCACAAGAGCAAAAATTACTGTGACAAAGATCGTAAGGGCAAGCAAGTTCTTCCTGTCCACCTCTTCCCCCTTCCGCCCGTAGGCGTGTTCTACTTTATTTATACGCTTTTAGGTCTATATTGCAAGGCTTCTAGCAAGTGGGTCTCGCCTATTTGTTCGCTCCCTGCAAGGTCGGCAATGGTCCGCGCTAGCTTTATCACTCTATGGTATGCTCTGGCCGATAAGCCTAATCTTTTAGCTGATGTGTTTAACAAATCTCTACATGTGCTACTTAGTGGGGCAAATTTCTCTAGATCCTTCACCCCCATCTCAGAATTGGTTGTAATCTTACTATCTTTGCCAAAGCGTTCGCGCTGGAGCATGCGCGCCCTGGCCACCTGCGAGCGAATGTGGCTTGAGCCCTCTTTTATTTCCAGCTTCCGGTCACCCAGCTTCTGGTAATCCAGCTGTGGTACCTCTACCCACATATCTATGCGGTCTACTATGGGGCCAGAGATCCGGCGTTCGTACTTCTGGAGGGCAGATTGTGAGCAGATGCACTCCTTACTTGCTTGTCCTTCGCTTACTGGGCGAGCGTGCCCTCGGTTGCCACAGGGGCAAGGGTTCATGGTGGCGACAAGTACGAACGAGGCCGGGAAGGCTACCGTGCCTTTAGCACGAGAGACGTGCACCACTCTGTCCTCCAGAGGTTGACGCAGGCTCTCAATTACCCGCCGTTCAAACTCGGGGAACTCATCAAGGAAGAGTACGCCGTGGTGGGCCAAGGTAATCTCGCCCGGTCGGGGGTTGGCCCCTCCACCAATCAGGGCGACGAACGAGGCTGAATGGTGAGGACTACGTAGGGGCGGATGGGTGACGAACTCGCCCTCTGTCAGCAAGCCACCCGCTGAGTGGATGCCAGTAGCCTCAAGCATGTGAGCGAAGCTAAGCGGGGGTAATATGCCTACGAAGGCCTTGGCCAGCATGGTCTTGCCTGTGCCCGGCGGACCGCTCATGGCGATATTGTGTCGGCCAGCGGCCGCTATAACCAGACCTCGCTTGGCCGTCTCTTGACCTCGCACGTCACTCATATCTATAGCCTTGGGATGCTCTACTATCTTAACGTGTGTGCGGGGTGTGGGCTTGAGTGCAACCATAGCCACTTCCGAAGGGTTACCCTTCGGGATACCGGTCCGACCTCGGGGGGTGGTAACTTGGCCCAAGTGCCGGGCGAGCTCTTTAAGACTTGTTACGCCGTACACAGTTACTCCGGGTATGAGGGCCGCTTCGCGGGCGTTGTCTATAGGCACGTACAACTCTTTGTAGCCGTGCTTGAGCGCCTTCTGGGCTATAAGCAAGCAACCCCTCACGCCTCTTAGCGTGCCGTCTAGGCCAAGTTCGCCCACAAATATTTTACCTTTTGGATCAAACTTAATTTCTTTGGTAGCTAGCATATGGGCTAGAGCTATACTCAAGTCAAAGACCGGGCCCTCCTTCTTAATATCTGCTGGAGCTAAACTCACAATGGTTTTGGCATTGCCACTTTGGGGGGCTTGGAAGCCCGAGTTCTTAACGGCCGCACTTATTCTATCCTTGGCCTCATCCACCGATTTGTCCGGTAGGCCGACAATAGTAAAAGATTTCAAGCCTCGCGATATATCTACCTCAATATCAATAATGTCCGGCTTAAGCCCCGAAACTTGAGCCGAGTGTACCTTGGCTAACATGTCACTATATTATCATGTTCCATAAAGTTCATGATGCGTCCCTAGGTAGCCGAATTCAACCAACCCTTGATTTATATGTGTGTAAAGTGCCAACAAGTCGCCCCTAACATCAATGCTTCTATAGTCCGAGTAAGGCGCGTGTAATTCGTGATTGCGAAGTGTTGGGTCAAGCGGGTTATCTGCGAATAGCTCTATTTTCTTGGCCACCAACTCTCGCTCGACAGGAGAGCATTTACGCAGTCTTTTCAAAAATCTTTTGTGATATAGAATTTTCACAAAGAACGAAGATAGTCAGCAGCTTCCTTCCCAGAATTAAACGGACCCACGAAGTTCTTCCCGAGTTTAATATCTTTCTCGATCTCCCTAAGGATTTTGGCCGTCTTCTTGTTTGGAATTTCGGGTGCGCTGAAAGTTATTCGTTTTTCCTGTACAAACTGCCTGCCATAATTACTGAAAATTAGGCTAAGTGGCAAGCCCACCTCTTCGGCCGTCTTTTGGATCTGTTTCTTTAAGTTACTATCAATCTTAAAATTTAGTACTGTTTTCATATAACCGAAGTATATACAACGGTTACATTCATGTCAACAAACAATCGTAGGCTCCCGTCACTATGACATATGGGCAACGCAGGTCAGGGCAGCGGGGTTGGCCTCTAGCCTCCCCTCTTCTATGGGGTGAGGTTCGCCCCCTTCCATACACGTACCATAAGTACCGGCGCTGATGGCGTCTAGGGCTAGCTTAACGTTATTCAGTCTCTCTTCGAGGGGGCCCTCTATGCCTACCCGGGTGGCGAAGTCTTCTATCTTGTCGGCCACGTCTATTGGGTCGGCGCTCTCTTCGGGGGCACTCTCGCCCATAGTGGGTACCCAGTCGGCAGGGTTGTTGGGGTTCTTCTCACCTACTGCGCCAAGCTCGCTCTCTAGGCGAGCCCTTTCCCCTTCTAGCAGAGTTTTGTATTTGTCTGTGTTTATCATGCTTAGTAATTATAACACATTATTGACTAACGTTGGCAGGGGTCTGTAAGCGCACCAAGACCTCAAGTAGGGTGGCAGTATTGGTGCTGATAATTAGCTGTTCCTTGGAGGGCAAGAAGGCGTACAGCATCAACACATTGCCTTGTTCGTTAGTAAGCACGCGCGCGTCTATATTCCTGATCACCCGGTCCTCCCAACTATAAGTGAGTATATCGGCGGGCAAGTTCTTGCCCGCAAGGAGGGGGTAGAGAGCGGTGGGCAAGTTCTCTTCCCACTCCAGCATCTCGGCGAAGACCGGCCCGTACGAGATAGGCAAGAAGATGAGGAAGGCACTTGTCTCCTTGAAGCTGTAGATAGCCAACATATATTGCTTAGCTAGGAAGCGACTCAAGCGGTCGTTAACACTTAGGCCTATCGTACTGAAGAATTCTTGAGCGTTTAGGATTTTTTTATTAATGCCTACAGTATCTGTAAGGATTAACTCTTGCATACTGTTGGGGTTCTGCCCTCCAGTCTTGACCGTACGAGCAATTTCTAGATAATTATCTATCGGGGTGGGCTTGGCTTGTATGGTAGTCCTAGTCTCTACATGTATTAAGGAGGGCTGTAAGACTTCTGAAGTGGGCACGAGAGCTCCTTCTTCTTTCTCAAGTGATTTGCTGTATACAAAAAAGAAGTACGCCACTACAAGTACCCCCAAGGTTAGAGTGACTATAATCCCGAACATAAACTTTTTCCCCGTGTGGGTTTCCTGCTTTGCTTGTACGTTCTGTTGGTATTCCCGTTTCTGTTTTGCGATCACCACTGTAGCTGTAGTCACGCCCTCTGCGCGTACAGTATCAGCCACGTCCTGCTTATAAGTACGCAAGTTTGGTAGGTCCCCGCTTGTTGCGCCCTTGTCTCCCGGCCCTATTTTGTCATCTTCTAACATACTAGTTATTATAACCTAAAGAGTAGGATAGTTGTTTAATTACAGCAAGAGAGGTTTGAGATTATGTGGAAGGCTCTCCAAGGGTAGGATTGGATGATTTGGGAGAGGCTTTAAAGTCTGAGTTTCTTGACCTCGTTGATCAAGAATGACTGAATAATTTCTTTGCTTACTTCTCCTCGAAGGAAGTCAATCCTCTGCTCTTTAATGTCATCCATTGTTACAAGCTGACCTAGGAAGAGTCGATCGTTAAATTCTGTGCCAAACTTTTGCTTGGCAAGTTCTAGGATGCTGGTAATGTCTATTAACCCCTCATTTAGCATAAAATACCAATCTGTATAATCTTTATAAGAAAGGCGTTGGCCAATGGCGAAGGCCTTCATGGCGGCAATCTCTTTGATTGTCACCAACTTCAAGCCCTTATAATCTAGAAAATCTTCCACGACAGGGTAAGGGAAGTGAAAAAAGGTAACCTTTACGTCATTTATCAATAAGTTTAATTGCTCAGATGATTTATAAGTAACAACTAAACTCGCATCTTTAAATGTTCGTTTAACCCTCGCCAGTAATTGTTCTGGCAGATTATCTTGAGTAAATAAATCAAAGTCTACAGATATTCTATGTCCTATTTGCAAGGCAAGACAGGTACCACCAACTAGATAAAAATCACTAAACTTACTTAACCCTGAGACTAAGGCAAGACCTTCTTTTGTGAGTGCTTCATCGTGCATGGCGGAAGCTCGGTACGTTAAACATAATCTGCGCCAAGTTTCGTGACTCCGGATACAACTCTGTCTCTAGTCGCCCTCCCAAAACTTTTGCCACCGCGTCTGTTCCATATGTTTCGCTGATCCACTTCCAGTCACTCATGGTGCCACCATTTATAACTGCCAAAATTATATCCTCTCGATCTTCCCAGGCATCCAACTTAGTCCAATCAAGTGACCACAGAAGTGGCTTAAAGTTGTCGGGTATCTGTATTTTCTGCTTGTCCATATTTTACTCATTATACCACAAATATCACTCTCTTGGTTATTTAGGTACTATAGTCACTTTAAGTTCGGAGCCCAAGGCCCTTGCCATGTTACGCATCCACTCTAGGCTTGGGTTGTATGTACCACTTTCAAAGCGTGAGATGGCAGACTGCTTAGTGCCAAGTTGTTTGGCTAACTGCTTTTGAGTCAGCTTCTGCTCTATCCGGCGCTTAATAATGAGTGACTTCAACTTGAACTCAGGCTCCAGGTCATCATACATCTGCTTTAGTAGAGGGTCCTTTTTAAATGACGCCTCCATGAATTTTTTGAAATTTATCAACTTAATGTCCTTTTTCATGACTATAAGTATATCATATACGTTATACTGATTGCAAGTGCCTTAACCTCGATACTGCCGTCTCTATTTCTCTCCTTGGAGTCTTGTTCGATTTCTTTGCATATCCGTGCAGTATTACGGCCATGTTTTTGTGAAAGGTATAAAATAATCTCACTTGAATCTTTCCAACAACCCGTAGCTCAAACAGGTCTGTTTGAATTTTTCTACTGTCTGGGAATCCAAGCGCGCTTCCATATTGCCTCAGTAGTGATACGTACCTGTAGATATTACTGATAGTGTCACGGTCAAAGCCAGAGATAAACTTTCCCACTTTACTACTGAACATCTCAACTTCCATAAAAGCATTTTATCACAACAAGAATTCAATCTACGAGTAACTACCTTCTTGGGGGGGCCTCTGCGGTCGTCTCTCCTGTCTGTACCAAATGGTGGACGCGGGGCTGGTGGGTTGGTTGGTCCGCCAGCTGGCGGATTAAGGCCTTTAGTTTCGGCGAACTTGGGGTCGGCGGCTTTGATCGAGAGGCGGAGTTTGTTATTTCTCATCGAGTAATTTGTACGAGGCGAGGACTGCTTTGCCAACAAATTCGGTAAGGGCCGAGTAATCGTCCTTGGTTTGGGCTCTGCTTAGATATGCGTAATAGAAGGGGCGATCCTCTTGCTTGATTAGGGCTGGGGGGTAATCAGAGGCTAGGAGCATACCCGTAAGAATGAGTCGTCCTACACGCCCATTGCCGTCAGAGAATGGGTGAATCTGCTCAAATTTTGCATGCCAACTTGATGCTTGGGCAACTGGGTCCTTGGGCTTGGGATTATAATTAGCAAATAACTTTTTGATCAATTCTGGTACGCGCAAATAGTTTGCTGTAGGCACATTTGCCCCAGTAATGCGCACGCCATGCCGTCTATACAGACCAGCGTCTGGCATAATAGCGTTCATTAGTTTGCCATGGATAGCTAAGAGCAACTTCTCACTTATGGGTAGACCTTGACTAAGGGTGTTAAACAAGTACAGAAGGGCTGCCTCGTGGTTATGCACCTCAAGTTGCTCTACTTGGGATTTGTTGGGTAACACTGCCTTGTCAAATAAGATGGCCGACGTTTCTTGCTCGGATAGAGTGCTCCCCTCTATCTTGTTGCTATTATATGTCAGGCTAAGCAGAAATTCTTTATACAAATCTGGCCTAGAAATTATTGTCTTGAGTATTCCCCTATTCTTCTTACGCAAATCTTCTAGTTCGCGCTTCTGCTTTTCCAGCGATTCGACGCTAACAATCTTTTGTCCTGTGTATTCTAAATAAAGTTCTTCGATCTTGGCCAGATTCGTTGCCCGGGGTATAGCACGTCCGTGAAGCCACGCGTTGAGAGCTGGGAAGGACACGCCAATTTCCCTAGCCAGTTTCTCTTGACTTAAGCCCGAGCGCTTAAGTATCAACTCAATTTTTTTGGTAACATCTAGCATAAACCCACAATACCAAACTTTATAAAGTATTGCAAGATTAACGAAACATTATAAAGTTAGTCTGAGTGTGCTATCCGCAAACGCCTCGGCCTGTAATTGTTTTGGAATAAAGAAAAAGCCCCGGTCGTTGCAGTGCGTGCAACGCCGGGACTTGGGTTAGTGGGAGAGCTTCTCATCTCACATTTGTATAGAGAACTTGATCTTGATATTTTCTGGGCTCACGCGTCTTAGTTCGACGTGCTCCACCCAAAAGCTATCTCGACTTGGACTTCGATTGAATAGCGGGTCAGCTACCCAACCTAACCCCATCTTCATACAGCTTCCCTCTGAAAGCATCGCAAAGCGACGTGGGCTTCGACGGATTATCTTGGTCATACAACCGAGAGTTTTCCCCCTATACCACGGGTGCCCGATACTTTCGAGCAAGACCTTGGCTTCCCTCAGGACTTTGGTCGTGTCGCCGGCAAGCACTGCCAGCAATTTTTCCGACCGAGGCTCAAGGTACTCATCGTCCGTCCCGAAAAGAACCAAGGACCAGAGAGAAGTCCCATATTGCGAGAAATCTATCTTGGTCATTTGTTCATCGAGTAGGTTCATCTGTTCTCCTTTCCCTCGACAGTCTCACGAAAGTCGAGACACTCTCTTGTGGTAACACAACTATCAAGAGAGCCGCTAAAGATTCTGGTGTGGAGTACCACTCGGGCACGAAGTCGCGATATGCGCCCCGCCCCTCAAACCAGTTGTCAGCGGTAGGCCTTACGGGCCTTACTTCGGGACAGAACATCTGCCTCCACCTGTCTGTAATTAAGATACGTCTACAGAAACGTGCTCAAATGACACAGGCTCAATTCAAGGCGCCACCCCTGACCGAACTCCTCTGCATCTGAGACTTTTCCTAACTGTCAGTCGTCCGCTTGAAACAGGCCAACTACCCTAAACAGGTGGTCCAGTGACTCTATCGGCTTTCGTCCCGTCTTCTCGGCACCTGATTCTGAGAAACTTAATTTCACTCTATGCCGATGAATCGTATCCATCGACTTGCAGGATACTACGTGCCACTCTGAGTCGAGTGGCCTATCGGAGTGCGGATTTCTTGATTTTTTTGCATCACTGATGAACGCAGCTAGGGCGGCCATCTGCTTTGCTTCAAGCTCTAGGATTATCTCCATAAAGTCTCCTTTTCAAGGTGCTTACCTTGTCTGGCAATATAATCGCATGAATGTCAATATGTGTCATATATGTCGACAAAGTTAGTATTTGTGCTAAATACGGCTATATGATATAGTGTCTGTGTTGACGATTTAGTCGACAGAAATGCGTATTATATGAAAAATAACGATAAATTGGTGCAAGTGCTTGAGAAGGTCGGGCTCACAGAGCACGAGTCGCTTGTATATTATGCCTCACTTTCCTTGGGGCCCTCCCCTGTTTTGGCCATATCTAGGACTGCTGGAGTTAAGAGAACTACTGTATATAGTGTTATTGAATCACTTAAGATGAAGGGATTGATGGCCGAGGAGCTGAAAGGATTTAAAACAATCTTTTTTGCCAATGATCCTGACAAGTTGGAGGCAGTCTTGGGTGAGAGGAAAGATTTACTAGATAAGAATATTGCCGAACTCAAGACGCTTTACAATTTAAACGACGAGCAAGGCACCATAAGGTATTACGAGGGACTCGAAGCTGTGAAGGGTGCCTACAACAACATAATAAGTGAAGCAAAGATAGGCGACTATTATCTTGTGGTGGCAGATGTGAAGAAGTGGAGCGACATTGACCCCAATTTTTTTTATAAATACAAAGAGAGGCGTTCTAAATTGGGGTTGGAGACTAGGTTGCTTTTTACCGATTCAGAATTAGCTCAAAGCAACAAGCGATTCCAAGCAAACTTCAGCCAGAAGGTGAAAATACTTCCACAAAGCACGAAATTATCTACCAGTCTAATTGTGACCCCAAATAAAGTAATTATCCAACAATACAATCTCCCCATTTCCATTATCATGATCCAAACCAAGAGTGCAATAGAATTGCAAAAAGAAATGTTCGAGATTATGTGGAACGCTTTGCCAGACTAGCGGCGGGGAGGGAGAGGGTTGGTTGGTCCGCCAGCTGGCGGTTTGAGGCCTTTAGTCTCGGCGAACTTGGGGTCGGTGGCTTTGATCGAGAGGCGGAGTTTGCCGGGGTGGCGGTCGTCCTCGGGTAGGACCATTACAGGCACTTTGTCGCCGAGCTTGATGGCATCACCTAAGATGCCAATCCTGAAGGGGGCTATCTCTGATATGTGCACTAAGCCCTCGTTGAAGTGGCCGATCTTAACCACTATCCCAAAGTCGAGCAACTTAATCACCTCTGCCTCATGTTTGGCCCCAGGGGTAAGCGGGGTTACGAGCTCCTTGACCATAGCGAGGGCTAGCTCGGCTGTGCCTGCTCTACCGGTCACAAACACAGTGCCGTCCTCCTCTATGTTTACATCGGCTCCCGAGACTTCAATAATCTTATTGATAGTCTTGCCACCACTGCCGATCACGAGGCCGATCTGATCTTCAGCCACTTTCATAGTAAGTATCTTAGGAGCGCTTGGCTTGATATCAGCTCGTGGTGTTGGGATTGCCTTCTTAATCGCTTTTAGTATTTCTAACCTAGCCTCTTTTGCTTGCCCTAGTGCCCCTATCAGTATCTCCAGCTTTATGCCACCCACCTTCACATCCATTTGCATAGCGGTGATGCCCTTGTCTGTCCCGGCCACTTTAAGGTCCATATCGCCATGATGATCCTCTGGTCCTTGGATGTCTGTTAAGATTTTATACCCAAGTTTTGCGTTTTGCGTTTTGCCTTTTGCGTTATCCATCATCAATCCCATAGCGATGCCGGCCGTTGGCCTTGTGATAGGCACTCCCCCATCCATAAGGGCAAGCGTAGAGGCGCACACCGAGGCCATACTAGTACTGCCGTTACTGGCAGTAGACTCACTCACAAGTCTGATTGTGTAGGGAAAAGTTTCTTGTGGTGGTAGCGTGGCGCGCAAGGCCTTCTCGGCCAAAGCTCCATGACCCACAGACCTGCGGTTGGTGCCACCCATCCGACCCACCTCGCCCGAGGAGAAGGGTGGGAAGTTGTAGTGATGCATAAAGCGCTTCTTCTCGCTCACCTCCATACCCTCTATTATTTGGGCATCATTCGGTCCGCCAAGTGTGAGCACCGAGAGTACGTGCGTGGCTCCACGATAGAAGATACCCACCCCGTGCACTATCTCGCTTAGTCCACCGGCCTCGGTATATAGTGGTCGCACAGTGGTAAAGTCGCGCCCATCTGGTCGCTTGTTGTTTACAATCGCTTCCTCGTGCACCAGTTGGTCTAGGGCTTTGTCAAAGATGCGGTAGGCCAACTCTTCGGTCGCCTCGGGGTATTTCTCTTTAAACAAAGTTTGCCACTTCTCGTGCACGGCGCTGGTGTCGGGCTTCTTGAAGGTGCCGTTGTAGACCTCCGTCTTCATCTCGTTCCAGACAGTGGCTCGTACAAGGGCCAATTGCTCTCGGGTGACAGGTGTGGTGGCCACTACAGATTTCTCCTTGCCCATTTCTTTAATAATTCCATCTTGCCAAGCCTCAATCTTGGCGATTTCGGCCAGAGCCAAACTCATGGCTTGCTTTACATCCGGTTCGGGGATCTCTAGGCCCTCAGCCTCAATCATATTAATCTCCCCTGCCTTACCACAGATTAATAAGTCTAGATTTACCCGGGCAGGGTCGCTGGTTGCGGGGTTAATAATCAGGTTCTCGCTTGTACCACCTACGCGCACAGCCGATACAGGCCCAGCCCAAGGGATATCGCTTGTGCCGAGGGCAAGCGAGGCGCCGATTATGGCCAGTGTGTCGGGGTCGTTAGTGGCCTCTACCGAGAGGACAGTGGCCACCACTTGCACCTCACGCCGACAGTCTTGGTCAAAGAGGGGGCGGATAGTGCGATCTATTACCCGCCCACTTAAGATAGCCTCGTCGCTTGGTCTGTTCTCGCGTTTGATAAAGCGCGAGCCCATAATCTTGCCCGCAGCATAGAACTTCTCCTCGTAATCCACCACAAGGGGGAAGTAATCCCCTAGCTTGTCGTGCCTGCTCATCACGGCCGTGACTAGTACGATAGTGTCGCCATAGCGCATCAATACCGAGCCGTTAGCTTGGTCTGCTAGGTCGCTGAAGGTGGCACTAAGCGTACGCCCTCCCAGTGCCATAGAGAATTCCTTCTTCGTCATATGCAAATTACAGTATCATATTAGAAGTAAAACAGCGAATTACAGTTACTTACTTGGGTTCGGAAGTAGTTTCTTTGACTTTAGGAGCCTCAGACCTTGGTCCAGAGCGACGGTTGGCAATGCGCATAAGATACTTCTCGGGTTGTTCGGAGAGGTCAAGGAAGGAGTCCGCCGATTCGCGGAGTCTACTTGAGGTTGAACGTCCGAAGGCCGCTACTTCCACCTGTACGCCTCGCATCTTGAGGTAGTCAAATAGAGGTAGATAATCACCGTCCCCGCTTACTATTACTACTACGTCTAGCTTGTCGGCTAGCATGACTATGTCAATGGCTATGCCCACATCCCAGTCGGCCTTCTTGGCTCCCCCGTGGAAGATCTGCAAGTCTCTGCTCTTAGTCTCAATACCCATTTTGCTGAGGGCCTCAAAGAAGGATTTCTCCTCTCCGGCCTCGGTAGAGATCACATAAGCTATCGCTCGGATAAGAGTGCGTCCACCCAAGGCATCACGCACAACGTTACCAAAGTTAACTTTGGATTTATAAAGATTCTTGGCGCTATGGTAAAGATTAGCTGTATCTATAAAGATGCCAACCCTTTGGGCGCTACGTTTTACTACTGTCATATATTAAGTTTTGGTGGGGTCACAATTGCCCAAAGAGAGTTAGGCCACTTTGGCCTTCTTCTTGGAGATGTATCGCTCGTGAGAACGTCGATCGGCAACTAATTGGAGGAGCCCCTTGCGGGAGTCGTTATCCTTCCTGTGCTTTTTCAAATGGTCTGTTAACTCTTTGATGCGCTCGTTCAAAATGGCAACTTGCACCTGGCTACTGCCGGTGTCTTTGTCGTGACCCTTAACCTTATTGATAATTTTGTGCTTTTTGACTTTAGAAAGCATGACAAGAAGGATAGCATATTCTGACCCTAATTGCAAGTCTGGGGCCTAGCTATGTATGATAAAAGCTCGACTTAGGCCATCATAAATTAAAAAGGATGATAGCGACGCCAGCAGCGTCAAGTCGAGCTTTCTCTACTCTTGCTATAGTGCTAGCCTGTTGTTCCCGAAGGAATCAAACCTGCATGGCACAAATAGAAAGAAGTGGGAAGCGGAGGCCAAAGGAGGATGGCACGCCTCTGTTATTAAGACCAAATATCCAGTAAGCCGTCTCATTCTAGAAGACTATTAATTTCATCTTTCAATGATTACGAGCTCTCCAGATCTAGACTAAGTATAAAGGACATAAAGGACAATACAAGGGAACTAAAGGACATACTGGGGATAACTCCCCTTTGCGCCTTGAGTTTTGCGCTTTACACTACTTACTATGTCGCAAAATATTAAGAATGATATCTGGGTGTTAAAGCGTCACTATTTAGAATACCTAGAGATTGAGCGCGGGCGTAGCCTCAAGACTGTTGAGAATTATGACAGGTATTTAACTAGATACCTAGAATCGTCAGGGGCCAAGAAGCCTAGCGATATTACTGAAGAATCTGTTCGTTCCTTCCGACTGGGGTTAAATAGGCAGAATTTGGCCAAAAACACCCAGAATTACTACATAATTGCCTTAAGAACGTTTCTTAAGTACCTGCTTTCACGTGAAATGGTCACCCTAGCCCCCAATAGGCTAGAATTGGCTAAAACTGGCCAAAGAGACCTAGATCTGATTACCAGTACAGAGCTTGGTCGCTTACTTAAGGCCCCTGCTGGATTTCACGTGAAAGACTTACGAGATAGAGCCATAATGGAGCTTTTGTTTAGCACTGGGCTACGTGTATCAGAGCTCTGCGCCTTAAATACAGACGACGTAGATCTCACTAGTGACGAGTTCTCTATACGCGGGAAGGGGAACAAGGTAAGAGTTGTTTTTCTTTCCGAAACTGCAAAAATGGCTATAAAGGCCTACTTGGCCAAGCGCAAAGATATGGCGGAGGCTATGTTTGTAAATATTTCACGCTTACCTACCAGTAGCTCTAATGAAGTGAAGGCAGGTGAAAGTGGCAGTAGTTCTGATAGAAAAGTGATTTCACGTGAAAAGAATGGACCAGTAGGGGAGAGCGAGTCTAGATTAACCCCTCGTTCTATCCAGCGTATGATTAAGCACTATGCAATAAAGGCGGGTATCTCACGCAGAGTTACCCCACACGTGATCCGGCACTCGTTTGCAACTGACTTACTAAGTAGTGGAGCCGACCTGCGCAGTGTCCAAGCTCTGCTTGGCCACGCCAATATCACCACCACCCAGATCTACACCCATGTCACCGACAAGCAACTAAGAGATGTCCACAAGCGCTTTCACGGCCAATCCCTAAAACACCGTAAATAAGCCGTATAATATGTCCAACACTGAGAGTTGATGAATTTAGTGGTTAAAAAAATCCCCCGACACGTGGGTGTCGGAGGATTAGGGATTGGGGACGGGGAGAAACTACCCGAGAAGCTTTTGCAAATACTCCCTTGTCTCCTCGAGTTTGGTAATTTCGCTCTTGAGTGTTGCAAGCTTCTGGCTTACTTCATCCAGGGCTTGCTTGGCTTCGATACGTTGTTCCTCTCGCAAGGCTACGACTCGGTCTAGGGCTGAAGTCGGGCCTGCATGGGGTGCTCGAGCGCTCGGGTCGAGCGTTTTGATGAAGGCGGTGAGCCTTTCTCCAACGGACCACTGGCCTATGGAAGTTTCACCTTCCTTTTTCTTGCCATATATGTACTTATTGTTCACCAGCCAGCCGACGCTGGTATTGCGATGGAGATTGTGCCCAATGAACACCTCCGTAATCTGGAACTTTGATAGGGTGCCCGCGCCCTTTTCAAAAGCTGTCCAGAGGTCTAGCAAGAAGGCTTCGCGCTCTTCCTTGCTTGCCTTAGCGATACTCGGACACAGTTCCTTCTTCCTGGGCGTTTTGGGTTTTGCTGGTACTGGTTGGCTTGTTGCCACCGCGGGCTCTGGTGGTCTTTTTGCCTCGCTATCCTTGATTTCATTTTTCACAACTGGCTCCTTTGGCGCAACAATTTGCGCTGGTTGGGCTACTTTGGGTGCTAGGCCTTCGGCTATTCGCTTTAGTACCCGGTTAAAAGTACTGTGCCTAGTTAGGTGGAACTCCTTGCAGTCAGGATTGGTACTCCTCTTCCTGTCTAGGAGTTTGTCACGTAGCTTGTGGCTGACTTGCTCTTTGCAAAGTACCACACAGTCCGCATTGTCCACCACACTAGGATCAGTCTCTTTTGATGCGGACACAAAGGGTCTAACGTCTAGGCCTGGTATCTCTTGCCACTTGATCCTGCGGGCAGAAGAAATGACCAGTACCAGTTTAGCCCGCCCTCCCCTTGATAGCTTCCCAAGCACATTGGCTATTAGGGCATCTTCTACCCCACTTGCACCTGTGCCACCACTACCACTAGTTCGTAATTTCAATTAGTATCACCTCCCTTCTATTTGGCATAATGCCGGATATCATCAGTCTTGTCAAACCGCTCGGGTAATATATAGCAAGCGCTGTTACTTCGGACATGTTGTGTGGGTTAGATAGAATGGTAGTAATACTAGACTACTTAATACTTATGGAAATAAACAACGCAGTAAACAAGGTTAAGCGCATTGGGGGTTACACTGGCAAGATGATTGTGGTGGGATTTTTGGTCCTCATATGTTGGATAGGTTCTCTGGTGGTGCTTGGGGTAGTCTCGGAGAGGCAGAATCGCGAGAGTGAGGTGGCACGCGAGGTGGCAGAGCAATGGGGGAGGCCACAGCTCGTGGCGGGCCCAATTATTGCCGTGCCTTTGCTTGCCATTGCAAGGACACCAAACGGTGAGTACTTGCCAAAAACACTTTACATATTGCCCAAGGAGTTGAGTATTAAATCTGACATCAGGCCCGAACTACGCACCAGGGGGATATTTAGTGCCCCAGTCTATCGGGCCGATTTGGAGTTGGCGGGCTCGTTTGCAATGCCAAACCTTGCCGAGTTGGGCATTGCTCCAGGCATGGTTAGGTGGGACAAGGCTGTGCTTGTGGTGGGCTTCTCGGATACACGCAACATTACGGCACAAGATACTAAGTGGAATAATGCCACTATTACACTTAACCCCGGGGCCGAGTTGTGGAACGTTAACGGCATGGGCGTGCACGCACCTATTGTTTGGGCGCCATCGCAGATAGAGCAAAAGTTTGACCTCAAAATTTCTGTCGCTGGCAGTAAGGGCATCTCGTTCTTGCCTTTGGGCGATGCCACAAGCGTGAGTGCCAGCGCTCCTTGGGGCTCGCCCTCGTTTGGTGGGGCCTACTTACCTGCAAGCGAAGATTTGCAGAAGGATCACTTCAGCGCCAGTTGGCAAGTCTCTGCTCTGGGGCGCTCATATCCTAGCGCTTGGGAGGGCTCAGGCTCCGGCATACGGCTTACCACCTATGATTACAACAATAACTATTCTAGCTTCTTTGACCCTGCGCCCACCACCAAATCCATACAGGTAAATTCGGGTAGTGGCGAGAACTATGAGCGGGCCTTGGCTAGCTCGGCCTTCGGGGTTAACCTCTTCCGCGAGGTTACCTTCTACACTCTCGTTTCGCGCACTGTTAAGTACGCCATCCTCTTTATCGCGCTCACCTTTTTGGCCTTCTACTTGTTTGAGATTATTGCAAGCATAAAAGTGCATCCCTTTCAGTACTTACTTATTGGGGCGAGCTTGGTGCTCTTCTACTTACTCTTACTCTCACTCTCCGAGCAAATCGGTTTTGGCTGGGCATACTTACTTTCCACCGTCATGACTCTGGGCCTAGTCACCACATATTCGGCCAGCGTGCTCAAAGCGCACAAGCGCGCCTGGCAGGTGACTGCCATCCTAGCCGTGCTTTATGCATACCTATATTCCATTCTCCAGTTAGAAAATTACGCTCTCTTGTTTGGCACCCTCTTCCTATTCGTCGCCTTGGCTGGTGTAATGAGAGTTACAAGAACTATTGATTGGTATAGTAAAGAATAATCATGTCTCTCGCCACATAAGAGTGGTACAAAGAGACGGAGTAGGGCTTTACAGGGCTGTGGATAACAAATTGCTATTTTACCAGCAATTTGTTATTATGCCTATTAATGATATTTAAACGCAAAATTGAGAGCAAAATTTTAGAACGTTTATTTAAGAACAGAGCTATTCTTATCTTTGGCCCCAGACAAGCTGGTAAGACAACCTTATGTAAAGAAATAATTCGGTCATTCGGGACCAGGGCAGGCTACTTCAACTGTGAGTTGGCGACAGTAAGGAAAAATTTTGTTCTAGGGGAACCTGACTTACTGATGGACTTAGTGGGCGACAAAGAGTTGGTTGTCCTAGATGAAGCCCAAACGATTGAGAACATAGGAGCAATCCTCAAGATTTTTATCGATACTTACCCCAAAGTGCAAATCATTGCAACTGGCTCATCCTCTTTCGATCTTGCCAATAAAATTAATGAGCCACTGACAGGTAGGGCCTTCGAGTTTACACTATACCCACTCTCGCTTGATGAGATTAAGCAAAATATGCCAGTAGATCGAGATCTTTTACTTGAGCTACTCAGGCTTGGCACATATCCGGCAGTTGTCGGCGAGAAATCTCCGGCATTACGGGAGGATCTCCTCGGTAATTTGACAACAAATTATTTATACAAGGACATATTCATGTTTGAATCAGTCCGTAGCCCTGCTGTTCTAGAGCACTTACTTAAGGCCGTAGCTTTGCAAGTTGGTAGCACTGTAAGCCTAAATGAACTCGCGCAGACGGTAGGGGCAAGCAGAGAAACTGTCCAAAAGTACCTTAGTTTCCTAGAGCAAGCCTATGTAATATTTAGACTACCCTCGTTCTCTAGAAATCCAAGGAATGAGCTCAAGAAAGCTTTTAAGATATTCTTTGTAGATGTTGGTATACGCAATGCAATAATAGACAATCTGGCCCCAGTTGATAACCGTCCAGACAAGGGTGCAATTTTCGAAAACTTCTGCATTGCAGAGCGACTAAAGGAGAGTACCTCCAGATCTCAATCATCCTCTCTCTCTTTTTGGAGAACAAGGAAGGGTGAGGAGCTAGATTTGGTAGAGGAGTCTAATGGGGAATTAAGAGTTACAGAGTATAAATGGGGAGATGATCAGGTTTCCTTTGCCAATTTCCTGATCAAGTATCCCAATGCCAAGACAGAAATAGTTAACTTAAATAAACTACTACGGAGTAGAGTTACACTTCGCTAATTACATCGTAGCCTTTTAGGGAGCCGACCAAGGCAAGGCCTATCACCTGCTTCGCTATGCCACCATCTTTAAGCTTAGCCGCCAGTTCATTCATGGTAGCACCAGAGCCTACGACGTCGTCTATTAGTAAGACTTTGTTGTAGTGACCTTTTTTTGTTATTACAAAGGTGGCTTTGGCATTCTCAACTCTATCTTCTAGTTTGCTTAGACTTTTCTGGGGCACCGTTACTTGAGTTTTGATCTTTTCTATCCCTAGTTTAGGTAGAGTAATGAGACTAGAGCGTTCGAGTTCGCTCATCAATTGGACTTGACGCTTTACTGATGGTGGTACAAAGCCGACGGCGTCATAGTTACCAGTTCGCACAATTTTTTGTATTTGGGGTTCAACAACTGCGAGGAGCTCTCTAATAATCTGGCGGTCTTGGCTCTGCTTGGCGTATAGGACTAGTTGTCCAAGCTTGGTTTTGCCAAAGCGGGGGATAGAGTAGAAGTCTAAATAATAAAGCTTGTCGAGAAAAGATTTCTTGAATGTAGTTGTTATTTTCCTTGTGCCATCAAGAAGGCTGTTCTTGCGGAGCTTAAGATAGGGCTCAAGAATCACAGCATATTCTGTGGCAGTTTTGGAAATGGGCAAGTTCTGTTTGTGACACCAAGCTTCAAAGCCGGCCAGTCCGCCCATCTTGCGTCCGCCTGGGGAGATATACAAATAGTGCTCTTCAATAACTTTGCTGATATCCGGATCAAGCTCTGTAGCCTTG
This sequence comes from uncultured Candidatus Saccharibacteria bacterium, assembly GCA_964348575.1. GTDB lineage: Bacteria > Patescibacteriota > Minisyncoccia > Phycocordibacterales > DATDSR01 > DATDSR01. The sequence goes on along the minus strand of CAYGDD010000008.1, from coordinate 3,030 downwards.
GTTTCCAAAGTTATCTTTTCAGATATAGAATAGAAAACCTTTGGGGGTTGACCTACCTTCTCTACTTCTCCCAGTTCAATTAACTTAGCAAGCTGTTTGTGGAGTGCTTGTTTGCTTATGCCCAGGTGGCGGACCATATCTACCACCCGGCTTTGGCCATTTTGGCGTATATAGTTCCGTACCCGTTTTACACCGTCGTTAACCATAACCCCATCCTAGCACTATTGACTATTGACTGTCAACAGTAAACAGTACTAACACAAAGGTTTCACCTTTGGGATTATTTTGTACCTGGTGGGACATACTTGGTACTTATACCCGTGTCTGCTTTTGAGCGGGAGCGGTAGATAATTACAGCTAGAATTATGACAGCTAGGACTATAAGCCAAAGGACAGGATTGCTCTCTTCTGTTAGGGCTAGCATATCAATTGAAGCGCTAGAGGAAGAGAGGTTTGAGTTGATCGCAATAGCTTCGTTATCTATGGTGGGTGCCTCGGGGGCTACTTCGGTAGATAGACCAGCATTTACAATAGACGAAATATTATTTTGGCTCGGCTCCACTGTGCTTGCCACTTGAGTGATGGGGGTAGGGATTATAGGCAAGGCGAGGGTGAGACTCTTGCCCTGCATGAGACAGTTCTCTATGTTCATAGCCCGAACAGTAGTTAAGTACACATTGCCTGTTGGTGTTGTTAGGCCCCAAGGCGCTAGTACCTCACTTGCGTGAGTAAGCTGGAATGTTTTAACCGCACCAATAGTGGCACTGTCATATACTCCGGTTAGACTAAGACCTGCATTTTGATACGCATTCAAGAAATTTTGGATCTCAATGATAGTATTTGCTGATTGATTGGCATGACCAGCGAATACAAAGTCAGTGAACACTACACAAGCATCACTTTGGCCTACCATAACGGTACTGTTTGGGTCTGTGGTCACTACCGTTGCTCCAGCCACTACACCTACGCCTGACCCTCTTGCGTAAGGGCTATTTGGCCCATCCACAGCCTCATCATACAAGAGCACTCCATCAGGGCCGAAGACTTTGTAACTACCCACTGTGGCGGGCACAGCAATGCCGTAAGTACCCCATATGGGCCCATTACCTGGGATGCTTTGGGCTAAGACAGGACTCGCGAATGTGCTTAATAAAATTATGGCTAAGACACCTAGAGGCAGTTTGGTATTCATAATCTGTAGCTTACTCCTAGTACAGATTTAGTCAAATCTTACTTAATTCTTGTCTAACTTACTTTACGCCGTACTTTTTGCGGATTTCGGCTAGCTCGGCTTGCTCGGCTTCTTCCCTAGATTCCTTACCAGCCTCACCCAGCTTCTTGAGCTCCTCGTCTGGCCGAGAAGCTAGACTTAGAGCCATTTTCTCAAGCTCTTGCTCGGTATTCTTGCTGGGGTCGTCCAAGACCTCTTCTAGGAGGGCATGGAGTATGTAGCCAACCCAGGGTCCCGCCGTCGCTCGCTGAGGCGAGCTTTGGCTTGACAAGCCCTCCTCTGCACTAATTTGCTTACCAATCTCAATTACTTTTAGACCATCTATTTTAAGCATTTGGACACTTACTGGGGCCCTCATAGCTTCCTCTATCATGCTTTCATATTTACGCAGGCGATAGGGGACTTCCTTGGGTCTACCCATGCCAATACGGTCGCAGGCGCGGATATTCATTAGGTCCCATACCAAATCAGGGCCTACGTTAGCCACTAAACGGCGGACAGCACTTAGGGTAATTTTGTCTATGTCTGTGAAGAACATGTGCCAGCGCACTAACTTCTCTACTTTGTCTACCACATCCTTTGGATACTTTAGTAGAGACAAAGCCTTTTTTGCAATCCGTGCCCCGACTACGTCATGACCGTAAAATGTCCAGTCTTTATTATCATCGCTCCATCGGCGCGTGGCGGGCTTGCTTATATCGTGCAAAAGGGCCCCCAAGCGTACATGAATGGGCCAATCTCTATCAGCGGCGTGCTGGAGGGCTCGCAAATTGTGTTCCCAGACATGGTAAATATGGTCCCCATTTTGCTCACAGCCAATACCCTCTAGTAATTCTGGCAGGATATGGCTAAGTAAGCCCAGTTTCTCACACATAGCCACCCCTACCATAGGCTCTTTACTCATAATAATGCGACTAAACTCTATTTGGACCCGCTCTTTAGCTATATGTCCTATATGAGCCGAACCAGCCAAAATAGCGCTAGCTGTAGCGCTATCAATGGCAAAGCCGAGCTCCGTAGCGATGCGCACAGCTCGTAATAATCTTAAGGCGTCCTCTTCAAAGCGCTCTACTGGATTACCTACAGCTCGCACCACTTTGTCCTTTATGTCAGACTGTCCTTTATATGGGTCAACAATATTGTCCTTTATGGGGTCGTAGGCGATGGCGTTAATAGTAAAGTCACGGCGTTGTAAATCATCTTCAAGTTTGTCGCTAAAGGTTACGCTATCAGGCCTACGTTTATCACTATATTTGCCTTCTAGCCTGTAGGGAGTTATCTCCACATTAAGTAATGAAGGATCTTGCTCACTAAACGACCCCTCTCTGGCGTCGTGCGATCCCGCAGGGCGGGATTTAGCATTCTTCACTGTTACTGTGCCAAAGTCATTCTCATAGAATGTTTCCCTAGACTCTGCTTTTGCAGAGTCGTGCGATCCCGCAGGGCGGGATTTAGCCTCAAACACTGCCACGATCTGCTCTGGGCGGGCGTTAGTGGTAAAGTCCCAATCTTTAGGCTCACGACCAATCAACAGATCACGCACACATCCTCCTACCAGATACGCCTCATAGCCCGCGGTGTGCAGTTTGTCAGCGACGTCTAGTATTTCTTTAGGTACCTTATGTTTCACTAGATTATTATACCTCTTTTGTGCGTGCACCGTGTAGCCCCGACGAGTTGCGTCTGGGCGTAGTGGTGTTCCCGAGGGACTCTCGACTACCGTCGCGGGTGATTCTAGGTTCGCTGTGCGCCCGGAGGGACTCGAACCCCCAACCCCTTGGTTCGAAGCCAAGTACTCT
>CAYGDD010000007.1:0-27278 GCA_964348575.1 uncultured Candidatus Saccharibacteria bacterium | reverse complement strand
GAGAGGGGGAGATTCGAACTCCCGGTGCCTTTCGACACACTACCTTTCCAGGGTAGCGCACTAGACCGCTATGCGACCTCTCCGCGCAAAAGACAATAACTCAACTACTTTACTAGTTTTTTGAATGCTTCGCCACCCTTATAACTTTTTATCTGCCTTTCTCGGAACCAAGCATCACTTTTGTTTGCGAACATCTCAGTATGCACTAATTGCCAAGGTCTACCTGATTTAGTTGATCTATTACCACCACTATTGTGCTTAATAATCCTTGACCCGAGGTTAGAAGTTGAACCAATGTAATGCTTACCCGAAACTAGGCTCTTGATTATGTAGACGTGGTACATTTTTCACCTTTTCCCGCCTTTGGCGGGACCCAACCATAGGTGGTGGTATGCGACGCCTCCATGCTCTCGTATACTACTTTGTATTACTCCTAGACTCAAGTTTAGTTAGTTTGCTAGGCAATAAAGGCCTGAGCAAATCCACAGTTATGTCATATGCTCTCACAAATGAATCATCAACATGAGCATAAAGAACACCTTTGTCCGGTTCTGTCTCTACAAACTGACTGGCAAACGTGATCGCTCTTAATTCACTTGCTTCACTATCTTGTATAAGTGGCTGTGGAGAAACCCAAACAATCTTTCCGTGTTCATAGTCATAAATAAACAATCCAACAGAAAAATCACCGTATTTAATTTCGCTTCCGACCTTTTGATTAGCTTCGCATCCATTAATAAACCCTAGTAGTTTATTTTCTCCGACATCAATAAAGTTTCTTGAGAGAAGTGGGCCTGGTGAAGCATGGCCAGCAATCCAGGGTAGATTGTGCTCTTTGGGATGAAAGGCGATTTCACCGAACTCCCATGGCTGGCCCATATCGTGAGCAATAGCGGTACGAACTGTGGAATAAATAAAATCGGGTTCCTTCTTGCTTGATTCAATAAGGTTATATCGAAATCCCTTACTGTTTACCGGAGCAATGGAAACCTCCTTTGCGCCGTCTCCTAATTTATCAGTCTTAAGTACCGGCATAGTCATCTCTAAATTATCCAAATCTTTACCAACTGCATGCCCAAGATAGATGTCTGTTTTATCACTAGAATGATGACGGAAGGGCATCGTAAAATATAGATGCTTCATCTCTGTCATATCATCAATAAAAATATCCGGATCCTCCAGACCAAGGAAATCTAAATTATCACCATTCAGTTTTTCAATTATTTCTTTCTCATTTTTCATATTTACCCGATCTCCAATGGTAAACTGTTCGAGTGACTCGCCTGATATTCTGTGCAATTCACTCCTGTCAATTTGTCCCTTAACGCCGTAATTGCCCTCACGGCTAGTAATACAACGGATAACACCATCTCTGAAATTCGATGTTGGGTCCAAAGCGATAGCCATAACATGCTTAAATCTCTCATCTCGTTCAACTACCTTACCTACATGTTCATCCGTTCTTTGTTACTCATATTCTCTTCTAGTCTTTTACTTCTTGCTCTCAAGTTCTTGGATACGAGCTTTGGCCATTTGGAGCTCGCGCTCTAGGTGGATTACTTCACGAGACATGCGGGCATATAGGCCTGATAAGACGGGATTGGTTTTGCCAAGCTCTTGCTTGAAGGCGCTCTTGTGAGCCATAGAACGCTCATCAGCCAAGGCAAACATCTTGTTGCTAAGCTCGCTAACCAGCTCGTCATAGCGGGCCCCCTCTCGGGCTATGTCTACGTAATCAAGCGCTTCGCCAAACATGCACATGCCGATGCTAGTGCTCATCCGGAAGGCAAAAGCTTTTGGCACTTCGTCTGCAATACCCAAAGCACGCAGATTGTCGCGTACCTTCTCATCGCCAAAGTTAATAAAGTGTGAGACATCGGCCTTGTAGACCTCATCAAAGTAGCGCTTGATTATCTCATCTCTATGCTCACGCAAATCAAGCTCTCCGTAGAGCAATATGCCGAACTCATCTCCACCTTCGGCTGACGAGATCACAGAGAGGCCAAGTTCGTCACGTAGCCAGAGCGTGGTGGCACCAAAGTTAAGAATGTTCGAGAAAAGTTTAAGTCCCTTGTTGCCAGCCTCGTGACCTCCAAGATCATTGAGGGCCTTAAGGCCGTTAAGGTCAAAGTTAATCCTAGCTAGAGTATAGAGCTCCTTCTCGCCAAGATTGGGTCGCTCAACTATTGCTTTAACATGCTCAGCAATCTTGTACTCAGCGAAACGTCGATTGTACATCCCCAAGTATTGACGTCTATCAAGGAAGGCCAGCATCTCAAGTCGCACTAGATTACTAATCTCGGTGAGCACTTCAGACTCTGACAGGGCGGGTATCTTACTTTTATAAAATGAATATCGAGCGCGCACCATCTGGGCTAGCTCGCGAGGTAAGACTCTTATTAACTCACTAACTTTATTATCAAGGGCGTCACTATCCATTTGTTTATAACCGGCTAGGCGGCCGGGTTGGTATTAGCAATAAGTGCCCCCTGCTCCTTCTTGTGTATATCAGCCAGCAAAGTTAATTTAGGCACTCGGGCATGTTCGGGTGAGAGTGGTTGTTCCAACCGAGTAAAGGCTCTAGTCTCGGGCAATTCCCTAGAGGCTTGGAGCTGTTGTTGTAACTCTATATCCTGATCCTCCTCCTTCATACCCTCCAAATATGATGGGACGAAGCCTTTCCTTATAGACTCAGACATACGTTATATTGTACTCCCTATCAAGTTTTGCGCAATCTCTTGATGCGCTCTATAAGCGGTGGGTGGGTTTGGAAGAGCTTTGCCATTGCGCTTGGCTTGTCGTTGTCGTCTTCATTAAGAGGACTACCGATAAATAAGTGCGCTGTAGCAGTGTGGGTGCGAGGCATAGCTGTGCTATCTTGTCTAATTTTATCTAGAGCGCTTGCAAGTCCATCGGGGTAGCGCGTAAGGAGCGCGCCCGAGGCGTCGGCTAGATACTCCCGTTCTCGCGACACAGCCAAGCGAATGAGCGTGGCCGCAATGGGGGCAACAATAAGCGCCACTAGGCCAATTACTAGCCCCAGTCCCCCGCTATCTTTATTACTCCTTCTACCTCCACCAAAGAAGCTCATCCGCAAGCCAAGGTCTGCAACAATAGCCACTACGCCCGCAAGCACCACCACCACCGAAGCAATTAATATGTCGCGATTACCAATGTGCGAGAGCTCGTGAGCAATCACCCCCTCTAGCTCTACTTTGTTCAATTTTTCCAAAGCGCCGGTGGTTACAGCAATAGCGGCGTGCTCTGGGTCGCGCCCAGTGGCAAAGGCATTGATCTGGGGAGCGTGCATAATATGTATGCGTGGCAAAGGGAGTCCGGCTGTAATGCAAAGATTCTCTACTATTCTGTACAGCTCGGTAGCCTCCTCGCGCGCGACTGGTTTAGCCCCCGACATAGATAGGGCTAACTTGTCTGACCACCAGTAGGCGCCGAAGTTCATCCCCACACTTAAGACCACAGCTAAATAAAGAATAGCCGAGTTATTGAAGTTGTAAGCCAATATGTAACCCAAGCCAATAACCAGCACAAAGAATCCCGCCATGAACAGGTATGTCTTGCGCACGTTCTCACTCTGATGTGTGTACAATGAAGCCACTATTTTGTGTTTTAAACCTAATACCTAGTACCTAACAACTAGTACCTAGAACTTAACCTCCACGGGCTTTTGGGCGGGATCAGTTTCGGCAAGGTCAAAGAACTCGCTCTTGGCGAAGTGGAAGATCTTGGCAATAATATTGGATGGGAATGACTCAACTTTAATATTTAGATCACGGACTGTGGTGTTATAGAACCTGCGAGCAGCCTGAATCTTGTTCTCGGTGTCACTTAACTCCCTCTGCAATTCTAAGAAGTTGGTGTTAGCCTTAAGGTCTGGATAAGCCTCAGATACTGCAAACAGGCTTTTGAGAGCCCCCGATAACATGTTCTCGGCCTGGGCTTTCTCTTTTGCCCCTCCTCCAGCCTTCATGGCCATATTTCTAGCTTCTGTAATCTTTTCCAGAGTACCAGCTTCATGTGTAGCATAACCCTTAACGGTATTAACCAGATTTGGAATCAAGTCATAGCGTCTCTTAAGTTGCACTTCAATATCGCTCCAACCCTCACGGACCTGATTAGTAAGGCGCACAAAGCCGTTGTAAGAGTACATAAACCAAAGAAAGATAGCGACGAGAATTAAAAGTATCCACATATATTTGTAGGTATTAGTCCGCCAACTGGCAGATTAGTAATACGTATATTATACCATAAATCTGTCCCAGACAAAAACAAAATCAAAATGATTGGACATCGAATGTCCAATCATTGCCCTTGGGCTATGGCTAACTCAATTAATATAGTTCTAAACAGCCAGCATCTTTATTTTTATCGAATACCAAAATAGCTTCCTCACTTTTTTTGAGTAGCTTTTCTAAACTTCCAGTAGATGTGTTGCCCGCATGTATCCAGATTACCTTTGGTGGAGTACCAGCAAGCAGGCTCATGTCATAAAAATCTGCGTCTTGAGTGACGAGCACAAAATTATTTTTAGTGCATATTGCCAGACTTCTAGATCCTTCGCGCTCTCTAACCCAATCAATCGCACATGACTTGAGCCAGGATAAACTCCTTCTAGTGTTGCGAGCAACTTGTGAGATAAATTCTGATCAAGCAGTAACTTCATGAGATAGGATCAAGGATCCGTGTTCCCGCTCGGATGCAAAACTAAGAGCGGCCTTAATATCCTCGGTTGTAAGATCGGGGTAGTCAGCAACAATATCGTCAAATGTCATTCCAGACGCAAGCATCTTGAGAACGTCGTCAACGGTAATTCTCAGGCCTCGGATTGTGGGCTTGCCTCCCCTCTTGCCATTTTCAATTTTAATAACATTTTGGTATCTCATTAGCTCTATTCTAGCCAACCTAACCAGTCTTTGTCAACTTTTTAGTACCCCATATCCATGCCACCTCCTTGTGGGGCTGGGGTTTCGGGTTTGGGTAGGTCGGCTATGGCTACCTCGGTGGTAAGGAGTACACCGGCGGCGCTGGCTGCGTTTTGCAGGCCGGCACGGGTTACCTTAACTGGATCGATGATGCCACGCTCAAACATATCTTTGACCACCTCGTCAGCCCCAGCATCATAACCTCCGGCAACTCCAGCCTTCTTAACATCTGCAATAACTACAGCCCCATCATCCTTGCCGGCGTTTATCACAATTTGCTTTAGGGGTGAGGATAAAGCACTTAATACTATTTCTACTCCTACTTGGAACTCAACTTCAATATCTTTGGCAGTGGGCTTGATAGCCTTCTTGGCCACTTGCATACCGGCGTGTATTAGCGCAGCTCCGCCTCCAGACACTATACCCTCCTCCATGGCAGCGCGGGTGGCCTGAACGGCGTCCTCGATCTTAAGCTTCTTGTACTTCATCTCGGTCTCGGTGGCGGCCCCCACGCGGATAACAGCCACTCCCCCACTTAGCTTACCTAAACGCTCTTGTAACTTCTCTTTGTCATATTTGCTATCACTATCGGTAAGCGCCTTCTTAATAAGAGAGATGCGAGCCTTTACGTCACTAGCCGAACCCTTGCCCTCTACAATAGTAGTATTGTCCTTGGTAGAGATCACTCGGCGTGCTCGGCCCAACATCTCTACTGTGGCACTCTCAAGCTTGACTCCAACTTCTTCCGAGATAACCTTACCCCCTGTTAATACCGCAATGTCTTCCAACATCTCCTTACGCTTATCGCCAAAGCCCGGAGCCTTAATAGCCAGAGTGTTGAATGTGCCCCGGAGCTTGTTAACCACCAGCGTGCTTAGGGCTTCGCCGTCTACGTCCTCGGCAATAATCACCAAGTCCTTCTTGCCTATTTGGGCCAAGCCTTCCAAGAGAGGCAAAATTTCCTTAACGCTTGAGATCTTTTTATCTGTTATCAATATATATGGATCGTTGTATGATGCCTCCATGCGCTCGGGATTGGTAATGAAGTAAGCGCTCACGAAGCCCTTATCAAACTGCATACCCTCTACCACCTCCGATTCTACGCCGAAGCCCTGACTCTCTTCAACCGTTACCACTCCATCTTTGCCAACTTTTTCGATCGCATCAGCAATAATCTTGCCGAACTCAGCATTCTCGGCGCTAATGGTTGCTACCTGCACAGTCTCACTCTTGTCTTTAACGGGTTTAGCCATGGCCTTAAGGGCCTCAACTACCGCCAGAGTTGCGGCCTCAATACCGGCCTTCACGCCCATAGCGTTCACGCCCATAGCAGTCCTGCGGAAGCCCTCTGCCACCAAAGCTTGAGTGAGGATAGTGGCCGTAGTAGTGCCATCGCCGGCAAGCTCGTTGGTCTTATTGGCCACCTCCTTAACCATCTCGGCCCCCATGTTCTCTACCTTGTCGCTTAGGCTAATCTCTTTAGCGATAGTGACCCCGTCGTTGGTGATAGTAGGTGCGCCCCAACCCTTGTCTATAACTACGTTACGCCCCCGAGGGCCAATAGTAATGCGCACAGCATTGGCTACAGCATCAATACCTCGCTTAAGCTTCTCTCTTGCATCATCGTGGAATAAAATTTGTTTGCTCATATTGTTTAAGTTCAAAACTCAAATCGCAAATCTCAAAACCTAATCTTAAATCTCAAAGCTTAGAGATTGATACTTTGGCTTTGCGCTTTGCAATTTGTGCTTTGCGTTACCCTATTACTGCTAATATATTCGACTCGCTAATTACATAATACTCCTTGTCGCCGATCTTGATCTCGTCGGGACCGTACTTGGAGAAGATCACTTTGTCACCCACGCTCACACTCATAGGCACTCTCTCATCGCCGTCTTCATTAAACTTGCCGGGACCCACGGCCACCACAGTGCCTTGGTCGGGTCGCTCTTTATCAACAGTCTCGGGGATAATTATGCCAAATTTGCTCATATTTTCCTCCTTACCCCCCACCATGACTATGACCCTATCTCCAAGCGGGGTTACCCCAATGCTGGATTTAGCCCTACCAGAAGCTACCTGGCCCATATTTCGCTTGCTCGATAAATTTGACCTAGTTTTTTTAGCAGTGTTTGATACGCCGTTCGAGCTTCTAACGGGGCGCACCCCACCCTTTGCCTTTTTCTTTGCTTTCTTCATATTATGTGTATATAGAAAAGCTTAAACTAATAAAACTGCTCAACACGAGCACCCCCAATTATACCTACACAAACCCACATCGCAACTTGACAAATAGTATGTATGGTGTAATATAAATACTAGGAGACAGGATATGCTTGCAAACATAATGGGCGGGGTAGGCGGGATTCTATTGGGCCAGGCAATATCAGATGTAACACACGCCGACTTTGGTACAGGCATGTTATTTATGCTTGGCATCATGATGATCTGCCAAGCGATCTCGTTTGCGATCCAGAACAAAAGGAGCTAACTCACCACCACGACCCTGGAGCATTGCTCCAGGGTCGCACACATTTGATTAGAGGAGGACGGTCCTCCTCTGGCACTTGCAGGGATTTGGGGCTTGTGATAGAGTTCTTGGCAAGATGACTATCGTAGGTTTACTACCTTGGATTCAGATGGGGCTCTCTATAGTCCTTGTGGTATTAGTCTTGATCCAGCAAAGTGACGCCTCACTTGGGAGCGCCTTTGGTGGCTCTACCAGCGAAGGCGTGGAGAGGAGCCGACGCGGAGTGGATAAGCTCATCTTCCAACTTACTATCATTGTCGCTATACTGTTTACAATATCTGTCTTAGGGGGACTATTTATCTAATCTACACTAGTAATACCAATCTTCGACGCAGAAGCGTCGTGACAACAAATTAGGATGCCTTTTCTAAATGTTTAACAAGCACTTTCGTATCCCGCGCGATAAGAGTCGCATAATACCCTCCTTAAGAGAGCTCTTCGTCCTACCCCGCTTTGCAAGCAAGAGCGAACGAGCAATTATAATCGCACTCCTAGTGGCGGGAGCCGTGGCCGGGCTTGTTGCGGTTTGGGCGATTAGTAGCAGTTACCTAATTACTATCCCCGCCCGGGGGGGCTCATTTAGCGAAGGCATACTGGGAGTACCCAGACACATTAATCCCTTACTTGCGAGTTCCGACGCCGATCGAGACTTAGTTACTCTTATCTATTCTGGCCTTCTTAGGGCCACCAGTCCCGAGAGCTATATCAATGACCTGGCCGAGAGTTACGAGATCTCCACTGACGGTCTTGTGTACACAGTCAAGATCAAAGAGGCCAAGTGGCACGACGGCGTAGCAGTCAGTGCTGGTGACGTAGCCTTTACTATTCGGAGTGCCCAGAGCAGTCTGATCAAGAGTCCTAGGCGAGCCAATTGGGAGGGCGTAGGGGTAGAAGTTATCGATAGCAAAACAATTCGCTTCACCCTCAAACAGCCCTATGCTCCCTTCTTAGAGAACTTGACTATGGGCATACTGCCAGAACATAAGTGGAAGAGTGTCAGCCCCGAAGAGTTCGCCCTAAGTCCTATGAACCTTGCACCTATTGGTACAGGGCCCTATAAGTACACAAGCTCAAAGCAGGGTGACACTGGCACTACGAAAGAACTAAGCCTCACTGCCAACCAAGATTTCACTCTTGGAGAACCCAATATTAGCAAGATTGTATTGCGCTTCTATCTAGACGAAAAGAATCTTGTATCGGCACTAGAACAAGGAGTGATTGGAAGCGTGTCTGGTCTGTCTGCCGAAGGGGCCACAAGTCTTACGGCCTCGGGATACGAGATAGTCTCTACTCCTCTACCCCGCGTATTTGGTCTATTCTTTAACCAAAACCAATCCGCCGTACTTTCTGACCCAGTAGTGCGCGAGGTCTTAGAACGCAGTACTCCACGCCAGAGCCTAATCGACTTTGCCCTCTTTGGCTTTGCTACCGGGATCAGCGATCCCCTTGGTATGGTGCCCTCTAATACTCCGGCCATAGACAAAGAGGAGTTAGACCTGCTAGAAGCCAAGCTTGATAAAGCCGGCTGGAAAGTGGCCGAAGATGGCATACGAGCAAAGAAGAATATCCGCCTTGAGTTCTCTATCGCCACCCAAGATGGACCCGAGTTTAAGCGTGCTAGCAACTTGCTGGCAGATAACTGGGAGGCCTTAGGCATTGACGTTAGTGTTAAGATCTATGAGGCCAGCGACCTCAATGCCAATGTTATCCGTACGAGGAAGTTTGACGCCTTACTTGTAGGTACGATCATGGGCCACTTCCCTGACCCTTACGCCTTCTGGCACCCTTCCCAGAGAGTCGATCCAGGCCTGAACATAACTCAGTATACCAACACTAAGGCCGCCAAGGCTCTTGATGAGGCGCGCAAGAGTACTGTATATAAGGAGCGCCAAGCCCAGTACGCTATATTTGAAAACGAGGTAAATCTAGACAAGCCAGCCATTTTCTTGTACCTGCCACATTATATCTACTTGCCAAACAGAAATATTATTAACGTTAACTTAATCAATATTAACAATCCCTCCGACAGATTCTTGCCAGTCTATAACTGGTACATTAAGTCTGAGAAGATTTGGAAAATATTCACAAACACAGATGACCAACAGTAACACAAGTAACAGTAACGCTCACAGACCGACACTACATAGACGCACCGAACATCGACCAATAGTCCGGCGCATTATCCGAGCCGAGGACAAGCTTAAGCCCTTGCAAGCCTCGCACCCAAGTAGCATTAATCCCAATGAGGAAGTTGTGCGGATCATCCCCTTAGGAGGTGTAGAGGAGGTGGGCAAGAATATGACCCTAGTCGAGTACAAGGACTCGATCATTATTGTAGACATAGGTATACAGTTTACCAACGAGGAGGAGACCCCGGGAGTAGACTTCATTATCCCGGACACCACATATCTAGAAGCGCGGAAGAAGAAGATCAAAGGGGTCTTCATTACCCACGGCCACCTCGATCACATTGGAGGCATACCCTACATTATAGACAAGTTAGGCAATCCGCCCATTTACACGCGGACCCTTACATCTATTATCATCAAGCGTCGCCAGGAAGAGTTCCCTCACCTGCCAGCACTTAAGTTAAATCTTGTAGAGACTAACTCTACCATTAAACTTACAGATGATTTCTCTGTGCGATTCTTCAACGTAACACACACCATCCCCGATGCTATGGGTGTAATTGCCGAGACTCCTCTTGGTAACGTGGTCTTCACTGGTGACCTTAAGGTAGATCACGACGACGGCATACCAATAGAGCGCGAACAGCTAGTATACGACTCTCTATCCAAAGACAACAATCTTGTGCTGTTGGCTGACTCTACTAACGCAGATGTGCCCGGCTTCTCGTTCTCTGAGCGAGCGGTACACAAGAACTTGGAGGAACTTCTCAAGAACATTGACGGCAGACTTATCATTGGCACCTTCGCCTCACTCTTAGAGCGGATGATCTTTATTATTAACACCGCCGAGAAGCTAGGCAAGAAAGTGGCCGTAGAAGGTAGAAGTATGAAGTTGAATGTAGAAATTTCCAAAGAGCTCGGCTTTATCAAGAAGGATTCTAAAACTCTTATTCCAACTGAGGAGATTGAGAACTATCCGCCCAACAAGATTATTATGTTGGCTACCGGAGCTCAAGGAGACAAGTTCGCCGCCCTTATGCGTATGTCCACAGGAGTACATAAGAAGGTTAAGCTCAAGAAGGGTGACACCGTCATCCTCTCGTCATCTATTATCCCCGGCAACGAACGGGCTGTGCAGAGGTTGAAGGATGGCTTGGCCAGGCGGGGGGCTAAGGTCCTACACTACCGCGTGCTCGACATCCACGCCTCTGGCCACGCCAACCATGACGAACTTAAGTGGCTCCACACTAAGATCAAGCCTCGCTTCTTTATCCCCGTGCACGGCTTCCATCAATTCCTTACTACCCACAGAGACATCGCCGTCGAAGCTGGTCTCAATGAGGAGAACGTGATCGTCCCCGATAACGGCGCTATTATAGAATTTTACCGTGAGAGCAACAAAGCTGAAATCCGCGTGCGCCGGCTCAAAGATAGTGCTTGCACTAAAGTGGTTATGGTAGACGCTCTTGGCTCTGGCGATGTTAAAGATATTGTAGTCCGCGATCGTAAGCAACTTGCCCAAGACGGCATCTTCGTGGTTATTGCTTCGCTTGATGCCACCACTGGTAAGATCAAGAAGTCGCCCGACATTATCTCGCGCGGGTTTATCTATCTTAAAGAATCACAGGATTTACTTAAACAAGCCCGTATAATTACAAGAAGGACTATCGAGGAAACAGCCTCAAAGATGCACCCGATTAGCTTGGAGTATCTACGCAACGAACTTCGAGAGCGTCTGTCTAAGTTCTTATCACAGAAGACAGGCAAACGACCTATAGTACTCCCTGTCCTGCTTGAGCTATAATTGACTGATGCGACGTAACATCTATCTTGGCACATTCGTTTACGCTCTACAGGGTGCCCTATTACTCTTCGTTAACTCTTCCTTCCTCTCCACATACGTACCCCTCGATGAAGTGGGCTTGTTATATATCTCGGCTAATCTGCTTAGCATGCTTGTCTTGGCTTGGTTACCGACTCTACTCGTACGCTACGGTCACTATCACACCTTCCTTACTATTATTGGTGTCGTGGGTCTCGCGCTCTTTGGCTTGGCTACTCTTAATTATCCCCCCATACTCCTAGCTCTCTTTCTGTTACCCGAGGCTCTCTTCATGATTGTGCGGGTCTTCCTTGATCTGTACTTAGAGGAATATTCGGACAAGGCCCATGAAGGTAGCAACCGAGCTATCTTTATGACTATTATCAATACCAGCATCGCTCTCTCGCCCTTATTGCTCGGTTTCTTGGTAGTGAACAACAATTTCAAGCTGGTCTATGGCTTCAGTTTCCTGGCTACACTCCTGCTCGGGCTCATCACTGCCCTCTACTATCACAAGATCCCAGACATCAATTACGAACACATACCCATAGTAGAGAGTGTCAAAAAAATGTGGCGAAACAGTGATATAAGAAACGTTTTTATTAGCAACTTGGTACTTCAATTCTTCTTCGTATGGATGGTGATATACTCCCCCATTTATCTACATGACTATGTTGGCTTTTCTTGGGAAGAAATCGGGACTATCTTCTTTATCATGCTCCTGCCGTACGTCTTTCTAGAAATCCCGCTTGGTAAGATCGCTGACAAATACCTCGGCGAGAAGGAGCTCCTCGTAGCCGGCTTTATCCTCATGGGCCTAACTACTTCCCTCTTAACATTTGTAACTGCCAAGAGCGTGATCCTATGGGCGGGCCTGCTCTTTATCACCCGTATGGGCGCAGCCTCTATTGAGATTATGAGTGAGACCTACTTCTGGAAGAAGATCCAACTAGAAGACACCGAAGAAGCCAGTCTCTTCCGCAACACCAAGCCCATAGCCTACATTCTGGGCCCACTTACAGGGAGTGCGATCTTAGCTTTTGTACACCCAAGTTATCTATTCATCATACTTGGCTTGATTGTACTCTTGAGCACCTACTTCCCTCTGCGTCTACACGACACCAAGTAACTTTATTTCTCAACCTTCTTGGCACTTACTCTATACGCACAGTAATCGCAATCATCGTTTAAAGCTGGCAAATCACCTGTTAAGCACACTCTTATGTCATTAAGGGTGCCGTCTATCCAATCATCCTTACCAACATACGGAATAATCTTGATATCAAATTCTAGTTTAGCATCGAAAGCCTCTTTGTCTGTCTTACCATTGCAGTATACAAAGTAGGCTGTGTCTGAAACGTCAAAGCCATTTTTGCGGAAGAGCCACTGATACACCTCCACTTGGCGCTTGTAACTATTTTGCCACTCGGCGTCTAGGCTCACTTCTCCTTGCTTACTCGTGGCTTTGTAATCCACAATGTTGAGCTTGGCCTCGGCATCAACCCACACATCATCAATCCCGCCCGTAATATTAAAGTTTGTATCCGGATGCAAATACTGTATGCCCCGGCGCATGGCGTCGCGCCACTCCTCCATCTTTTCGTGCTCAAAGGGCACAGCGTAAATGCCATACTCTTTTACCAGCGGATGACGAGTGCCTTTAGCCCTGTGTATGTCAAACTCCTTCTTAAGCAAAGTGTCCACCGCGTTGTTAAGCGAAAATGGGAAGCCCGGTGGTCGCCCTACCCCCAGGCGCCTGTCCATGTAGAAACATCGTGGACAATCCACAAATAGATCTATCTTAGAGCGCGAAAGCCTAAAAGCCTCCGAACTAGCAGGCTCAAAACTCTTAGACTTGTATTTACTCCCCCATTTCATATCCTAATTGTAACACGCCATAGCCCCGTATCCACAATCGCATTCCCCGAAAGCTAAACTTTCGCGAAAGTTTAGCTTTCGTGTATACTTATTGATATGAGTAGAGGTTTTTCTATAGCCCTTGGAGAGTACTATCATGTTTATAATCGAGGGATCGATAAGCGCAACATATTTGAATCAGATGAGGATAAGGATAGATTTCAGAAACTGCTGTATTTATGCAACGGTTCTCTTGTGCTTGACATGCGAGCCCTACCACCAGGACCAGCATACTCGGTAAACACTGGCAATCGCCTAACAAGTATTGGCGCTTATGCCCTTATGGATAACCATTTTCATTTGCTCTTAAAGGAAACACGAGAAGGTGGCATAAGCGCATTTATGCAAAAGCTTGGGACATCCCATACTAAATTCTTTAATCTTAAAAACGAACGAAGTGGCAGGCTTTACGAAGGTACTTTCAAGGCCGTACACGTAAAAAACGACAACCACCTCAAGCGCCTACTTTCGTATATCCATATTAACCCCATCGCACTGCTTGATAAGCAAGCGCAAAGAACAGAGGAGCCACACGTCCAGACTCTTAATAATCTTGCTCAATTTAAGTTTTCAAGCTACCAGGATCACCTAGGTCACAGAAGGGTCGAAAATGAGATACTAAAGCTTGAAGTTTTCCCTTCGTATTTCAAAAACATTGAAGAATACGAGCAAGATATGCTCGGTTGGTTAACCCTAGATTACGAAAGCTAAACTTTCGCGAAAGTTTAGCTTTCGGGTCTCATCATGGTGCGGAGGGCGCAGTAGGGGCAGTCTTTGGCTTCGCATTTCTTGTTCCAGAAGGTGAGGTTGCGGATTTCTTCGGCTACTCTCACTACTTCTTGTTCTAGCTTTTCTACTTCAGCTTGGTCTATCTCAAACGTCTCGGTCTTGAACTTTCCATTCTCATTTGATCTGCCGGCCAACGCGACGGGTTCTACGAAATTGATCTCCCCAGTCTCCACTTTGTACATACCATTCTTGTAACGATCTAAAAGTATTTTATAGAAGAGAAGTTGGCGGTATTCGTTGCCAGTACTGTTCCTTGTTTGGCCCATTAGCATATTCTTGCTCTTGGCTTTGCCAGTTTTGTAATCAACTACCCGGACTTTATTCCCACCCACAAGTTCCACCTTGTCTATACGCCCCCTAAGTAGTATAGGCTCAAATTTTTCATCACTACTATTTTTCGCTCTTTCTTGTTTATCTAAAATTAAATGCACACCCTTAATATCAAGCTCACTCAAGATGTTCTTGTGCCAACTACTTTTATAGTGCTTATAATAACTAGTCAAAGCTTCTCTACCCTTCTTAATAGACTCGTCCATATCTACCTTAGGCAAGGGCTGACGCGACATATTGGTTACAAACTCGTCCACAAACTCTTTAACACCAAGCACTTCGCCACCGGCAATACTCTCGTTTAACTTATGCAGGGCCTCGTGCACCGCCGTGCCAAAGAGGGCGAATTTGTCTTGAGCCCTGGGCACGCGTACTAGTGATTGATAGAAGTACTTCCACGGACATTCAAGATAATTATTGAGAGCACTTACCGAGAGGCCCTGTTCGGCAAAGCGCTCCCGCACAAAGTCTACGTCAGACAGAGCAAAGACGGGCTCGTGTCTTGGGGAAAGCGAAGCCACCAGAGTCTCCCTCTCGCCCTCCTCTACCCCAGGACTTACATCCTCTACCAAATTCTGGTCTATCTCGGCGATAAACACTGAAGGCAACACCTCTTTGCCATCTACTGTCTTGGCGTAACTTATGGTGACTTCGTTCTTGCCACGTGTTAAGGCTACATAGAAGAGTCGTCGCTCGTCGTCAAGATGCTCACCCAACTTCTCGCTAGGCAACACTAAGTGCTCGCGCGGCTTCCTCCCGCCGAAGCGCCCATCTTCGGCAAAGACAACATACACCCGCTCAAATTCCAAACCTTTAGAGCGGTGAGTTGTCATAATCCGCACACCCTCGCCCACTCTGCCCGTCTCGCGTATCTTGTGATTGATCCTGTACTTATGAGAAAGTTCTATGTGCCTAATTAGTGAACTTAGATTTACCTTACCCGAACGTGTAGCACTTACTCGCACATAGTCCAAGAAGCTAGACATAGCCAAAAGTGCGCTCTCGGGATCCTTACTCCCAAGAGCCATGGACAACAAGCCGGATTCCTCACAAAGTTTCTCTATTAAGGCTACTGCTCCGTGTATGTATTCGTACGACTTCCATGAGGCAAAAAGTTTGTAAGTATTAGCGAATTCCGAATGTTTAAGTAACTCGTACACTGGCTTGCGCTCCTTGTATGCCTGGTGGAAAAGTTTGTACACCACAAGTGGGTCAAGGCCCAAAGCTGGTGCATGCAGAGCACTTAGGAGATACTCATCTTTACCGAAGTCGTGCACCACATACAAGAAGGAGACAATTTGACGCACATAAGTGTTGGTAAATAAGTCATCCTCGGCCTCCAAGATATATGGCACTTTGCGTTTAGCCAAGGCCCCTACTACCGTCTCTACATCTTTGTTATCGCGCACTAATATAGTGGCCCCAGCAAGTGGCTCCTTGCTTAGCCACACTAGTTCCTGCTCGCGGGTGGCAAACGTGGCTATGCGCATAGTTTTACCCTTACCACGACTTGCCCGCAAGCTGGGTGACTTCATCAGTGAGTGGGCGGCATCTATAATCTCTTGGTGCGAGCGATAATTCTCCTCCAAGACCACCACTTTAGCCTCCTTGTAACGCTCCTTAAAGTTACGGAAGTTCTCGAGCGAGGCCCCTTGGAAACGGAAGATGGCCTGCTTCTCATCCCCTACCAGAAATAAATTAGGCGAGTCGTAAAACGAGGCCAAGAGTTCAAGCAATTTATTCTGAGCTCCGTTGGCATCCTGGTGCTCGTCGGCAAGTATGTATTGATACTCCTCCGACATACGCAGGCGGAAGTCCTCGTCCTCCTCCATAACGCGCACCACTTCCAGAATCATATCATCGTAATCATAAAGCCTACGCTTGGCCAAGAGCTCCTCGTACTTATCATATACTTTTACAAACTCCTTCAACTTCTCTACCCGCTCTAGGGCCTCGCTGTACTTGCCCTTCATCTTACCCTTATGCGCCCCTTTAATGTGATAGAGATCCTCGTTGGCCAAAATATCCTTCTCTTCTAGCTTGACCTTGGCCAAATAATCAGCCGGTAACAGACTGTCGCGCTTAAGTTCGCTAATGCGCTTCCTGCAAGGCTCAAGATAATAAAATGGGTCGCCGTACGGCTTTAGTTTATCTAACTTGGTTGTTTCAAAAATCTCCTCAAGCAAAGCAGCCTTCTCTACCTCGCCAATATTAGTAGCTCCTACCAAGCGCTTGAAATAGCTTGGGAATTTGCCTATGACTTCGTTGGCAAAGCCGTGGAAGGTAGCCACATTAACCCTATAAGCCGAAGGACCAACTATTGAAACGAGACGCTTGCGCATCTCGCCCGCTGCACTCTCGGTAAATGTCAGAGCCAAGATGGCATCTGGGGGCACATCCGTCTTCTTAAGTATGTTAGCGATGCGCAGTGTCAAAACAGCAGTCTTACCCGTGCCCGGCCCCGCCACCACCATCACAGGGCCCTCGATAGTATCCACCGCCAACCGCTGAGCCGTATTAAGCCTTGAGTAAAGCTTGCCGAAGTTAGAATTATTGCGGGAGGGTGCCATTTGCTTTCGCTTCTTCTACCCTTGCCTGATCGGCCACAGCTCTCTCGCGAATTTTGTCTTCTATCTTCTCTTCTACTAATTTACTTTCTTCCTCCTTCTGCAAGCGTGAGAATCCAAATAGACTAAAAATGAGTAGAGCCGAAAGTACCACACCCAAGAGATTAACAAGGAAGAGCGTAAAAGCTCCTGCAATAATAGTTTTAGAGATAACAGCGATGCCAATACCCACCACGGTAAGTGGCGGGATAAGCGACACCGAGACTGCAATGCCAGCCAATATAGAAGAAGCACTCTGGCGCCTAACCCATCCGTAAGCAGCAGCAAGCCCAGCGAGAAAGGCAATTAGGAATGACATTAAGTTGGCCCCCACTCGAAGAGCAATCTCTGTAGTAATAACCCCATCATGAAAGAGGAAAGCTATCACCAAGCCTGTACAGATAGTAACAGCCACTGACTTACCTAGTACCTTGAGAGCTCGTAAGATACCGTCTCTACTGGTGGTAGTTACGGCCATAGCGAGGAAAAGGATTGGATACATCAGAGGTGCCACCAACATACCTCCAATTATAATTGCCACGTTGTTAGATAGAAGGCCGAAGGTAGCAATAGCGCCCCCCACCACAAGGTAGAGATAAAACTCGCCCCTAGCCCTACTCTCATCAATAAGTTGCTCTAGGGAACGCTTCTGTTCAAAGACACTACTATCTAAAGCGGGGTTAGGCATATGTTAATGTCTCAGTCATATGATTAATATTACACTACACATTATAGCAAACTCTGGTAAGATAGTCCTATGTCAATACAAATAGATATGAAGGAGAAGATGAAGGACGCTATGCGGGCTAAGGATGCCAAACGTCTTTCTGTCATAAGAGGGATTATTACTAGCTTTACTAACGAGGCGGTTAATCTGGGTAAGGGGCCAGCGGGAGAGCTTACAGATGAGGAGTCCCTCGGGGTGATCCGCAAGGAGAGTAAGAAGCGCAAAGACTCTATAGAACAATACACAGCCGGTGGTAGACCAGAGCTTGCAGAAAGCGAGCAGGCGGAGCTGGCAATCCTAGAGGAATTCTTACCAGCCCTTATGCCACGCGAACAGATCGTCAAAATAGTAGAAGCTAAAATAAAAGAACTAGGAGTGGTAGATAAGTCTGGAGCGGGTAAGCTCACTGGAACAATCATGAAGGACCTAGCGGGTAAGGCTGACGGTGGATTGGTCAAACAAGTTGTGGATAGTCTCTTGCAATAATTTGTATCAAGAGTAATCTATTAAATGGAGCTGAGCGGATACTAGGTCACTCCTAGCATCCAAGAAAATAACGCAACATTTTGCCCTATTGAGAGTAGGAGTCAAGATGAAAGCTATGCGTCAAGAGGTCCACGTATTTCTGCTTTCAAAGCGCGACAATCTGGGAGGGATCCTGGGACACAGGATACCCACTGACCTCCAACCACTGGAGAATGTGGTAGAGATCATCAGAACCCAGAGACTCAGGACACCCCCCAGGCCAGAGGGCGGTGGACACCAGGTAGGCTCAAACAGGGCTACGCGCTTTCAGTACAAGAGGGGCTGGCCCAAGAAGGATTAGAGGGACACGAACTCGGGGGGTAGAGGTCGAGCAAACATCGCTCCCTCTCCCTCCGGGTTTTCATATTCAACTTACTTGGCTTTGGTGCCAGGGGCAACCTCTTTGTCTAAGGTATAGAGTACGGGCGTGCCTTCACTGTCAGAAACGGCCAAAAGCATACCGTTTGAAATAAGCCCGCCTCCTTCGCCCACACCAGGATCTTGTGGGTTTAGCAGGCCACGCATCATCTCTCTGGGGACAAGGTTTGTAACGAACAAGAACGAGCGACCCACGAGTGACTCGGGTGAATACGCCTTTTTAATACCCGAGAGTATCTGCCGGCCAGCGGGTAGGTCTGCCGGATCGCCAAAATCCACCATGAGCCTAATTAACTTATCCGAGCCCTCTATTGTGTCGGCTGTTAGTACCTTGCCAATAGTTAGTTCCACTTTAGCAAAGTCGTCTATAGTTATAGAGTCCATAATTTTCAGTTTGTAATTTAATAATTTTCACTCAAGGCCCAATGTTTCAATTTTTAAACATTCATACATTGCAAATTCACTGTAAATTGAGAAGTGAAAATTGAAAATTAATTTGTATTTGGTTTCCAATGTATTTGGCACAGGTTGCCGTGCTTCTTGTGATAATTATAGGCACTAGTGGCGGCTACTGCCCCAAGGGCAGCCGCCGTAATTGTTTGCTTAAACGGACCAAAATGATTGACAGTATCCCCTGCGGCATATATACCCGGCACGCTAGTCTGCATATTATTGTCCACTTGTATGTAGCCGAGCTTGTCTAGCTCTACATTAAGTGAAGTCGCTACGGCCACATCGGGCTTGGCTCCGATCTCAACAAATAGGCCATCTACCACAAGCTCTGTGTTACCATTTAACTCTTTGCTTAAAATTATCTTTTCAAGTTCATTCTTGCCAACTATCTCCTTAACTTCTGTATTATATACAACCTCTAACTTACTGCCGAGTTTGCTCATTTCCTCTTGATTAACTGGCTCAGCTCGCATCTTGTCGCCCCGCACAAGTAAGTAGACCTTCTCTACGTAAGTCGCCAAGTGCAAAACGCCCTTAGCGGCCGCATCGCCCCCACCTACAAGAGCCACGGTCTTGCCAGTATACAGGGGTCCGTCACAAGTGACACAATAGTGCACACCCTTGCTGGTGAGCTCCTTCTCGTTGGGCAGACCTAGGTGTCTGCGCTCGGCCCCTTGAGCAAAGATAAGGGTCTTGGCGTAGTGCTCACTCTCGCCCTTAGGACCTACCACTTTAACTTTAATACATCCCTCCTCGTTAACAGCCCTAGTGAGCTTGCCATCAATAAACTCTGCTCCAGAACTCTTGCCTTGCTCGCGCATACTCTTCATTAATTCGTATCCGTCCACACCCGGAGCTCCTGGATAGTTCCAGATCTGACCCGCTGTAGCCGTCTCACCTCCAAAGACTCCCCTAATAACTAGTGTCTTCATAAGGTAGCGTCCAGCATAGATAGAGGCGGATAACCCCGCCGCTCCCGAACCAACAATGATAGTATCGTAAACCATATTAAGATAGGTAATAGTTTTTAGGTAATAGGTGTTAGGTAGAAGGTTAGTAATACATATACCTTCTAACTAATACCTAGCAACTCCCCGATGCGCTCTTGATCGAAACCGATAATCACCTCATTGCCAATCTCTATCACAGGCACACCCGTCTGACCAGAACGCTTGATAATATAATCTCGGGCAGTAGCATCACTAGCCACGTCAATATTCTCATAAGATATCTTGTTATCGGCGAAGTATTCCTTGGCCATCTTGCAATATACGCAGGTGGGGGTGGAGTAAATTTTAACTGTCTTGGTACTTGCTGTATCCATAGTTATATCTACTAATAGTTACTGTTAATCTTGATACAAATATTATAGCATCCTTAGTCAAGGATAACATCTAGAACAATGGGGGCGTGATCTGAGCCAGCTGGGTCCCCCAGCCGAAGGCCAGCAATAGTGAGGGCTGGTGTAGCAAGAGCGTGGTCTATGGGGATGCGCGTAATTACTGGCAAGTATTGCGACCAAGACGCTAGTAGCCCCCTACCCACCCTAAGGTCAACTAAGCCTGATAGGTCAGTGAAGCTACGATACCTCGGCGACCAAGGACTTAGATTAAGATCTCCCACAAGAACTACCTGTTTCTCTTCAAGGGCAAGTCTAGCGCCTAAGTCGGCTAGATGATTGTCGCGGGCAAGAGATTTCTCTCTGTTTAACGGTGCGCTAGTGTGTACGCCATAGATTACTAGCTCTTTACCCTCAATGTTGTATGAGAGGCGCAACGTAGGCGCGCGCTCATCACCTTTAGAATAAACAACTTCGGCATCAAGCGGTTGTAGTTTGGAAAAATAAGCTACATCTAAGTAAGACTTCGCCCCAGCGAAGGCATGGTAAGGGTACTCGTCACTCAATTTCTCTACTAACTCTTTGTAAGTTTTGCCAGCCACTTCAGCCAAGATTAAAATGTCTGGGTCTTCGGAATTAATTAAGTTAGTAATTTTAGGATAACTCGTATTAGCAATCCACATATTATGGAAAAGTATCCGCACGGGCACTCCCTCCAAAGTAGAACTCAAATCACTAGTATCAGCACTTAAGTACTTAGCACCTGATAAATATGGAGTAATGAGGGATAATGAAGCAAGAGCGAAGAATAGGGCTAGGAGACTATAAGCGTTATCCCGCAGAGCGTACAAAGCAATGAAGCAAAGCGAGAAGACAATCAGATACTGCAACTGGAAATGGCTAAAGAGATCTGTGTACCAAAGAGGCGTACCCACTTGACCAAGTACGAAAAGGAGAGCCGTAAGCACTAGCACTATAGAAATAGCTAATCTAAGTTTACTCATAGCAAAAATAGAGTATCGCGTTTAGTTAATTACTACAAGTCTCAAATCTAATATCCTAATCTGTGAAGGGGTGAGCCGTCTTGCATCTCCACAGCCAAGACCCCGACTCTTTGTGTATCAAGATAATCTAACGCCTCCTTAACTAGCTTCATAATAATATCTTATCACAAGGTGGGAAAACTCAAACTCCTACTGGCTTGCTTGACAGTATTCTGGGACAGGATAATAATGTATGTATGAATGAGGAGAAACTTATTGAATTAATGAAAGAGCACTTCCCTACCAAGGGCGAGTTTCTTGGAAGTGTTAAGGATATTCGCCAGGACATCGCAGAGCTGAAGGAATCTGGCGAGCAATTCAAAGCTAGCTCAGATGCACTGGACACAGTTCTTGAGGCTCACCCTGTCAAACGTATCAACCGACTGGAAGATCACTTAGGTCTGCCAAAGTATGTGCACGCAACAAACGAAGAGTAGACCCTGCTTGTAAACGACGAAAGGACCACGCGATCCCGTCGTCGGGCTCTCGCCATGGTCCTTGAAACTGCGACTTCGGTGATCAGGCACCAACGTGGCGCAAGGCTTTGCGTGCGTGCGCTTTACCCACGTACTTCTCGCGGAGGAGACCGGTACGAAGCGTCTGGCCAAGCCCCGGTGGAAGCCTCCTCTTCCGACTCGGAGTAGGCACCAAATAGTCGTGGACGATCACGCGCATTAAGCCAGTGCCGTATCCTCGGTAGACTACGAGACCGCGGTCGCTTATTGCCCTGACAAGAGCTTCGCATCTCAAGTTCGCGTCTCTATTGCGAGCAGTGGTATCGGCCAGGAATTCGAACTCCACGGTGACCACGTTGTTGCTACAGGTCACAGTTCTGATCTTGGTTCTGGTTTCTTCAGCCCTCTTTTTTTTCTGACTAGATCTGGTCATCGCTTGCACCCTCCTGCGTCGGGAAAGTCGGAATAAATCCCAAGTCCGACGCTCCCGAACAGGAAGGAACTTCTGATACCTAAACTACTCCGATTTCAGAAATCGTCAAGCGCCCGAGAACTGCCGCTCTGGCAGATTCCGCATCCTATACAACATGGTATACACGTGATGCTGCGACTCTTGAACGATGTTAGAACTATCGCAATGCTTGGTAATACGATATTTAGCCGTGCGGTAGCCTAAATCCTCATCGCCCCTCTATGATATCATGGCCGTATGACAGGCATTACTGAAGACCAAATATCCCTTTATACTTCGCTTTTTCGAGGGAGAGAGGACGTGTATGCCAGATTTTGGGAGAAAAATGGCCGATCTGGCTATAGTCCCGCTTATGACTTTAACTGGAACGAGTTCATGGCCCACAAACAAAAGGGCGGTTCTATTAAGGATTTTGAAAACAAAAAGACGTTACCACTAACTCGTGAAGTTACAAAGAAACACCTACTAGGAGGCCATCTCGTTGGTGTCTACCCAATATTACCCGATAATACTTCATACTTTCTTGCGGCAGATTTTGATGGCGAGCATTGGCTGGAAGATTCCCAAGCTTTCATTACCACTTGTAACTCGGTGGGACTTTCCGCATATCTTGAGAGGTCAAAGTCCGGCAATGGCGGACACGTTTGGCTTTTCTTTTCCGAACCTTACCCATGCTACAAAAGTCGCCAGATTGGTCTTGAACTTATTCGTCGAGCACTTAAATTGTCAGAGTTTGAGAAGGAGGTTAGTTTTGATCGATTGTTCCCTAACCAAGACACTTTGCCATCTGGCGGTTTTGGTAATCTGATTGCTCTCCCATTTCATGGCAGGTACGCAGACCTGGGCAACACGCTATTTATTGACCCATCCACATCCAAGCCATATCAAGACCAATGGGAATTTCTGAAAAACATCAAAAGACACAGCGTCCAGGAACTCGACGAAACTCTCTCGAGAGTCGATGCGCAGGAGATATCCAAGGCGAATAGGGGTGACTTAGGCAAAACTCTTGTAATCAACGTAGGAAAAATGATTACTTTGGCTCGCTCGCAACTCGCACCACCAATAATTTCTTTCTTGAAGGAGAAATTAAACTTCTTAAGTAGCGAGTATCTAACCAAAAAACGTTTGGGCAAATCGGTGTACAAAGTGCAAAAGTATTTCAAGTTGGTCGAGGAAGATGGCGGTGACATCCACTTACCAAGAGGTTTCATTGGGCAACTGATCGAGTTTTTAGAAAGTGGCGGGCTCAAATACAAAATCGTTCACGAGCAACCTAAGTTTCCTGAATTTAAATTTGATAGTCAGATCAAGTTAAGCGCCGAGCAGAATCGAATATTGGAGCTTGCCTTAAGCCAGGATCAAGGAGTTATCGTCGCTCCGCCAGGTAGTGGCAAGACAATGATCGGTATGGAGTTAATAGCAAGAAGAAAGCTACCAGCGCTTATTCTTGTACACCGCAAGCAATTACTTGACCAGTGGGTCAATCGCATCCAGATATATCTTAATGTGCCACTTTTACAGATTGGCCGATACTCGGGGACAAAGAAGATGGTTGGCAGAGAGATAACAGTCGGGCTCATGCAGAGCCTTGGCCGCTCTAAAGGCCTCAGAAGTCTGTGTGATTCATTTGGCACAATAATTATAGACGAGTGCCACCATGTACCTGCCAAAACATTTCGTGAAGTTGTTTCTAATTTCAACCCTCGATATCTCTACGGGCTTACAGCTACACCCAAACGGAAACATAACGACGAACAACTTATCTTTGTTTATATCGGAGACATCATTGGAACTCTGACTCAACATGACGGCGACGGCGGGCTTGATACAGACAAAACTAGCCGAATACCGGAAGTCCTCATCCACGATACAGAACTAGATATACCCTTTAAGTGGCGTACTGATCACTTTCAACTTCTGGCAAAGATAATAAGTTTTGATACGGCTAGAAATCTTTTGATTGCCAATGATATCATTGAGCAAGTTGCTCTCGGCAACAAAATACTTGTATTAAGCGAACGCAAAGAACACCTTGAGATTCTCAACCTCTGCCTGAAGGGTAAGTGTGAGACGATAGTAATTTCAGGTGATGACTCAAACCCACAAAGGGTTATAAAAACGAAGCAGATCCAAGACGGTCATTATCAGGTCATTCTCTCGACTGGGCAATTCTTTGGTGAGGGGCTAGATATAAAGAATATTTCATGCTTAATTTTGGCCTTCCCGTTCTCCTTTGAAGGTAAACTTATTCAGTACATAGGACGTCTATTGCATAGTGCCAATCCCAAATTAGTCATAGATTACCGCGACAGCAAGGTTGCTTTCCTTGAACGGCAGTACAAACAACGCAGAAGGTATTACAAGAGAGAAATGGGGATGGTTTAACTTGACAGCATTAACCTATTTGCTAATATGAAATTGACCTAAAAAAGTCAATTTTCTAAAGCTTGGGGGCCTCGCAAGAGGTCCCCTTTGCGTTATTCTGGCAGAGGAGCCATCTCCTTCTTGTAGCAGATGAACTCCTTAATCTTCTGAATATCGAAAATGATAAGACCCTCATTCCTCAACTCGTTAAGCTCACTTGCTACTCGCCTTGCAGTAGCAAACAAGACCACCTTCTTTTTGTCGGTTAGTAGTTGCCGGATTGGATCTTCGAAGTCGCTGTCTCCACTCCAAAGAATGAAGTTGTCTAGGCCATCAGTATCATAATCACGAAGCATGTCTCGGCCAATCTCCACATCGAAGTTTGACTTGAGATCTTCGATATAAGTTATGCCTTGTTGATTCAGAAGTCGCAACTCGTTATTTAACGCCTCAATCGTCTCAACACGCAATTTTTTAAGCAAAGGCTTACGGATAAAATCTTTGAGTAGATCTGGGGAGTTTGCCGGTATACTCGAGACATCAATCGAGATACGCATAATCTTAACTGGTTTTGTCTTGACCAAATAGCCCAAGTTAGCAGCCTCGGCAATCATAGTTTCCGAATTCTCATTCCCAACAAGAGTACCGTGGTAGAACTTCACATCTCCAACAGTATCAAACGAACCTAATAGTTGTTTTAGGCGTTTGAGATCGATATGCCAACCAAGCTTCTGTGACCAAGGTCGCACGTTCGCGTAATCAATGTAGACATTTGTTTTCTTATCAAAGATACGATCAAGCTCCTCAATCTTTTCTGGATACTCACTGGCTAGTTGTTTAATCCTTTCTGTTTTTGGCTTGAACATTAACTAATAGTAACACGAAAGACATCACTAATCTGATTGTTTTGTAACAGCACTCAAAGAAAGGAGGATTTTAATGCTAAATTTTTGAAGAAGGTTCGATGTCCTAGACCCGTCACCATTTGTGCCTTCAAAAAACTCTTATTTAAAGGCATTCTCTGCACACCGTTCCGTAACTGCCAGACTAGGATTCGAACCTAGATACCAAGATTCAGAGTCTTGGGTCCTACCATTAGACGATCTGGCAAATTGTGAGTGAATATTACCATTTTTTGACACTTTTTCAACTTTAAGTATATAAAAAGCCCGCCTGCTCCTTCCGTCAGTTGACGGTGGGAACGGGCGGGCCGGAAGAAAGTGGCGTCAGCTAACCTGATGGCGGTTGAGATCTTGTCCTTCTGTGTGGACGGCGCACTCTTCCTTGACCGGAATGACGTTAAAGCCGTTGTTCTGACAGAATTGTGCTATACAGTCGAACTCGCACCCGACTGCGTAGAACAACTGCCCTACGAATTGCTTTTAAAGCTTTTTTTTAGTAATGTACGTTCAGCACATCTTTATGTGGGTGTATGGTTCTTTGACACCACAAACGTTAAACAATAAAAGAAGGAGAAGCCATGATCTATTCCATGTATCGTCAGATCAGCGGTGGGCTAGACCTTGGTTTCTATATCGAAACCACAGGCCCACTGTCCGAGCTGGAGCTCAAACGGCTCCAATGGCTCATCGCAGAAACGTTCGAGCCCGGCAATACCGGAATCAAATCTCACATCACGGCTTCAGAAGCTGTGGAAATCGGACCCCGACTTTCGATCGAGACTCCGTTCTCGTCGAACGCCGTATCGATTTGCCAGGCCATGGGGCTTCGGCAAATCACACGCATCGAACGCACTCACCGCTATGCTACCGGAAACGGCCAGTCGTCTGGCATCTTCAAGACTCGTCTTGATCGGATGACCGAGCAACACTACCCGAATGGTATTGAGAGCTTTGACACCGGCACCACGCCGGAATCTGTCCGCAGTGTAGATCTCATGGGTCAGGGAATTGCTGTGCTCGAGGAGATGAACAGTGCGCTTGGCCTTGGCATGGATGCCCGGGACCTCGAATACTACCATCATCTCTTTGTGGAAGTCCTTCGCAGGAATCCGACCGATGTCGAATTGCTCCAGCTGGGCAACGCGAACAGCGAGCACAGCCGGCACTGGTACTTCAAAGGGAGTCTCGTCATCGACGGAACGCCAATGCAGGAGACTCTATTTGAGATCGTTCAGCAACCGCTGAAAAATCTCGGCAGTGAAAACTGCAGCCTCGTTGCCTTCAGAGACAACGCCGGTGTGATCAATGGATTCGGCACACGCCTGATCCTACCAGTCACTCCGGGCAAGCCTTCGGAAATGCGAATCTTCGAGAAGGTGGTTCACATCACCTGCACCGCGGAGACGCATAACCATCCGACATTCGTTGCGCCCTTCCCCGGTGCCCAGACAGGCGCAGGCGGACGGATACGCGACAACACAGCAGTCGGACGTGGAGGTATCGTCGGCATCGGTGTCGCCGGTTACTTTGTCGGAAACCTTTTCATTCCTGGGT
>CAYGDD010000006.1:0-33633 GCA_964348575.1 uncultured Candidatus Saccharibacteria bacterium | reverse complement strand
CCGAGCACTATGCTAGTGTTTTGCAAAAGACTGCAATAGAGAAAGATAAGTTTGGTTGGGCGAACCCCACTATGCCCGGAGGGCTTCGCGGGGCAAGAGTAATGATTGAGTATACGGATCCCAATGTCATGAAGCCATTCCACATCGGCCACTTAATGAGCAATGCTATCGGCGAGAGCTTGGCCCGCCTGCATGAGAGTGCTGGAGCAATAGTAGCCCGCACCAACTACTTCTCGGATGTAGGCTTGGCGATCGCCAAAGCTGTGTGGGGCATGCGCGAGAACAAGCAATCCATGCCCGAACACAGCGCAGACATAGTTACTAAGACAGACTTCTTAGGAAAGGCATATGCATTTGGAGTTAAAGAGGCAGAGAATCCGGACGTGTTAGAAGATGTTAAAGCAATCAACAAGCAGATTTATAACAAAACTCCTGGCGAAATATTAGATTTATACATGCTCGGACGAAGGTGGAGTATGGAGCATTTTGAAGTTTTGTATAAGAAGCTGGGTAGTGAGTTTGATTATCTTATTGCCGAGAGCGAAGTGGTAGATAAAGGTTTGGATGCTTGCCGCCGAGCCATTGATAGTGGCCTCTTTGTACAGAGTGAGGGGGCAGTTGTTTTCCCCGAGGAGAAGTCTGGCCTACATACCCGCGTCTTTATTACGAGCGAAGGCTTGCCTACCTACGAGGCCAAGGACTTGGGACTAGTGGTGAAGAAGAACGAGCTCTCGCCCTTTGATACATCTATTAGTATTACCGCTAGCGAACAGAACGATTATTTTAAAGTTATCTTTAAAGCGGCCGAGATCCTGTACCCCGAGTTTGCATGTAAGCTCACGCACATCTCGCACGGCATGATGCGTTTGCAGAGTGGCAAGATGAGTTCGCGCACAGGTAACGTAGTCACAGGCGAGTCACTACTTGGCGAGCTAGAACTAAGTGTACGCGAGAAGACCAAGGATCGTGAGGGCTTAACAGATGCCGATCGCGATAATATTGCGAGTGCCGTGTCTGTGGGTGCTATCAAGTTCTCCATCCTCAAGCAAGCTCCGGGTAAAGATATTATCTTTGACCGTGAGAAGGCCCTTTCGCTAGAGGGCGACTCGGGGCCATATGTGCAGTACGCCCACACCAGAGCCGTCTCAATCTTGAGCAAAGCCAAAGCCTTAGGCATAACCCCAGCTACCCCCAACTTAGCCGACGGTCCGCTAAGTGAGCTATCACGGATGCTGGTGAGATATCCGGATGTGCTGGCTAAAGCGGTGGAGAACTTGGCGCCCCAAACAATTGCCACATACTTACTAGAGCTCGCCAGTAGCTTTAACTCTTACTATGCCAAAGAGAAGGTCATAGACGAGGCAGATAAAGTTGCCACAGCCAGTAGGCTAGCCCTAGTAGATGCCACCCGCCAGATACTAAAAAACGCCCTCTGGGTATTGGGCATTACTGCACCAGATAAGATGTAGGGAGGGCTCTGATGTGTTATATTTGAGCTTATGACTGTTAACGAGCCGGACAATAAAGAGTTGGTCAATAAGAGTGAGGCCCGCCCGAACGACGCAGTCGGACAGGTAGCTATGCGTGAGGAGGAGACTCTTAAGTTTTGGCAAGATAATAAGATATTTGAGAAGAGTCTTGAGCAGACTGCTGGTAAACCAGAATTTGTATTTTATGAAGGTCCTCCCACTGCCAATGCTGCACCTGCCTTACACCACTTGGAGGCTAGGGCTTTTAAAGATATCATCCCTCGCTACAAAACAATGCAGGGTTATCATGTGCGTCGCAAGGGAGGTTGGGATACGCATGGTTTGCCAGTGGAGCTACAAGTAGAGAAGAAGTTAGGTCTCAAGTCCAAGAAAGAAATTGAGAGCTATGGTATCGCCAAGTTTAATGAGGAGTGCAGATCGAGTGTGTGGGAACACGTAGAGGAGTGGGAGAAGTTTACTAATCGGATTGGGTATTGGGTAGACCAAGAGAATCCATATGTTACTTATCACAACTCATATATTGAGTCACTTTGGAACATCGTTTCAAAAATAAATGAGCGAAAGGTAGATGGCAAGGATCTGTTGTATAAAGATTACAAGGTTGTGCCTTGGTGTCCACGTTGTGGCACGGCTCTCTCCTCACATGAGCTCGCCCAGGGATATCAAGACATAACAGACTTAGCTGTTTACGTTAAGTTTAAAGTTAAAAATCCAGAAAAGATCGGCTTGAGTGGTAATGTGTATTTGCTTGCCTGGACTACAACAGCGTGGACACTCCCCGGCAACGTAGGTCTAGCTGTGGGCGAGGATATAAAATATTTCATCGAAAGAACAAATAATGAATATTACATATTAGCCGAGTCCTTGGCTCAAAAAACATTTGAGAAAGATGGAGTTTCTCTGGTTGTTAAACCAGACTTGCCTACCATGTTAGGGAGAGAGCTTGTTGGGCTTGAGTATGAGCCACTTTATCCTTATCTTAAAAACCTAATAGGGGAGGAGCAGGGCGAGCAGATGCAAAATGCCTACAAGGTTTATCCAGCCGACTTCGTAACCACTGTGGATGGTACAGGAATAGTGCATACAGCGGTAATGTACGGACAGGAGGACTTTGAGCTGGGTACTAGGGTTGGCCTACCCAAGTTTCACCTAGTTAATCTTGACGGTACTTTTGTAGAGGGCACTGATTTTCTCACTGGTAAGTTTGTGCGTGATGAATCTACGGCGGTGGATGTTATCAAAGACCTTGCGCACAGAGGACTTTTGTTTAAAAAGGAAAAGTATAAACACTCGTATCCACACTGCTGGAGATGTAAGACAGCTCTAATTTATTACGCAAGAGACTCTTGGTACATAAGGATGTCGTCGTTGCGAGCAGAGTTACAGAGGGAAAATGCCAAGATTAATTGGGAGCCGAGCCATATTCGCGATGGGCGTTTCGGCGAGTGGCTTAAAGAGGCTAAGGATTGGGCTATCTCGCGTGAGCGCTACTGGGGTACACCTTTGCCTGCATGGGAGTGTGCAAGTTGCGACAAGCGAGAAGTAATTGGCTCGGTAGAGGAACTTAGAAGCAAGGCCTCTAAGTCAGGCAATAAGTACTATCTAATGCGCCACGGCCACGCAGAGAATAACTCAACAGATAACAAAAATATCAACGGGATAGTAAGCGGTAGTCCGGGCGATCCTTATCATGTTACAAAAGAGGGCAAAGAAGGTGTTTTGGCAGTAGTGCCAAAGCTAAAGAAGGCAAAAATTGACCTGGTCATTACATCAGAGTTTGTGCGCGCAAGGGAGACGGGCGAGATAGTTAGGGAAGCCTTGGGTCTAGATGCTTCGCAGGTCCTAATAGACCCAAGACTAAACGATGTACAGGCAGGGGATTTTCAAGGAAAGAAATGGACAGAGCACCATGCCTACTTTGAGACAAATAAAGATTTATTCTACAAACCTTCTCCAGGAGGTGGGGAATCGTTCCGTGAGGTCAAGTTGCGCATGGCAGAGTTTATTTATGGCATTGAGGCCAAGTATCAAGGCAAGAATATTTTGATACTTAGTCATGGTTATCCTCTGTTTACCTTGGAACGCACGGCTCAGGGCATGAGCAATGAGGAATTCGTAAAACAACTTGGAGGGAGACCAGAGATGCGAAATGCAGAAGTGCGCAATTTGCCTTTTGTGCCCTTGTCGCACAACTCTGAATACGAACTAGACTTGCATAGGCCATATATAGATAAGATCAAACTTAAGTGCGAGGAGGCCGGGTGCGGGGGAGAGATGGTCCGTACAAAAGAGGTGATGGATGTGTGGTTTGATTCTGGAGCGATGCCGTTTGCTCAGGATCATTATCCGTTTGAGAACAAGGATTGGGTGGAGGGTGCGGGTTATCCTGCTGACTTTATCTCAGAGGCCATCGATCAAACCCGTGGCTGGTTCTACACCCTGCTTGCTGTAGGTGTGTTAATGGGCAAAGGTGCGCCGTATAAGAACGTGATTTGCTTGGGGCACATCTTGGATGCTGAAGGCAAGAAGATGTCCAAGTCTATTGGTAACGTGGTTAATCCTTGGGAGATGATGGACAAGTATGGTGTGGACGCATTGCGTTTGTGGATGTACTCAGTTAACCAACCTGGCGACTCCAAGAACTTTGACGAGAAGACAGTGGACGAGATAGTTAAGAAGCTGTGGAATCCCCTCACTAATATCTACGCACTATATGCAATGTATGAGCAAGATGTAGAACGAATCGAACCAAATAAGTCAGAAAACATTCTAGATAAGTGGATCCTAGCGAGACTTACTGAGGTGGTTGGGTCTGTGACCAACAACTTAGATAGCTACAAACTATTTGAGCCAGTGCGGGATTTGCGAGCTTTTGTGCAGGACCTGTCTACTTGGTATGTTAGACGTTCGAGAGATAGATTTAAGAGCGAGGATAAGAGTGAGGTGGCTCAAGTTGTCTCTGTTACAGAATTTGTTCTTATTGAAGTGGCCAAGTTGCTTGCGCCCATGGCACCCTTCTTTGCCGAACAGATGTATCAAGATGTAACCAAGGGTAAGCAAAAGGAGAGTGTGCATCTAGAGAGTTGGACCCAACCCCGGGGTTTAACCCCGGGGAAAGGGGAGGAGGCTGGTCTTCTTGAGAATATGAGAATGACCCGTGATGTAGTAACTCTTGCCTTGGAGGCTCGCCAGAAGGCGGATATAAAAGTACGTCAGCCACTGAATATGTTAAATGTTAAAAGTTTAATGTTAAATGGTAAGGAAGAATACCTGAGATTGATCAAAGACGAAGTGAATGTTAAAGAAATAGTTTTTGATGACAAACTCGAGAGCGATGTGTTATTAGATACCACTATAACGCCAGAGCTTAAGTTAGAAGGGGAGATGCGCGACTTGGTGCGGGAGGTGCAAGACAAGCGCAAAGAGCTAAACCTCCAACCAAGCGACAAGATCTTACTCGTTCTACCAGAATCACTGAGGGGTCTGACCCCTCAGTATGGGGAAGAGATCAAAAGAACAACAAACTCCACCAATATCGAGTTCGGTGAAGAATTAAAAGTAACCAAAATCTAATACCTAGTACCCTCGCCTGAATGTAGTCGGGCAGGTAACACTAATACCTAATACCTAAAAACTAGTACCTACCCTATGGCTTACAAAGTATATACAACATCAGCTTTCTTGCTGGGCTCGCGAGACACGGGCGAGAGCTCACGTGTCTACTACTTGTTTACTCGCGAGCTTGGTCTAGTGCACGCTTATGCCCGTTCGGTGCGCGAGCTACGAGGTAAACTCCGGATGCACTTGGAGGGGGGCACTTATATAAAAGTAACACTTGTGCTGGGTAAAGAGTATTGGCGTATAATAGGGGTAGAAGAAATGCTTGTGGGCAAGGATAACTTCTACCATGCTCGGGCATATTCGGGCGTCTTCAGCCTACTCTCGCGCTTCGTAGGTGTAGAGGATATTCACGTAGAACTCTTTGACGAATTAGCAGATTCTTACATACAGACCACCAAGTTAGTCTGGCCATCCCTTGAGTCCGACAGACTTGAGAGCATGCTGTCGCTTCGAGCTCTAGATAGACTGGGCTATGTGGCCAAGGGCGTAGGCTATGGTGATAGAGCAGAGATTATGCGCGCTATTAATCAGGCCTTGAACGTAAGCCATTTGTAACAAAAAAGTGTTATAATGCAATTATGGATAAAGACGGAGGACTTGTAGATGAACTTAATAAAAAGTTATATGCAAAAGGCGACTTTAAGGTTGATCTTAGTAGGACCAGCTTTTCCTTGCCCCACAATGAGACTGCACAAAACTTTGTCCCTCATGAAGATAGTATGAGTAAGAGCTTATTGTCGACCCAGTTTCTTAAGAAGTTTTTTGTTTTTGCCCTTTGCTTTTTCTTGCTTGCAAGTGTGGCTGCTTATTATATTGTCTCTACGGGGTCCAATATAGTTTCTTCCGATAACCTCGAGCTTGCCATTAAAGGGCCGGTTTCAATTGGTGGGGGCGAGGAGCTTGCTCTTAGTATATTGATTGCTAATAATAATCCAACTGATCTTGAGACTGTGGATCTAGCAATTACCTTCCCTGAGGGTACACGCGAGGCTGGCAATCTAGAGAAGAGCCTTGTCCGCTACAGGAAGAATCTTGGTGACATCAAGAAAGGGGAGATAAGGAACGAGAGCATTAAGGCGATCTTGTTTGCCGAGGCTGGAAGCGAACAGAGTATTGCGATCTCACTGGAATATAGAACAGCTGGTTCCAACGCTATCTTTGATAAGAAGAAGGTGTACAAAGTCTTGGTGACCTCATCTCCAATTGTAGTGTCTATAGATGCGCCAAGTGAGGTTAATACAGATAGTCAAGTTGATATAGTGATTGGGGCAGTAGCGGGTACAGATAATCCTCTTCCCAATATTTTGTTAAATGTTAATTATCCCTCCGGATTCCGCTTTATCTCTGCCACCCCCAAACCTTTCTTTGGTAACAATGTCTGGAACCTAGGTACGTTAGTAAGTGGCCAAAAAAGGCAGATTAGGATTACGGGCATCTTAGGAGGCCAGGATGAAGAGAAGAAGCTTTTCCGTGTCACTACTGGCGTGGCCAACCAAGAACGTGAGGACGTGATCGCTGTACCTTACACCAAGAGCGACTTATCACTTACTATGCGTCGGGCTTTTGTAGATCTTGGCCTAACTTTAATTGGGAGTGATAGCTCCGACGTAGTGGTAAAGGCGGCCAATACTATCCGAGGTGATATTAATTGGACCAACAATCTTCCAGACAAATTACTTAACGCCGAGCTCAGTGTGAAGCTCGCTGGCAATGCCCTTGATCAGTCCAGTGTTACTGCCCTTACTGGCGCGTATCGGTCACTTGATAATACAATATCGTGGACGAGGATTAGTGAGCCAACTCTAGCCGTACTTGAGTCAGGGTCAAAGAGTCACCTTAGCTTTGACCTTGCTACCCTGTCAACAGGCGCACTTAACTCACTGGGCATAAAGAATCCTTACATCGACATTGAGATCACCTTCAAGGCGAACAGAGTGGTAGATGGTGCCCCTGGTGCGCTTGTAACTTCGGTAGTGCGCAAGAAGGTCCGAGTAGACACTAGACTTGGGCTAACAGCTAGGGCGGTATACTCTGGCGGACCCCTTGTTAATACGGGCCCTATGCCACCCCTTGTTAATACAGAGACTAGCTACACTCTCACTTGGTCAATCTCTAATACCTCCAACGATCTGGGCAGTGTGCGAGTAAGTGCCATCCTGCCAACCTATATGCGCTTTATGGGGACCTTCTTACCTTCAGATTCAGACGTGCGTTATGATAGCTCCAAGGGAGAGTTATCGTGGCTGGTGGGTAATGTGCCTGCCCGGGCAAGTGATGCGCCGGTCCGGGAAGTGTCGTTCCAGCTTGCCCTTCTACCCTCGATCACCCATCTGGGTCAGTCCTTGCCTCTGCTTAATAATGTGCAAGTAGTGGGTAGGGACCTCTTTACGGGCAGTGACTTGTCGGCTAGTGTGAATACTGTAGATATGAGGATAGTTACCGACCCTAATTTCCAAGAAGGTTGGTCTAAGGTCTCGCAATAATAGTTATTAGGTACTAGTTATCAGGAATTAGGTTAGATGGAACAAAACAAAGAGGAAAACAAATTAGAGAAAATAGTAAGCCTCTGCAAGAGGCGAGGCTTTATCTTCCCTGGTTCTGAAATATACGGCGGTCTGGCCGGCACATATGACTATGGTCCACTTGGGGTAGCTCTGCAGGAGAATCTTAAACAAGTATGGTTTAGTACCTTTGTAAATAGTCGTGAGGATATGTACCCCATAGATGCAGCGATTGT
Source organism: uncultured Candidatus Saccharibacteria bacterium (assembly GCA_964348575.1). Lineage (GTDB taxonomy): Bacteria > Patescibacteriota > Minisyncoccia > Phycocordibacterales > DATDSR01 > DATDSR01. The sequence goes on along the minus strand of CAYGDD010000006.1, from coordinate 25,785 downwards.
TATGAACCCACGAGCATGGGAAGCTTCGGGCCATGTTGCCACCTTCGCTGACCCACTCTCTGACGGTAAAATGTTCAACACCATGTTCAAGACTACTGTGGGCGCAGGTAAGGAGACAACAGAGGCTTACCTGCGCCCCGAGACGGCTGGAGGGATGTTCGTTAATTACAAAAATATTATTGACGCCTTCCACCCAGCCATACCCTTCGGCTTGGCCCAAATCGGCAAGGCTTTCAGGAATGAGATCGCCCCCAGGGAGTTCCTATTTCGCCAGAGAGAGTTCAAACAGATGGAGATAGAGTACTTCGTTAAGCCAGATGATTGGCAAAGAGCCTTTGAAGAGTGGCGCATTATTATGCTCGATTTTGCCAAGTCAATCGGTCTTGACCTAGGCTCTGTGCACGAGCTTGAGGTAACGGACACGGACAGAGCGCATTATAGCAAGAGGACAATTGATTTTGAGTTTGATTATCCCTTTGGCAGGAGAGAGTTGTGGGGACTTGCTTATCGCACCGATTTTGATCTGCTGGCACATTCCAAGGCTTCTGGAGTTGATTTAAGTTATTTTGACGAAGATACTAGTGAGAGATGGGTGCCACATGTGATAGAGCCCTCACTTGGAGTAGATCGCACAATATTGGCCATACTTACAAGTGCTTATATTGAAGATGAGTTGGGAGGAGAGAAGAGGGTATATCTCAAACTTGCTCCCAAACTTTCGCCGATTAAAGTAGCTGTTTTTCCTTTGCTTAAGAACAAGCCAGACTTGGTGGCCAAGGCCCGCGAAGTGTATCAGCTTCTCAAGTCTCCAGCCTCTGGTCTCCAGTCTCTAGTGTTTGACGACAACGGCAACATCGGCAAGCGCTATCGCAGGCAAGACGAGATAGGCACCCCCTTCTGTGTGACCATAGACTTCGACACTCTTGAAAAGGGGACTATAACAGTACGCCATCGCGACAGTGGTGAGCAAGAGCGTGTCCACATAAACGACCTCTGCACCTTCCTTTCAGAAAAGCTTAAATGAGTGATAGAATATAATTATGAAGAAAGAGACTGGGAATATCTTTCACTTAAGTACAACTTCAGTTATTAAGGCTGTTTTAGTAGTTGTGCTTACCTTAGCCTTGTTCCTTGTGCGTGATGTGATTCTGATACTGCTGACTGCTCTGGTGATCGCCTCGGCCATAGAGCCTGGAGTGTGTAAGCTTACAAAGTTCAAGATCCCTAGAGTGATCTCGGTACTTATGATTTATCTATCAGCGGGAGTAATCTTCTTGGTTGTGACACTTATCTTTGTTCCGCCTATGCTAACCGAAATATCAAAGTTGTCAGATACTCTCCCCACATATATTGAGACATACAAGTTTGATAATGTGATACCGGATACACTTACCAGTGAGTCTCTATCCGGCGGGGGGCTAGTAGATACTATCTCTTTACGCGAGGCCATAGTGGAAATGAGGGAATTCTTAGCTAGTTTATCTAAAGGCTTTTTTCAGACGGCAACTATTATCTTTGGCGGAGCGCTCTCGGCTGTCCTGGTGTTGGTAATCTCATTTTATTTGGCGGTTGAGGAGCAAGGTATACAGAATTTCTTGCGAGTTATAATACCTCAAGAAAAAGAGGAATACTTCATATCACTATGGAAGCGCACCCAGAACAAGATTGGTCTGTGGCTCCAGGGTCAATTACTGCTGGGTATTGTGGTGGGAGTGCTGGTATATCTAGGCCTAACTATACTTGGCGTGCCCTATGCCACGAGCTTGGCCGCTCTGGCTGCTTTCCTTGAGATTATACCCATCTTCGGTCCAATCATTGCAGCTGTCCCTGCTATCTTAGTAGGTTTTTCGGTGTCTCCCACATTGGGTCTAACTGTGCTTGGTCTGTATGCTATCATTCAACAATTCGAGAATCACTTGATTACTCCTCTTGTTATTACCAAGATTGTAGGCATACCACCCATTGTGGTGATTGTAGCCCTACTTATTGGAGGCAAGCTTGCCGGCTTCTTGGGCTTCCTTCTTGCTGTGCCCCTTACTACTATATTGGTGGAACTCTTCAACGACCTTGAGCGTGAGAAGTTCGCGACCATACCCCACCCAAGTCCGCATGAGTAGTAAGTTCTACATTACAACTCCCATTTATTATCCAAATGCAGATTTGCATATGGGGCATGCATACACCACTACTCTTTCTGACATTCTAGCGCGCTATCACAAAGTCATAGGGGACGAAACACGATTATCAAGTGGTACAGATGACCATGCATACAAAGTGGCCCAAGCAGCAATCAGGGCAGGTCAGGATACAAGGGAGTACGTAGTGGCTCAGGGAGAGCGCTTCAAAAATCTTTTCGGTAAGCTGGGTGTGGAGTTAGATGACTTCATCCAGACATCAGACAAGGAGAGACATTGGCCAGGGGCTTGTGAGATCTGGAAGCGCTTAGAGGCAAATGGAGACTTAGAGAAGCGCAGTTATAAGGGTTTGTATTGCATTGGTTGCGAAAGTTTTAAAAAGCCAGAAGATTTATTAAACGGCAAGTGCCCCGATCACGATAAAGCCCCAGAGGAACTTGAAGAAGAGAACTACTTTTTCAAACTCTCAAATTACACAAACAAGTTGAAGAAGATTATAGAGGGTGATGAGTTAGTTATCAAACCAGAGGCACGCAAAAACGAGATCCTGGCTCAACTTAATAGGGGGCTAGACGATGTAAGCTTCTCCCGTCCGGTTAAGAGCACTGCTTGGGGCATACCAGTACCTGGTGATCCAGAACAAGTTATGTACGTGTGGTGCGATGCTCTAACTAATTACATAACCTCACTTGGCTTTGGCACTAGTGATCAATCTAATTTTGATAAATTCTGGCCCGCAGATGTGCACATGATGGGCAAGGACATATTGCGGTTCCATGCGGCTATCTGGCCTGCCATGCTCTTATCAGCCAAGTTACCCCTTCCCAAATCTCTGTTTGTGCATGGCTTTATAACAAGTGGTGGGCGCAAAATGAGCAAGACTATCGGTAATGTAGTAGACCCCTTGGCTGTGATTACAGAGTATGATGAGCTTGGCGAGGGAGTAGGTGTAGAAGCTTTGCGCTACTTCCTAGCTCGCGAGATTAGCCCATTTGAGGACGGCGACTTTACCCTCGAGCGCTTTAAAGAAGCCTACAACGCCAACCTAGCCAACGGCCTAGGTAATCTAGCTAGTAGGATAATGAAAATGGCCGAGTCGCATCTGCTCGGCGTACCGACCTCCATAGGAGGTCGCGCCTCGGAGCCAGGTGAGAGTGAGTTGCCGAGCACCTACACTGATCTCATGAGTAATTTTGAGATACAAAAAGCCTGTGACTACATCTGGAGTGAGATAGGCAGACTAGATACGCTTATCCAGAGCTCACAGCCCTTCAAGCTCATAAAGACCGAACCCGAAAAAGGGAGAGACATAATCTCTGATCTCGTAATAGATTTATACAAGATAGCCCGTATGCTGACCCCCATACTACCCACCACCGTCAGGCTCATCAAAGAGTCAGTTAAGGCTAACAAGAGCTTCGAAAAACCCCTCTTCCCTCGCAAGGACTAGCTATGCTCATAGATACGCATTCGCATTTGTTTGATACGCAGTATGATGCTCCGGGAGAGAGGGAGGGGGCTATTTTGCTTCCTGTTGTAAAATCTGAGAGAATCTAACTATGGATAAGGATTTTGATAGGTGGAATACAGAAAAGAAACGGATCGATATGGAGGCGAGGAGAGTGTTTGCCCATCCACGCGAGGTGTGGTGGTGCGCCCTAGGTCTTAACATAGGAGCAGAAATTAATGGCAAGAACGACAATTTTGAACGCCCGGTATTGATTGTTAAGATCTACAACACGGAGACATTATTAGTTTTGCCAATAACTAGCAAGGAGAAGGACGACAAATTTCATTGCAAGGTGAGTGCAAAGGTGGGTCAGGTGTGGGTAAAGCTAACCCAAATCAGAGTTATAAGTAGTCACCGCCTATTAAGAAAACTCGATATACTTGCTGAAGCAGAGTACAAAAAGGTCGAAGACAAGCTAAGGAGTTTTGTATAAACATCGATCCCGCCTTGCGGCGGGATCTCGGAGGCCGAAGCCCTAATACATAATATCTTATCAAACATAAATCAGAAGTCAAGCATGCTCATAGATACGCATTCGCATTTGTTTGATACTCAATATGATGGACCAGGCGAGCGGGAGGAGGCTATCTTGCGTATGAAGGAGGCTGGAGTTGAGACTATTACGGTGGGGACTAGTTACGCCGAGAGTGTGCTGGCTGTTGCCTTAGCAGAGAAGTATAGTGAGGAGCGAGAGAATGGATACAAAATGTGGGCCACTATTGGCCAGCACCCAACTGATCAAGTAGATGAGATATTTGATATTGATAAGTATAGAGAGCTCTCTAAGAGCAAGGTTGTAATGGGCGTGGGGGAGTGTGGCCTAGACTATGTCCAAAGTAAGTTTAGTAAGTTGCCTATTGATGATGAGAAGGAGAGACAAAAGAATTTGTTTATTGAGCACATAAAGTTGGCCAAAGAGATAAGAAAACCACTTATGATCCACTGCAGAGAGGCCTATCAAGATTTGTTAGATATTCTTGATTCGCAATATAAAAGCTACGATTTGAACATGGGCACCATTCACTTCTTTGCCGGTAATTGGAGCGTGGCCCAGGAGTTCCTCAAGCGAAATTTTGCACTGTCATTCCCTGGCACTATTACATTTCCAATTAAGGTTGGACAGACTGGAGGGCAAGAATTACTAGAGGTGGTTAAGATGGTGCCCTCTGATATGTACTTAATCGAGACAGACGCGCCATATGTAGCCCCTGTGCCCCATAGGGGTAAGCGCAACGAGCCTAGCTACGTGCACGAGGTAGCAAAGCGAGTAGCCGAAATCCGGGGTTTAACCCATCTGGAGGTTGGGGAGCAGGCCACAGCCAATGCCCGCCGAATATTTGCCTTATAGGCTAGATTCTGCTAATATCACAGAACAAATATATGAAAGATAGCACACAGGATATTAAAGACATTGCCGAGGTAACCAGTAGTAATCCTTACGAAATAGGCTATATTCTTAATCCTGCCATAGCTGAAGAGCGCCTAGCGGTTGAGGCAGCCACTCTTGTCTCTGTTCTCGAGAAGCATGGCGCAAGTATCACTTTGTCTGACAGCCCAAAGCTACGAGGCCTTACTTACACCATTGAGAGATCCCTAGGAGGTAAGCGTGAGAAGTTTGACCAAGGTTACTTTGGTTGGACCAAGTTTATGGCTGACCCGCTTAAGTTAGATGGTATTAATGCAGAGCTTAAGTTAAATCGTGACATAATTAGGCATATGATTATCCACGCCAATACTAAGGTGAGTACTCGTCCCCCTCGTCGCTTCCCAGTCAAGAAGTCCGAGGCAGGGACAGAGGAGAAGGTGAGTGAAGAGCAGATTGACAAAGAGGTGGAATCATTAATAGCTAGTACTTCGGCAGTCAATGTATCCCATTAGAAGTATTGGGCATACAAGCAACATACACTAGACATGTCATTACAAATAATTAACACTAACTTCTAACGGGATGTATCTTAACAAAGCAATTATTATTGGTAACCTCACTCGCGATCCAGAGTTGCGCGCCTTGCCCTCTGGCTCGAGTGTTACCACTATGGGAGTTGCCACCAATAGAGTATGGAAGGATCGTGACGGTCGTAAGCAAGAGGACACTCAGTACCACAATATAGTCGTCTTCGGCAAACAAGCCGAGATTGTTGCCCAGTATCTCAAGAAGGGTAGCTCAGTCCTAATAGAGGGCAGGATGCAAACAAGAAGTTGGGATGACAAGGGCACAGGCGAGAAGAAGTACCGCACCGAGGTGGTGGCTGACCGGGTCCAGTTTGGCCCCAAGAGCTCTGGTGGCGGGGCTAGCACAAGCCAAGGAGATGTGGTAGTAAGTGGAGGTAGCGCCCCAGCCGATAAGGTAGCTGAGCCCGGCCCAGAGTATCCTGATGAGGAGCTTAATCCTGAAGATATCCCCTTTTAGTTATCAACTAGTACCTATTACCTAACAACTAATACCTAATTTATGCAGTGCCAACTTTGTGTCAATAATGTAAGCCATGTAGATTATAAAGACCTTGATACTCTCAAGAAGTATCTTGACCCGTATGCTCGCATAAGTAAGAAGCGCTCTACCGGAGTCTGTGCCAGACATCAGCGTAAGATTGCTACGGCTATTAAGCAAGCCCGCTTCTTGGCCCTACTGCCGTTCATCGCTCACTAAGATCAAGGCTTAGCTTACTCTACTTACGTATTCCCCTGTTTCTGTATTTACAATAATTACATCACCTTCGTTAACAAATAGGGGTGCGTTTACTGTTGCTCCAGTTTCAAGCACTACCACTTTGTTACCCCCTTGGGCGGTGTTGCCCTTAATGGATGGAGGGGCCTCGGTTACCTTAAGTTCTATTTTGATGGGTAGCTTGACTCCAAGTAACTTACCATCAAATTCTATTAAATCTACAAGGGCGTTGGGCTTTATATATTTGCCTCCAGTACCCACTTGTTGGGCACTAAGCATAAAGCGCATGGAGGGATCACTTATTTCGGCAAACCAGTACTCGTCACCAATATCAGATTGTTTGGCCTTCTTCGAGTATATAAACTTGACTGAACGAGTGTCAATTTCCGCTTCTTCAACTCGCTCACTCTGATGGAACGAAATTTCGGCCACCTTACCTGTTATAAGATTTCTTAACTTAGTATCATTAACTGGCTTGCGCTGTTGCTTGCGGAAGACGTGCGAGCTAAGCACTTCGTAAGGCGTATCTGCTACAACAATAAATTTATGGGGTTTGATCTCACTGTAATCTAACATACCGTATTTATTTACTAGTTTAGTATAGCCATCTTAAGCCATTTTGCGCACATTTGCAACCTAGGCTTAGTAAGAGATTTGGCAACGCTCGCATATTGTTATATAATCACACTATCATGGCACACAGTAAACAGTTCAATGTACTAATTAGGCAAGATGAGGATGGTTTTTTTGTCGCCACTGTCCCATCCTTACCTGGGTGTCATACTCAAGCTAAGAACCTCAATATTCTACGTAAGCGTATACGAGAGTCTATCGAGCTGTGCCTCGATGTAGCTAAAACAGATAAGGCTTACAGAAATCAGATCAGTCTTGGTGAGCCGGCATTTGTAGGTTTGGAGACGGTCTTAGTATGAGCCACCTGCCCTCCTTGCGAGCAAAGGAGATAATCCGTTTCCTCCGTAGGATTGGATTTCAAGAAGTGAGGCAGAAAGGTTCACACTTATTTTTGAAGCATCTAGATGGCAGGACAACTTCTGTGCCAATCCATGCAGGAGAAAGTATTGGAAGGGGACTTTTGCGAGAAATATTAGCTGATATAAAGATGACCCCGGAGGAGTTTATAGAGCTATACTAGTTTGCAACTTGGTGCTAGTTTGTTGAGTTACAGTGTACAGTGTGTATATAGAACATATAGAGTATGATATGAGTATTGTGCAATATTTAGGAAATTTAGAACAAGAACAAGAGGCGCTATCCGATGAGGAAGTGTTATCACGCTCTATAATAGAGCCCAAACTCTTTGAGCATATTGTGGTGAGATATCAAGAGCCCTTCTTGCGCAAGGCTAGACGCATATTGGGCGATAGGGTAGAGGTGGAGGACGTGGTCCAGGAGACCTTTACCAAGATATACGTATATGGGCGCAAGTTCACGCCACAAGAAGGGGCAAGCTTCTCTTCGTGGGCGTATAGGATACTTATGAACACAACTTTTACCGAGTATCAAAAGTTAAAAAGAAGGGGAGAGATGGTGGCAGTAATAGATGACGAGCTATTGGCTCTAGCTCCAGACCATTCGCACCTTGAGAGTGAGAAGGACAATTTCAAAGACGTCGTCTCATCTGTGCTCTCGCGCATGCCTGAGCCCTTGGCCCGCGTGCTCTCACTCCACTTTATAGACGACTTGCCACAGGCAGAGATAGCGATAGAGCTTGGCACAAGTGTCTCGGCTGTTAAGACTCGCATCCATAGAGCCAAGAAGGAGTTTAAAAAGATAAACGAGAAGTTATCAAGTAGGTATTAGTTGTCAGGTACTAGGTATTAGAAATAGATATGAGTACAATAAACACAAAAATAAATAGTCAGTTGGGGAAGAATATTATGAGAAGGGTTTATATAGTAACCTATTTGAGAAGGATTCTTTCGCCCTTTGCGGTCAAGTTTTACATCGCAAGTATGTGTCTGTGGGGCATCGGTCAGAAGGTCTTCGTGGCCTCGGTCTTCCATAATGCCCCTGGTCGTATAGATCTATTTGGCAACATTAACTTTTTTGGCTCGGCTTTTACAAGTACAAAAATAATAGTCCAAGTGCTTATTGTGGCCACACTATTAGCTCTTGTATGGCTAGCGTACGACCTCATCTACCGTAGAGAAAGAGCCCTCATAGCATCCTTCTAGTTAGCTAAGTTGACAAATCTATGCTTCTGCTTGTATGCTTGTGCAATGAGCCAAGTCAGAAAAGTAAGAAAGATTTTGAATTTTAATATCATTTTGACCGAGGAGGTCAAGGGTGGCTATAGTGTGTCTGTGCCTGATTTGCCTGGATGTTATACACAAGGAGAAACCATCGCTGAGGCTGTAGCTATGGCCAAGGAGGCAATTGAACTTTATATAGAAGACGAACCTAAGAGTAATTTAGCAGAATTCTACACTGCTAAATCGCGTGCCTTTGTTGTGCCAATTGAGGTTAATGCCTAGCGGATTGCCACAAATCTCTGGCAAAGAGTTAGTCAAAATACTAACTAAGAATGGTTTTACGGTGATAAGTCAAAAAGGTAGCCACGTTAAATTAAGAAAGATTAGTCCAGATGAAGTGCAACCTATAGTCTTGATAGTCCCTCTCCATAAAGCACTCAAAAGAGGCACACTATCAGGCATCCTAAAAAGAGCAAAAGTAGAGCTCTAATCCCGAAGGGTTACCCTTCGGGCTGAGAACTGTAAGCGATTTGGTCTAGAGCTCTAATCCCGAAGGGTTACCCTTCGGGAGTTCTGGTTACTTCTAATTGTCGGGGTCGAGGCGAAGAGACAAACGGTTCTCCTTGATAATTTCGCAGATGCACACCCCCAGCCCTGTCGATTAAACTGCCCAGGTAGTCTCTCCCTCCTGTCTGAAGGCCTATGAAAGTTCCAATAGGCAACTTTTGGAAAGCTCTGTACACCTCATCAAGGCTTTCGTTGGCTTTCTTGATGTGCCACAGAGCCACAAGCTCCGGAGGTCCACAAGGCGGAAGCTCACCCCTCTCAATTTTGTGGAGCTTTGCCAGGCGCCCAGTGCCACCCCTTCGTGAGTCGCTAAAAAAATCATCAGACTCTTTTTGCGCGCTACCTTCATACTCTTCTTTTCTCACGCTATCTCCTTTCGGGCTCAGGCCCCATAGGGCCCCATAGTGACCGTGTCCGATATGTATAACACCCAGTATGCTATGCAAGTTACGCGGTGGCGAGTTGGTCTTTTATTTTCTTTGCGAAAGCTCCCGAAGGGTTACCCTTCGGGATACTTATTACTGTTTGGTTAGTTGATCCTTAATCTTTTTGGTTAGCTCTGTTTTGAGTTTAGTGTTGTCTTTAAGATATTGACGGGCCGCATCATAGCCCCTGCCCATCTTAATTGCTTCCCCAGTGCTCTTGCCCTCTTTGTCTGTGGGAGAGTACTCATAACTGCCACCAGTTGATTTGCTGATTATTTTGTACTTCTCTCCAAGGGCCAAGAGCTCGCCTTCGGGACTTATACCTTCGTTGTACAGAATATCAAACTCGGCTTGCCTGAATGGGGCTGCCACCTTATTCTTAACCACTTTAACTCTGTGCCTACCGCCCACAGTTTCTTCACCTTTCTTAATCTGGGCAATGCGACGTATGTCTAGGCGCACCGAGGCGTAGAACTTGAGGGCCTTACCTCCAGGAGTGGTCTCGGGGTTGCCGAACATAACCCCAATCTGCATCCGGATTTGATTAATAAATATCACCAAGCACTTACTCTTGGCCACTATGGGGGTGAGCTTGCGCAGAGCCTGACTCATTAGCCTGGCTTGCTTACCCACATGGAAGTCGCCCATATCTCCCTCGATCTCATCCTTAGGCGTAAGAGCAGCTACAGAGTCGATGACGATGACATCTATCTTGCCCGAACGCACTAAGCTCTCGGTAATATCTAGGGCCTGCTCGCCGTAATCAGGTTGAGATATAAGTAACTTATCAATGTCTACTCCAAGCTTCTTTGAATATTCTGGATCCATGGCGTGTTCGGCGTCTATGTAGGCACATATGCCACCCTTCTTCTGGGCCTCGGCCACTACATGCAAAGAGAGGGTAGTCTTGCCGGATGATTCTGGTCCATAGATCTCAATAATGCGCCCCCTAGGCATACCTCCTACGCCCAGAGCCATATCTAGCCCAAGAGAGCCGGTGGGTATAGCGTCCACGCCTACCTTGGGGCGTTCGCCCAACATAAGGATAGAGCCCTCACCAAACTTGTTTTGGATTTGCTTGAGTGTATCCTCAACGCTACTGTCTGTGCCTTTGGTCGCTTTCTCTGCTTTAGGTTTTCTCATCATATATTTTTTGATAAAGCTACACCTTTGTCTACCTGCTTGCCATTGGGTTTGTATATAAGTTCTAACAACTCTTTGCTCTCTCTGTTGAAACGATCCACAGATCTAATTTCAATTCTATTATACCCTAGACCGAGGAGCATTTGTTGTTCGAAGGTCCCGTCCCTAGCCGGTATGACCTTGGCTCCGCCGACCACAAGTAAAGAGCTATCCGAAGTTTGTCCGCGTATGATTACGTAGGCCTCGCTTAAGGTAGTGCCACTGGTTGGAGCGAGAATTGTAAGCTTGTTCCCAGTCAGCAAATTTTGAGTCTTAAACAGGGCAAAGATAAGGGTTGCGAGGACCAAGCTCCCAATGGCCACAAGTTTTAATAAACTTCCTGGTCTCATTGTTCGTCTTGATTAGCTGATTCCTGCTTGTCGAACTCATTCGCGTATTCATCCGTGGCGCTACTACCAGAGTAGACTTCTCTTGGCTTAGCCCCTTGACCAACGCCTACAACTCCACGCTCTTCAAGCATATCAAGTAAGCGGGCCGCTCGAGCGTAGCCGACCTTAAGTTTGCGTTGGAGAAGCGAAGACGAGGCCTTACCACTTTGGATAACAATATCCTTGGCCTCTTCATATAATGTGTCATCGTCACCGCTAGCTTCGTCACCGAAGTCACTTGAGCTAGAGCTACGGTCGCTAGCCTCCGAGCTGGGACCCATGTCAATAATTTCTTCAGCTAACCCTTCATTATTGCCTACGATAAAGGCCACCACCTTCTTGACTTCCTCTTCCGAGACAAAGGCCGACTGCAGTCTGGTGGGCTTAGAGGTCTCGCCTGATAGGTAGAGCAAGTCGCCAGCTCCAAGGAGACGTTCGGCTCCCGGCATATCTATAATAGTGCGTGAGTCAATCTGTGAGGGTACTTGAAGAGCTACCCGCGAAGGCACGTTGGCCTTGATGAGACCGGTAATAACCTCTGTTGATGGTCGCTGGGTAGAGAGCACCAAGTGGATACCCACAGCCCTAGACATTTGGGCCAAACGCACTATGGCCGACTCAAGCTCTCTGGGGTAAGTGCTCATAATATCGGCAAGTTCGTCAATGATGATCATAATGTAGGGCATAGATTCGGGTAGCTCCGAGATGAGCCTAGCTCGTTGCTCGTCCTCCAGCGCTCCACCTGCAACCTTCTTGTTGTACCCCTCTAGAGCTGGGTTGTAGATGTTCTCGTGGTAAGACTTAATATCGCGTGCCTGTTCGGCCTCTAGGATGTCGTAACGTCTATCCATCTCCTTAGCGGCCCACTTAAGGGAGAGGATGGCCTTCTTGGGATTAGTGATTACCGATGTCAGCAGGTGAGGTATGTTCTTATACATTGTAAGTTCCACTCGCTTGGGGTCAATCATAAGGAGGCGCAGATTGTCTGGCGAATTCCTATATAGTAAAGATATGATTAGAGCATGGATACTTACCGACTTGCCCGAGCCTGTGGTCCCGGCTATAAGCAGATGAGGCATCTTCGCCATATCGGCGAATTGGACTCCACCGGAGATGTTCCTCCCAAGGGGCACTAGCAAGGCCTTGTCGCTTGCCCTGAAGGCGGGATCATCAATCATGGTGCCGAGGCGGACAGTAGTCTTGATACTGTTAGGGACTTCAATCCCTACAAGTGACTTACCGGGGATAGGGGCCTCAACTCGCAAGGGGTGAGCGGCAAGAGAGAGAGCAAGGTCATTTTGCAGAGCTACTATCCGCGAGAGTTTAACTCCTTCGGCTGGCTTGAGGGCGTAACGGGTAATAGAGGGCCCGATAGAGATCTCATCCATCTCAACTTCTATCCCAAAGTTAGAAAGAGTGCGTTTGATGATATTAGAATTGGCCTTAATGTCGCCTGCCGCTGGCTTGCCCGAATCTCTACTCAAGAGACTTGAAGGGGGCGGAGTATACGGGCTAAGGTCTGCCCGCACCATAGGTACAAACTCTTCTCTAAGTTCGTCTTCGATTAATTTTTTCCTCCCCAAGAGACTAGAAAGTGTATTAGTAGCTTTGGGGGTTGTCGCTTCGGAACCAGCACTCATTTCGGGTTCTGAAGTAATTACATCAACTTGGTCATCATCTAGATCATTATCACCTAGATCTGGCTCTTCGTTGTGTTTGGCTAATCTACTTTGTTCCCGAGCAAGAGCTCTCTTGCGAGACCACTCTAGTACTGGGGCAAGGGTGATAGAAGTCTCAAAGAAGAGGATCCCCGATATCCCCAGACCCCCGATGAAGATCACCCAACTTGCCGCCCCGAAGGCCTTAAGACCCAAACTTGCGACAGCATGTCCTACAACACCCGCTGTATTGGTCTGAAGGACAAGCTCTATAAGCCCTAGACCAGAGAGGAGAAACAATAGCAAGCCTCCCATTCTAATGGGCACAATCCTGGGTCTTGAAGAACGGAAGAAGGATACAGCCAGAATGATAAGGGCAACAGGTAGCAGGTAAAAACCGGCTCCAAATAAGTAATGCAGGACCCCATAAGTATAGCCACCAACAGCACCTCCCAGATTAAGAGAAGCTAAGAAAAGGACTACAGAAATAGATATTGCCAATATGCCATATATACTATGCCTTACCTCGTCCTTTATCCTTGGTTCAGTGTCCTTCGTGCTTATATTTGACTTACCTTTTTTCCCAGAACTCATTTTATTATATGACTTATATCCTAATTGTAGCAGACTATATGTCTAAAATAGCAAGTGGATAGTGGATATTTGCATCGCGTCCTTTTAAGGATTATAATTGACCTTGAAGTAGGCAACCAAGATTTTCATAGGACAGTAGCATGTCTCATAAGAGCAAGGGGCAGAACCTAGATAAAGGCCAGAGAATATTTTAATGGACAACACCAATCTCAACTTAGTCACAACTAACAAGAGTCAGATAGCTGATAGACTAAATAGGGTCATCTCGGCCATTTACTGGTTTACCGGCCATCTAGACAGTCACGAGCCCCTAAGATGGAACATAAGGTCACATGCTATAACTATGCAGGAGGCTTCGTTGTCCTATATGAATACAAGTCCAGTCACAGATAGGGATAATCTAAAGGTCATTAAGGACAAAGCAAACAGGCTCGTGTCCTTAATACGACTTTTAGTTATTACTAATTTTCTTGACCTTGAGCAGGAGAAGTTGATAAGGGACGAAATAATGTCCTTAATAAATGACCTTGAGAAGTCAACAAGAGTTGAGACACAGTTAGGCACTTATGATTTAGAAAAGATTATGAGAGAACTGCCTAGTTATACTCACTTAGTTGAACCGAGTGATAATAGCAGGAACGAATTAACGGGTAGACTAAAAGGCGCAGATGCTAATAAGGGCCTAGGTGTCGGCTTTAGTACCTTTAATAGTAGAAATGAGATGGATCGGAGGGGCCTTGGGGGGGATAGTCATTCTAGCGCTGGTGACGAAAGACAGGCTAAAATAGCCAGTTTTATAGGTAAAAATGGCCCTTCTAATGTTAGGGACGTGGCAGGAGTAATAAAGGGCTGTAGTGATAAGACCTTGCAACGAATCTTAGTCCAAATGGTTGAGTTAGGTGTGCTAAAGCGAGAGGGTGAGAGGCGCTGGAGTAGGTACTCTATGGCCAAGTCAGGCTGAACATAGACCAATTGACTGTAAGCCAATAATATGCTAGTTTTAGCAGGTTCTGTGGCTTGTCTGGATATGATTATTCAGTAAGGATATGGAGGTCTATACGTCAATAAGTTATAGAGCTTCTTGTTTATCCACACAAGTATTTCCGTTTAGCTCTACATACCTATATAATAAACCACAGGTATGTAGTCCGATTAGCAAAGAGCTATCGGTAGGCTGTTCTTCCGACGATATACAGAACTTGGAGGTCATTGAAAATTGAATAGTTCCCAATTATTGTCAGCTTACTTGGCACTCGTTTGTGTGAGTGTTAAAGGCTTGTTAAAAGTTATCAACGATTTATTATTAATTGCGATTATTATGAAAATACACCTTAAAGGTGCAGTTACAAAGATCGCTTCTGTCGCAGTTGGTGTAGCAATGTTAATCACACTTGCTTCTCCAGTTGCAGCCCAGACAACTCAATCTACGATTGATGCCCTCTTGGGACAGATAGCGGCATTGCAAGCACAGCTCCTAGCCATGCAAGGCTCTGGTTCTGGTTCAATGTCTTGTAACTTCACAACAGATTTATCAACAGGCATGAGTAACTCGCAGGTCTTAGACTTGCAGAGGTACCTCAATGCTCACGGCGCTGTTCTTGCCTCGTCTGGTGCCGGTTCACCTGGTAGTGAGACCAATTACTTTGGTTCTATTACTAAGGCGGCCGTTATTAGATGGCAGAACACGAATGCCGCCGCAGTACTAACTCCAGTAGGACTTAACTCTGGAACTGGTTACTTCGGACCTTCGTCTCGTGCATTTGCCAACAGCATGTGTACGACTGGACCTATCACAGGCCCAGGCCCTATAACTTCTACCGGCCTTGCTACAGTGTCGGCCGGCGCACAGCCAGCCGCCTCCCTAGCTCCGCAATCAGCCGCCCGCGTCCCCTTCACCAAGTTCACAGTCTCAGCTGGAGCATCGCCAATTACAGTTAATTCTGCAACTATTGAGCGCACTGGTCTGGCTAATGACGCCGTCTTCTCGGGTATAGTATTGCTCGATGAGAGTGGTATCCAGCTTGGTATCGCCAAGACTCTTAACTCTAATCACACTACAATCGTAGGTGAGCCTGTAGTTATTAATGCCGGTTCTTCCAGAACATTCACTGTTGCTGGTAATATGAACGCAAGTCTAAGCGCTTACGCTGGTCAAGTAGCTTCGCTATCTGTAGTCAGTGTTAATACCTCTGGCACAGTAGTAGGTTCCTTCCCAATCACAGGCGCCGCTCACACAATTAACGCTAGTCTATCTCTTGGTTCGGCCACGCTCTTGGTATCGTCCTTCGATCCTGCTTCTGCCATCACCAAGAATGTTGGAGATACTGGTGTTAAGTTCGCCGGTGTCCGCGTAACTGCCGGTTCGGCTGAGGATATGCGCCTCTGGTCTATCCGCTGGAATCAATCAGGTTCGGCTGGAGCATCTGACTTCAACAATCTTATGACCTATGTGGATGGCGTAGCCTATCCCGTAGTTATCTCTTCTGATGGTAAGTACTTCACTACTACCTTCGGTAGCGGTATCTTAGTTGCTAAGGGTCTAACCAAGGATGTTTACATCCAAGGTGACATTGTTGGTGCTTCTAGTGCTAACCGCACAATCCAGTTCGATATGTACAAGAACACAGACTTGTATCTAACTGGAGAACTCTTCAACTACGGCATAGTTGCAAGTGCCAATGGTAGTTGTGCAACAAGTGCCACAGATGCATCTGAGTTCATCTATAGCTCAGCTTCTTGTGCAGGCACAGCCTCCACTCCATTCTTCAGTGGTTCGGTTGTAACTGTTAACGCTGGTACTGCCACTTCTATCACCAAGGCAAATGAGGTATCTTCACAGAACATTGCCGTTAACGTACCTAATCAGATCCTTGGTGGTTACAGTACTGACTTCAAGGGTGAGTCTGTCTCTGTCCAGTCTTCTATCTTCAACATCGCAACCTCATCTGGCCTAGTTGGTGAGATCACTAGTGTATCAATCTATGATGAGACCGGTAAATTAGTTGCGGGTCCTGTGGACAGCGTATATGTAAGTGCTGCCTTGAGTAAGGTTACATTCACCGACACAATCACTTACCCAGTTGGACGTCATGTGTACACCATCAAGGGTAAAATCCCTACTGGTACCACTAACGCTTCTACTGTAATAGTGTCAGCTACTCCTTCCTCTGGTTGGACTAACGTTACCGGTCAGATCACTGGTAATTCAATCTCACTTTCGGCTAACGGCGCCTTCAGTATGAACACTATGACTGTTCGAGCCGCATCGCTTAACGTGGGTGTGTCTACCAATCCTACCGCTCAGAACGTAGTGGCTGGAGCCCAGGCCTTCCTCTTCGCTAACTACCAACTTGATGCTACTCAATCTGGCGAAGATATTCGAATTACTAACCTGCTTGCTAGCATCACTTACGGTGGTACTTCTAACTCTACCGACCTTAGCTCGTGTGCCATCTACGATGGTGCTACCCAGCTAACCGGTGGCAGTAACGTGTACAACCCAACTGGTGCTACTACTTCGGTTGTAACTCGTACTTACACTCTAGACAATTCCTTGACTATCGCTAAGGGCGCCGTCAAGACTTTGGCTTTGAAGTGTAATGTTAAGGGTAGTGCTACCACAGGTGGTACTTACGCTTGGGGCGCTGTATCTGGTGCAACTGGTATCGGTGGCATCTCTGCTACTGGTGTACAGTCTTCCGGTACAGTTACTCCAACAGGTCCTACTGCTGTAGGCTCTATCATGACCGTCGCTTCCACAGGTTCTCTATTAGCTTCGACTGATGCTGCTTCACCTGGTTACACTATCGCCTCTGCTGGTCAGAGCGGTGTGTTGATGGGTGTGTACAAGATCCGAGCTACTAACGAGGATATTGACCTAACTCGAGTAGGCCTCAAGTTGACCAATACCGCTTCAAGTTCTGCTTCGGACCTTATCTCTGTGAGTCTCTATGATGGAGCCACATTGGTAGGTACTGCAGTCTTCACCGGTACAACCAACAGCGCTACCTCGACTCTCTCTACGCCTCTACGCATCACTCGTGATGCCGACAAGTTGATCACTGTCAAGGTAGACTTCGCCGCTATCGGCGCGAGCTCGCCTGCTACAGAGGGTCACTTGATTGCCATAGACATTGACACCGCTGGTGCCGCAAGTGTAGGTAACACTCAAGGTACTGGTGTACAGTCAGGTTCTACGGTAGATGCAACTGGATCCACTGCAGTAGCTGGAGTACGTCTCTTCAAGACTTACCCAACACTAGCCTTGGATACATTGCCAGGTTCTGGAGTCTCTGATGGACGCTTGATGCGCTTCAAGGTTTCGGCTGACCCTGCCGGTAACTTGAGCATCTCCAAGTTTACTATCTCGCTTTCTACTACGTCTGCGACAGTAACCTCGGTTAACGTCTTCGGCTTCACAGATTCTGGTTACTCCCAGCCAATCTCCGGTGTCAACACTGGTGGTCAATTCTTGACTACTTCTGCTTGTACCGGTGGCTGTGGATCAGCCCCAACCCTAGCGATCTACCCACAGACAACTGGCGCAGCTACAACAACTGTGTCGGTATCTGCAGGTAGCACTCGATGGTTTGAGGTACGTGGTACTGTCACCGGCACAGCTACGACCTACTCGGTCACAGCTACGCTTAAGGGTGATAGCTCTTACCCAGCAGTAGGTGCTTGTATAACTAGCTCCCTAACCCCTTGTATGCTCACCGCCTCAGGCGTGGATGCTACAACTGGTGGTGCAGGACAGTTTATCTGGTCACCTAACGCAACCACTTCAGTCACTGTCAATGGCAATGACTGGACCAATGGTTTCGGGGTAAACGGCCTACCACAGAACGGTCTAATCCAGACTCGTTCTAACTAATAAGCCTAGGGCTTAGCAAGGATCCCTCCGACAAAAGTCGGGGGGATTTTTGTTTTTCCTCATTGCTTGGTAGAATATACTTATGAATAAAAAGGGACCCATAATTGTATTAGCCGTTCTTGCCTTGATTTTAATAGCTAAATTTGGACTTAATACTAACAAAGACGGAGATAGTAATACTAATCTCGCTCAAGACAAAATAAGCACTAGTAGCACAACCGAACGCACAGTCGGAGGTGTAACCTTCACCAGCGAGAATGGTTCGGATATTAAGATAGAGCAAATCCCCGTAGAGAACGAAGGCGCTCCAAGGCCAAGCTTAACCGTGACCAAGCAATTTTCGGCAAGCTTAGACACCGCGACTCAAGTTAGTATCAGTACTTCTATCAGGGCTTTACTAGATAAGCTCGGTAAAGACGCTTCTTCACAAGAGGATTGGCTTGTCTTGGGTACGTATTACAAGATTGCTGGGGATTATAAGCAAGCATCTTTCGCTTGGGAATACGTCAGTGCTCGTTGGCCTAACAATAATGTTAGTTATGCCAATCTAGGTGACCTCTATGCTTACTCGTTGGTTGATAAAGACAAGGCCCTAGCCAACTTCAAATCAGTTGTGGCCAATAATCCAACAAGCGTATCTGCTTACCGAGCTCTTTATGAATTTGTCCTAAATGTGCTAGGAGATGAGAAGTTCGCCGTGTCAGTATTGCAAGATGGTATCAAAGCTAATCCTAGTCAGTCGGCAGAACTTAAGGCGTTACTTAGTAGTCATGCCCCGGCTCAATAAGTAACGAGTATATTAAATAATGAGTGAGATTATACAGAAGAAGATACTGGTTCTTGGGGCAGGTTATGGCGGGGCTTACACCTTTAAGTACTTACATAAGCGTTTCCACAAGAACAAGCGTGTCTCGCTTAAGCTGGTTAATAGAAACAATTACTTTATATCAACTCCCCTGCTGCACGAAGTGGCCACCGGCAGTATCTCGCCCGAACACATTGTAGAACCTCTGCGCAAGATTCTTGCTTGTACACACGAGGAGTTCGTGATGGCTAGTGTGGGGAGTGTCTCCCTTGCAAGTAAGACAGTTACTACCACTGCCGGCGAGTTAGAATACGATTATCTAGTTATGGCCCTCGGAGCCGAGACTAACTATAGAGGTGTGCCCGGAGCGCAAGAGCACACCCTTACGCTTAAGTCGCTAGAAGATGCCATCTCACTTAAGAATCATTTTATTGAAGTCTTTGAGCGAGCCTCGCGGATGGAGCCGGGGCCAGAGCAAGACAAGACCCTATGCTTTGTCCTTGTGGGGGCAGGGGCTACGGGGGTAGAGCTCGCAGCCGAGATGAGGGACTTATTCTGGCGCACTTTCGTCAAGTATTACAAGCCTGAGTTATTGGCTAGGGCACGGATCATTATTATCCATGCTGGCGACGATCTTCTACCCAACTTTGAGCGGGACCTTAGAGTTAAGAGCAAGTATATCTTACGCAAGAAGGGTATTGACCTGCGCTTCGGGATCCAAGTGGTAGAGGTGCGTGATAAGGCTATCTTACTTAACACTGGCGAACTTCTAGAGAGCGAGACTATTATCTGGACGGCCGGAGTTAAGCCTTCTAGTATTGGCTTTGACGTAGATTTGCCCAAAGATCGTCAGGGCCGGATTATAGTCAATCAGTATTTTCAAATTGCAGATTTTCCTGAAGTGTTTGTGTTGGGAGATCAGGCTGCTTTTAAGAATCCTGATGGGGGCGATTATCTCCCTATGCTTGCCCAAGTGGCTCACAAAGAGAGTGAGGGTGTGGCGAGGAACGTGATTAGACAGATAGAGGGTAAACCCTTATTGCGTTATACCTACAAGCATATGGGCGACCTGATTAGCCTTGGTGATTGGATGGCTGCCGGTGAGATCTTCGGCGTGCGTCTCTTCGGCCACTTAACGTGGTTCCTCTGGCGGGGCATTTACCTAGCCAAGCTCTTGTCGCCCTCCAAGAAGGCTAAGGTGCTCCTTGATTGGATAGTTAACCTATTTTCTCCAAGAGATATATCCGAGCTTTACAAATGCGAACCCAAAGATTAAAACTGATTTTAATTTCTAGCCTACTTAATATCATTGTATGGCCTAATTTTACCTTAGCTCAAGTTAGGATATCAGAATTTATGTATGACTTATCTGGGGCAGATAGCGATGGCGAGTGGGTAGAGATATATAACGAAGGGCCAACTACTGTAGAGATTGTAACCGGCAGTGGTAATGGTTCGTGGAGATTCTCGGATACCAGCCCTCACATATTGACTCTATCGGGAGGCTCGGCTCAAATCGGGTCTGGCAAGTACGCTATCATAGCCAAGAACCCTACCCGCTTTAGTACTGATTGGCCAAACTTCGCGGGCACTCTCTTCTTAAGTTCTATTGCTTTGCCTAATACTCAAGGTACGTTGTCAATTACAGATGGGTCTGGGCAAGTTGTAGACACCATAAGCTACAATTCGGAGATGGGGGCAAATGGCGATGGCAATACTTTGCAGAAGGTAGGCTCTAGTCTATCTCCCGCCCCACCTACGCCAGGATTTAGTAATTCTGTCAGTTCAATAATAGCAGAAGAGCAGGTTCAAAATACCGCAAGTGTTTCAAGTCCGAGCACAAGCCCCGGCACGAATTTTAACGCGCAAGAGTTTAGTATTACAGTAATAGGGGATAAGATTGTGCCAGTGGGCTTGATGGGGCGCTTTAGCACCACTCTTAGTCCTAAAGATTATGTGGGCCAACCGGAGTACACTTGGTCGTTTGGCGATGGTGGAAGTTATACGGGCAAGAGTGTAGTACATATGTATGACTACGTCGGTAAGTATGTGGTAATGGCAAAGGCTGTAGCCAATGGTGTAGTAGCAACTGGTAAGATGGTCGTCACCGTAGTCCCCTTGGAAGTCTTAATAAGTAATATAGTCTTGGGCAATAATGGCTATATAGAGTTGCAGAACTTAGGTAAAATAGAATTGGATCTATCGGGCTTTGTGCTAGAGTCTGGCAAGCGTGCCTATGCTTTGCCCTCTGGATTTGTAATTTTGCCAAATAGCAGTATTAAGATACCAGCTCGTATTTCGGGTTTTATTACTTTAGATAGTAACAGGGTGTCACTAATCAAGGCGAATTCTAACCTCTCCGTGTCAGATTATATTTACGAGCAAGAAGTATTACTTAGTGAGGTGGGAAAAGAAAGTTTGGAATTTTTGCAGGAGATAGAAGATAATAAGTCAGCCCAGCTGGCCCAAATAAGTTTGGGCCTAGAAGCAGTTAAGTCACGAATCGTTAATATTAAAGTAGAGACCGAACCAGTGAGTGTAGATAAAATTAGCGAGCCTAAGCCCGCACTGATAAGTGAGAATAATAACAGCAATATAGATGTAATAGTGATACCTAGGCAGACTAGCTCTTGGTTTACAAGATTGCTTTCAGCTCCCCGCGTGCTTATTAGTGCTATAATTGCCTCTATATAGTAGCGAATGGGATGAAGTATTTTGATAAAACTTTTTGGAAGATGCTTCTTTTGTTCCTTGCCATTCTTGCTGGGGCTCTTGTCTTGATTGCTGTCATCAGTTATAATGCTAACTAAGCCGTAGAGACAGCGGGTTGCGTATACGTATAAACCCCGCCGAACGAGCCTGCCAAAGGCAGGCAGGTTGATCTCGGCCTTATTATTAGGCCTTTTTTAATTCTTATATGCCCAAAACAAGAAAACAGAAAGAGGAAACAGTAGTCAGTCTAACAGAGCAAATTGGCACCGCTGGGAGCGTTGTCTTTGCTACGTTTGACAAGCTTAAGGTGGTCTCTGAGAGGGCCCTGCGGACTTCGTTGCGAGGGAAGGGTGTCTCTTACGAAGTGACCAAGAAGAACCTGCTCAAGCGCGCCATCGTCGAGGCCAAGATCCCAGGCGAGGTCCCAAGTCTTGATGGTCAAGTGGCCATTGCCTATGGAGCAGACCCACTCGAGCCTGCCAAGGGTGTAGCCACATTTGCTAGTGCCAACGCAGGCCTACTGAGCATTATAGGTGGGATATACGAGGGCAAGCTGGTGGGCAAGGAGATGATGGAGATGCTTGCCAGCATCCCTTCGCGC
Organism: uncultured Candidatus Saccharibacteria bacterium; assembly: GCA_964348575.1. Taxonomy (GTDB): domain Bacteria; phylum Patescibacteriota; class Minisyncoccia; order Phycocordibacterales; family DATDSR01; genus DATDSR01. The sequence continues at coordinate 3,453 of CAYGDD010000006.1, read as the reverse complement.
GAGACCTTGCTAGGTATGTTGCTCAATGTCATGAGCGCTCCCGTGCGAGGTATCGTGATCGCGGTAGATGCTATCGCAACAAAGAGAGCTAATTAGTAGCAAATATTATTACTTAAGACTTAACAAATGGAAGATACAAAAGTAACAGACGCAGTTGTAGCAGACAAAGTTGTAGCAGATGCAGTTGTGGCGGATACAAAGAAGGAGGCTGTTAGTGCAGATGTTGCTGTGCCAGCCAAGTTTAAGGCAATGGTAGAGGAGATAGAGAAGATGACCGTGCTAGAGCTTAATGAGCTAGTTAAAGTTATGGAGAAGAAGTTTGGCGTAAGTGCTCAGGCTACGGTAGTATCTGCTGGTCCTGCTGGAGGTGGGGCTGGCGGTGCCGCTGTAGAAGAGAAGGATAGCTTCAACGTGGAGCTTACAGAATCTGGCGCAACTAAGATTGCCGTGATTAAAGTGGTTAAAGAGGCCCTAGCTCTAGGCCTTAAGGAAGCCAAGGATCTAGTAGACGGTGCGCCCTCAATGCTTAAAGAGGGCATGAAGAAGGCCGAAGCCGAAGCCCTGAAGAAGAAAGTGGAAGAAGCCGGAGGCAAAGTAACCCTAAAGTAACTCACACTTACACTCCAAGGTCTCCTCTTGGAGTTAGTGATTCTTGCTTTTGAGTTTTGCGCTTTGAGTTGCTACACTGTAGCCAATGGATACCTTAGACAAACTATTGGGTGGGTCGGCTCGAGTGCGCCTCTTGCGCCTCTTCCTGCTTAATCCGGAGGTTATCTTTAGCGCTAGTGATATTGCCAAGAAGAGTAAAGTGCGCGGGTCCTCACTCCGGACCGAGCTCAATGCACTTAAAGTAATTAAGCTGATTAAAAAGTCGCCCAAGGGCTATAAGCTCTCGCGCTCTTTTGAGTTCTTAGTACCCTTGCGTAGTTTATTGCTCAATACCGAGCCCTTTAAAGACGACGAGATTGTATATAGGTTTAGGCACGCTGGCAGGCTCAAGCTCGTGCTTGTGTCGGGCCTCTTTACCCAAGACCAAGGAAGTAGGGTAGACATACTAGTAGTGGGCGACCGCCTTAATCGCCCTAGAGTAGAGAGGGCCCTTAGGGATATGGAGAGCGAGGTGGGCAAAGAGCTCTCGTATGCCGTCTTTGAGACCCCGGAGTTTAAATATAGGATGGAGGTGTATGACAAGTTTATCCGCGACATTTTGGATTACCCCCACAAGGTCCTCCTTGACAAAATCGGGATATAGATCAAAGGGTGCAGTGCGTGCACCGCGAAGCCTTGGCGAAGTGGTGTGGATAAGCAAAAGGCTCTAAATATACAGGGATGTTATAATGTAATTGTGATAAGTCCGCATGGCGGAGGGCTCTATGGGATGGTCGGTCAACCCAAAGTGCCTACAATATGATAAAGAATTATTAACATAAAACTAACTTAATGTATCAGAATAATCTCGTAGACGTAGTCGGCACTTCGCTCAATGATGTGTGGGGTGGCGTGATCGTTTTCTTGCCAAAGTTTGTTTTGGCACTAATCGTGTTTGTAATCGGTTGGATCGTAGGGTCAATCCTTGGTCGCCTCGTAGCCCAGTTCGTGCGAGCTCTTAAAGTAGACAACCTATTAAAGAGTATCGGCGCAGAGGGAGTAATGGAGAAGGGTGGCTTCCACCTTGATTCGGGTGCCTTCTTCGGCACTTTGGTTAAATGGTTCTTCGTAGTGGCCTTAGGTCTTGTACCAGCCCTTGAGGTCCTTAACCTCCAACAGGTTAATGGTTTCCTCACTACTGTAGTCCTTGGCTTCTTGCCTCGGGTTATAGTAGCTGCCTTTATCTTAGCAGCTGGTGCACTTGTAGCTCACGCCCTTCAAAAGGTTGTCTCAGGTGGGGCTAAGGCTATCTCGGTTCCGTCGGCACACTTCGCTGGTGGAGTTGCCAAGTGGGCTGTATGGCTCTTCGCCATCTTGGCTGCACTTTCCCAACTTGGGATTGCAGGAGCCTTCGCTCAGACGCTCTTCACGGGCCTAGTCTATGGCTTGGCTCTCGCTGGTGGCTTGGCCTTCGGCCTTGGTGGCAAGGAAGCCGCCGCTCGCTACCTAGAGAATCTCCGCAAAGACATCAACTAGTCCCAGTTCCGAAGGGTAACCCTTCGGAAGGCTGATAGATAAGCACAAAGCGCAAAACTCAAAGCGCAAAGTTTTGGAATCAAAAATCGGGAGGCGAAAGCCCCCGATTTTTGCGTATAAAAAATGATGGCTCCGCAGGTTAGGCGGAGCCGGGGATATCCTTAGGACATAGCCTGGAGAGCTCTTAGAATATTACTGATTTTTTCATCGATATCCTTCTTGCTTTCGGCCAGAGTCACAAGTGAGTCCGGGACATCGATATTTCTGAGTACTTCGTCGCCTGTGCTGTCATACTGGAAGAAACAGTACACCTGCTTCTCTCCAATGGGGATGGCGAGCCTTGCTTCAGGGATGTATATGAGTGTCTGGGTCTGGTATTCGTCATGGACAAAATCGCCAGAGCTCTCCACAACCCTACTTGATACTAGCTGTGCTTTCATCGGCGCCTCCTCTGGTTAGAAACTAGCATATCCACAGGCTACCTGCAATCAGAAAGTCCAAATCAAATTGTAAGAAAAAACACGGCCGGCCTAAAATTTACAATCTCAGTGTTCTACCTCTGAAGTTGAACAGTTGTGTTTGATTTTGCGTATATAAAAAGTAAGGCTCCGCGTGTGAGGCGGAGCCGAGGGTGGAGTGAGTTACTTAGGGCGGTGTTCTTCCCAAGCCTCGCAGAAGTCGCAGAAGTTTTGGAGAGCTTGCTCGCTCTTCTCCTTCCACTCTCCTGTTGCGTGCATGTTAGGCGGGGCGAAGCCGTAGTCAATCAGGCCCCGCTGTATGCGCCTAATTTTCCCTGTAGACAATCCCGCTACACCCCGGGTTAGGATATCCGGTCTGCCGATTGCTGCGAACTTGCGATCCAGCGCGTCGATTCTCTCATCAGCTGTGAGGTGACATCCGTTGGGTAGGAGGTTACGAAACTCCCACAGTTGCTGGGCTAGCGTACCTTCAAGTCCCAGCTCATTTTGGATCCATTCCCGGAGTGGCTCTTGCGATAATCTGATACATCGATTATGTTGGAGGCTTTTTCTGAAGATGTATGTAAGCCCCATAAGCTTTATTTCGTCAAAAGCTCCAGTAGGATCGAACATAAATGGATCAGACATTTCAAATGCCAGACCCAATTCGCGGATTTTGTCGAATAGTGCTCTTACTTCCCATGGTTTGATAGGTTCCTGTTCTGGGCATTTGTTTGTACCCTCCTAGTAGGGAAACTAGCATATCCACAGGCTAAATCAAGCAAAGTATTGCTTGATTGCCCGGCCGTCCATAGGACGGCTTAGGGGTAGTTGACAAGCATTTTAGGGGGTATATACTAATCAGTACATG
>CAYGDD010000005.1:33204-34432 GCA_964348575.1 uncultured Candidatus Saccharibacteria bacterium | reverse complement strand
ATAGTACGCTTAGCACTAGGGTGTAGCTCCATCACGGCCGCACCAAGTAAATGGGCCAGAGTGTGGCGCATCTTCTCAAGCTCTTTGGGATCGCTTTGTTTAATACCTGACTTGGTCTGGTACTTGCCGTTTTTTGCCTCCTTGGCATCTTTATCATCCGCGCCCCCCCTGTGGCCTTTGAGCATCTTAATGGGATTGGGTATTTTCATCCCGTTAGAAGTTAGGTTTATAAGCTGGTTGTGTGTAAGTCATATTTTTGGCGTGTTTTTATAGGCACTTCTAATGGGATTCATAGCTTTTGTAAGTAAATCCTACTCTAGTTTCTTGGCTTTTTCAACTACTATGCTCGGAGTGCCATTCCTGCGTGAGAGCTTGCCTCTGACCGCTATGCATTGGCCAGGAGTTAAGAAGTCCTTTAATTCTTCGTACACGCTAGAGAAGCATACCAACTCTATGTTGTCTGTGAAGTCTTCAAGAGTAGCAAAGATCATCTTGTCTCCCTTCTTAGTCAAGATCATCTTGCTTGTTGTCACTAGGCCCCCAGAGACTACCAACACGCCCTCGGCCAGCTCTTTGAGTTTGCTTATAGTTTGCTCATTCTTATTTAGCTTATCCTTGTGTTGGTCAAGAGGATGACCGGAGATGTATAGGCCCAGCAATTCCTTCTCGGCGTGGAGTCTCTCTACCATGCTAGTGGGCGGAGCCTCTCTCATATGGAGAACAGGAGCGCTAATCTCACTTGCCCCAAAGAGCGATGTCTGGTTGCCACCATCATCTGCAAGTGAGCGGTTGAAGGCCAGAGCTTCTTCTATATTGGCAAGCATCGCTCCGCGTTCGCCGAGGTTATCTAGTGCCCCAACCAAGATAAGTGCTTCTAAGGATTTTTTTGTTAAATTTTTGTGCTGGACTCGCATCAAGAAGTCCGAGTAAGATTTGAAAATGCCTTCTGCCTTACGCTCACGGATGATAGCTTTGCCGATCTCTTCACCGAAGTTTTTTATGCTACGAAGCCCAAATCTAATTTTATCTCGCTTGGACAGATCCGGCCCTTGTACCACAACCGTAAAATCTGAAAAAGATTCGTTAACATCAGGTGGCAATACTTCAAAGCCCATGCGCTTGCACTCGGCGATCACTGGCGAAATCTTATCTATGTCGCCTGATTCGGCCGTGAGTACAGCTGTCATATATTCAGCTGGGTAGTTAGCCTTCATATAAGCTGTTTGGT
>CAYGDD010000005.1:0-33194 GCA_964348575.1 uncultured Candidatus Saccharibacteria bacterium | reverse complement strand
TCGTCCATAGCAAGCGGCGTGGGCCTTGTTGAAGCCGTAACCTTGGAAGGGTTCAAAAAGTTCTCACAAGCCTTCTGCTTCTTTCTTGCTCATACCAGAGTGCTCCATACAGCCCTCAACGAAGATCACGTGTTGCTTGCGCATTTCTTCCGGTATTTTTTTACCTATGGCCTTACGGAACTTGTCCACCGTCTCCCAGGTGTAGCCTGCCACTTCTATCGCAGTGTAAAGCAGGTCATCCTGATATACCAAGATGCCGTATGACTTCTCGAGGAAGCTTTTCATCTTAGGATGATAATATTTGATCTGCTTCTGGCCGTGCTTACGCGCTATGTACTCCGGGATGTTCTTCATTGGTCCAGGACGGAAGAGAGCCACCATAGCGTTGATATCATGGATAGTGGTAGGTTTAAGCTCGACAAGATGCTTGGTCATTGCTGTTCCGCCAAGTTGGAAGGTGCCCTCTGTCTCACCACGGGTTAGCATCTGGAAGGTACTCTTGTCATCTAGGGGGATCTTCTCTATTTCAATTTTTCTATTTCGTATTTTTTCTACACGTTCTACGGCGTCGGCCAATATGGCCAAGTTGCGGATCCCGAGAAAGTCGAACTTGAGTAAACCCGCATCCTCCACTGCGTGCATATCATACTGTGTGATCACCTTACCTCCCTTAGGGTCGAGTTGGAGCGGTACGAAGTCGGTTAGGTCAGTGGGTGCGATGACTACGCCTGCCGCATGCACGCTAATGTGGCGGACACAACCTTCAAGCTTTTTACCAAGATCAATTATGCGCTTAGTGTCGGCATCGCTCTCGTACATTTTGGCAAGGTCAGGTTCGATCTCAAGGGCATGCTCTATAGTCATAGGGAAGCCTTGCGAACCCATAGGTATCAACTTAGATATAGTGTCGCCTGTAGCATAGGGGTAACCAAGGGAGCGCGCTACGTCACGCACCACCCCGCGAGCAAGCATAGTGCCAAACGTGCCGATTTGGGCCACGCGCGCTTCACCATACTTTTGTCTAGCATATTCTATAACTTCATCGCGCCTATTGTCGGCAAAATCCATATCAAAGTCGGGCGGAGACGGTCTATATGGGTTCAAGAATCTTTCGAAGGGCAGTTGGTATGTAATTGGATTAACATTGGTGATCCCTGTTAAATAAGCCACTATCGAGCCCGCACCAGAGCCTCGGACTGTCGTGTATATGCCGTGCTCGCGGGCGTAACGCATTAAGTCTGCTGTCACCAGGAAGAATGGGTCATACCCCTTGTCACCGATAACTTTAAGCTCATATTTAATTCTCTCCGCAACTTCTTCACTTCTTTCAACCTCGCGCCAAGCCAGACCCGCATCGCATAAGTTGGCAAGCTCCTCGCTATATGAGGCATTATTTTTTGTCTCGAACTTGGGGAAGACCCACTTGCCAAGCTCAAGCTCTATATTGCACATATCAGCAATCTTGCTTGTATTTAATATTGCCTCGGGGTGGTCAGCAAACTTCTCCCAAGCCTCCTCCGTAGATATAAAAGAGTAATTACCCTTAGCCATAGAGAATCTATTTTGGTCGTTCATATCTGCCGACGTTTGGATAGCCAGTAAGGTCTCGTGGGCATCGCGATCTTCCGGATAGCAATAATGTGAGTCTTGGGTGGCTACTAGGGGGATATTAAGCTCCTTGCCGAGTTTTATAATTCGCTCTTTTACTTCTAGCCCATCTTCGATTGACGGGTCATGCCAGACTTCTAGAAAGTAGTTTTCTTTACCGAAGATGTCTTGATAGACAGCAATCACGCGTCTAGCTTCCTCTTCGTTATTGTTGCGTAAGGCTTTGGACACTTCGCCCCCGAAGCACCCCGAGAGAGCAATCAGACCTTCGCTATGCTCGCGCAATAAGTCGTGATCCATGCGGGGCTTGTAGTAGTAGCCTTCAAGCGAGGCGCGACTCGTAAGCTTAATAAGATTTTTGTAACCTTGTTCGTTCTTGGCAAGTAGGGTTAAGTGGAAACGCTTGTTGTCTATGTTCGGATCTTTATCAAATCTAGTGCGGACTGCAATGTAAGCTTCTATACCAATAATAGGCTTGATGTGATTCTTCTTGCATAACTTGTAGAACTCTAAAGCGCCGTATAGGTTGCCATGATCAGTCAGGGCCAGGGCCGGCATACCAAGCTCCTTAGCCCTTTTAATCATATGTGGCAACTGCTGGAGGCCATCAAGGAGTGAGTAATGCGAGTGAGTGTGGAGGTGTATAAAGGGTGTGCGCTCGCTTTTCATCCTATTAGTATAACCTGTGCAGACTGGTAACGAAAACCCTCCCGATATTCGCCCGGGAGCGGATTCGCTCTCTCGGCCCGTCGGCCTGTGAGATGGCATTTCGTTTACCAGTCGTGCACTCTCTGTGCGGTATACTGTATATATGAAATGGCTTGTGGGAATAGATGAGGTGGGGAGGGGGCCACTAGCAGGTCCAGTCACAGTTTGCGCATTGCTGGTAAGCAAATCCGCGCTAAACAAATTGATTGGACATTCGATGTCCAATCAATTTGGAGTGGCGAACTTTGATTCTAAAAAAGTTAGCAAGAAAAAACGCAAGGAGATAACGAGAGTTTTGCAAATTATGAGAGGGGGGAGAGAGCTAGATTTTGCTATTTGCTCAGTCTCAGCAAGAGTTGTAGACAAGCAGGGGATTGTGAATGCTGTAAATCTTGCCATCGCCCGCGCCCTCAAAAGACTTAGCCGTAATTCACTTAGCGTCCCGAGCGCTAAGTTGAATAAAATGCAGGTTTTGCTGGATGGAGGATTACGAGCACCTCGCGAATACAGGAATCAGAAGACTATTATACGCGGGGACAGTAGTGAGGCTGTGATTGGTTTGGCCAGTATATTGGCTAAAGTCCACAGAGATAAATATATGGCCCGCATCCACAATAAGTATCCAGATTATGCATTTGATAAACATGTAGGCTACGGCACAAGAGCCCACTATAAAGCCCTCACCAAGTATGGCCCCAGCCCTCTCCACCGCTTGAGTTTCTTGAAAGTTGGGAGTAGTATCTAGACAGTGGTGGCGACTCTAGCGTTACCGTGACGCCCGTAAGCCTCGTCACCAGCATACAGATCATCGCGTCTCAAGTTACGGCCTCAGGAATACGGTCGGGGGGTCCACGGAGTGCTAGAACACTTTGACCTCGTAAATGAATCTGTGTAAGTCGAAGGTTTCAAACCCTACGATACTGCCCATCGGTCTAGCGCTGGACTAGGCCTAAGCTAGGTAGATCCTACCTTGCAATGATGGTAGAAGGTTCTACAAGGACCACAACCAAGCCGGTCATTCTCCCCAGCGTGAATGACCGGTTTTTATATACCTGGCTTTGAGATTTGAGATTTGCACTTTGCTCTACAATCTGATAGGATTGTCCTATGTCAGTACGAATGCGACATACAAGCGGTCACTCGGCTAATCGCCGAAGTCATCACGCCCTAACTGGTGTGCGACTTTCGAAGTGTCCTAAGTGTGCCGCTCCTCACGTGCGTCACAGCATGTGTGCTAACTGCGGGACTTATCGCGGGAGGCAAGTGGTAGACGTACTGGCTAAACAAGAGAAACGCGCCAAGCGCGCCAAGGCAGTAGCAGAATCTAGATAGCCCCCTAGAGTGGGGTTCTCACAAGAGTCCGTTCTGACCTTAGTTCTCTTAGAACTTTTAAACTATATATGGCACACCGTCACTTATCCCGCGGTATTGCGCTTCAAGCACTCTTTGAGTGGGACTTTTACCCACCCGACATTTATAAAGACAGAAAGCAAGATATCAATTTAATAATTGAGCGGTTAGTTGACGAGTACAAGGATGAGAGTCCCGAGAAACAATTTATAGGCAAACTAGTCAAAGGTGTTCAAGCTAAGCGCACAACTCTTGACGCCATCATTGCCAAGGCCGCGCGCGACTGGCCCCTAGATCAGACGCCCCTCGTAGACCGCAACGTCCTCCGGATAGGCTTGTACGAGTTGCTGTATGCAAGCAAGGATGAGGTGCCGGCACGAGTGGCTATTAACGAGGCTATAGAACTTGCCAAGAGCTTCGGAGGCGAACGCTCGGGCAAGTTCGTCAACGGCGTCCTCGGTACTATATACAAAGAGATGGGCGAACCAGGCAAGGACGAATTGCCCAAGAAGAAGCGCAAGTTCAAAAAGAAGGAAGACTTGACCGACGCAGACATAGCGACCCTACCACTTAAGAAGTTGGTGGGGGCGGTGGTGTATCACAAAGATAAGAAGGGCAACACCGAACTGGCTTTTGTTCACGACGTCTTCGGTCATTGGACCCTAAGCAAGGGTAAGGTTGGAGATGAGGGCAACGAGGGAGAAACTGAGGAAGTGGCGGTAGTGAGAGAGATCAAAGAAGAAATGAATCTTGATATAGTGGTTATATCTACAATTGGGGTGAATGAGTATATCGCCACGGATCCTACTATTGGCAACTTGCGCAAACGGGTAACATACTTCCTTGCAGAGGCCAAGAATCCTGATAGTATCAAACTTGAGGCGGGTAAGGGAGGATTAGATGATACAAGGTGGTTTAATATCTCGGCTGTGGGTGACCTCCGAATATACTCTGACGTGCGGCCTATTATAGACAAGGGCTTGGCGCTTCTTCCCAAAGGTGATAGTAAGTAGTTATGGACGAAATTTTAAACAACACAACTAAATTTGAGAAGGTCCTCGGGTACGAGTTTGTCGACAAGCACCTCTTGGTGGCGGCCTTCACTCATCGCTCTTATCTAAACGAGAACAAGGGCTACCCCTTGCCCCACAACGAGCGCCTAGAATTCCTCGGTGATGCGGTGCTTGAGCTTGTAACCACTGAGTATCTCTATCATGCCTACCCCGACAAGACCGAAGGTGAGCTTACTAGCATCCGAGCAGCCCTTGTGAACACAGTCAGTCTTTCCGCCCGTGCCGAAGAATTGGGTCTGGATGACCATCTATTAATGTCCAAAGGCGAACAGAAGGATAAGGGCCGTGCTCGGGGGGTGATCTGGGCTAACGCCTTTGAGGCTCTTATTGGCGCTTTATATATTGATGGAGGTTACAAGGCAGCCAAGAAGTTTATTGAGCGAGTGCTTATGGTAGAGACTAATGCAATAGTAGAGCAGAGTCTATGGCAAGACCCTAAAAGTGTGCTCCAAGAGAAGGCTCAAGAGCACGAGGGCAAGACTCCAATTTACAAAGTTATTAAGTCTGCTGGACCAGATCACGCCAAGCGCTTTACTGTGGGGGCCTACATCGGCACTCGCCTTGCCGGTAAAGGTATAGGTATGAGCAAGCAAGAAGCCGAGACGGCAGCCGCCAAGGAGGCAATCGAAACTAGCAACTGGTCTCAAGTTTGATACAATAATTAAGTGAGATTAAAGAGGCTAGAGATAAGTGGGTTCAAGAGTTTCGCCAAGAGTACTACTCTTGTTTTCGACACGCCTATAACTTCTATCGTAGGACCCAATGGCTCGGGCAAGAGTAATATTGCCGAGGCCCTGCGTTGGGTCCTGGGCGAGCAGAGTATGAAGAGCCTCCGAGGTAAGCGGGGCGAGGACCTAATCTTCAACGGGGCCGGCGCGACCTCGCGTCTTAATCGGGCCAGCGTGACTCTTGTCTTTGACAATAGTGAACGGGCTCTTGACCTCGCCTTCGACGAGGTGGCTGTTACGCGCGAGGTCTATCGTGATGGCTCTAACTCTTATCTTATTAACGGCTCACAGGTTAGATTGAGAGACATAGTAGAAATGCTCTCGGCCGTCTCGCTTGGGCCCTCGGGTCACCATATCATTAGCCAAGGCGAGGCCGACCGGGTGCTCAATGCTAACCTTCGCGAGCGCCGTGAGATTCTAGAAGATGCCTTAGGCCTTAAGATATTTCAATACAAGCTTAATGAGAGCAAGAAGCGTTTAGAGAAGACCAAAGAGAACGTAGCCCAAGTAGAGTCTCTTAGACGCGAGATTGCTCCACATCTTAAGTTCCTCAAAAAGCAAGTAGAAGAGGTAGAGAAGGTGGCAAGTTTGAAAGATGAGTTACGCCAACTTTGTGTGCAATATTTCAAAACAGAGTCAGGTTATCTAGATAGCGAAAAGAAATCAATTGAGAACGATAAGCACATAGCTAAAGCAGAGCTTGAGAAGGTAGAGAGGGAGCTTGTCATATGCAGACAGGCTCTAGAAGAGGCTGATTCTAATAAGGGGGTAAAGAATCCTCGCGTAAACGAACTAGAGCAGAATATAAGCGAGACACTTAGGAAGCGGGATGAGTTATCACGCGAGGTGGGTAGACTTGAGGGCAGGATTGACAGCATCAAAGTTGATCAATTTGTTATTGTGGAAAGTACTTCTGGTAAAGAGTCTTGTAAGTATTGTGGCCAGGAGATAGTGCGTAAGGGCGGAGAGCCTAACACAAGTGGTCACGCCGAGGCCGAACGTAAGGAGCTCCTAGATAATAAGCAAAATTTAGAATCAGAGATCAAAAAGTTTATAGAAAGTGAGAGAAAATATATAGATGAGCTAGACACTTTGCGGTCAGCTCTGTCGGCCAAGACAGATGAGGCCCGCGAGGCCCTGCGCAAACTCTATGAGTCAAAGAACAAGCAAGCCCTCCTAAATGCCGAGCTCGAGAAGGTGGAGATTAGAGAGAGCGGATATAAGAATGAGCACGAGACATTTGCCCGAGATGCCCACGAGGTCTCGCTCTTGGTGGGGGTAAATATATTGAGTGAAAGTAGTAATGATGTTGTGGGTGCATCAGTAAGCAGGCAGCAGCAGGCCGACCTCCGCAGACGTTTAGAGCGTATCAAAATCAAAGTAGAGGATGCCGGAGGGGTGGGCACTGATGTGTTGCGTGAGTATGATGACACCAAGGCCCGCGATCTGCACCTAGAGAAGGAGCTTGCCGATCTTGAAGCCTCCGCCAAGGCACTTGCAGATCTGTCACAAGAACTTAGGGATACTCTTGAGATTAAGTTTAAGGAGGGTTTGAAGTTAGTCAATACAGAGTTCAATCAATTTTTCAACACTCTTTTTGGCGGAGGTAGTGCCAGTGTGCGCGTAGAGGAGCTCGCTCGACCAGCTAAAGTGTTTATAGATGGAGAAGAGTTTGAGCCAGATGAATTCGATGGGGCTAAATCCGCCATAGGCGGATCGCTAGATGCCACAGCTGTGGCGTCTAGCGAGTGGGGGATCGATGTTAATGTTAGTTTGCCCCGTAAGAAGATTAAGGGCTTGGAGATGTTAAGCGGAGGCGAGAGAGCTCTAACCTCTATCGCACTATTGTTTGCAATGTCGCAAGTGAACCCACCCCCATTCTTAGTCCTCGACGAGACAGACGCCGCTCTTGATGAAGCTAACAGCAAAAAGTATGGCGAGATGCTCACAACCCTCTCAACGAAATCGCAACTTATTGTGGTTACTCACAACCGCGAGACCATGGCTCACGCCCAAGTACTCTACGGAGTAACCATGGGAGCCGACGGTGTCTCCAAACTACTTTCAATAAGGTTTGACGATGCAGTAACCTTCGCCAAGTAACCTACCTACGCTACTTCCCAGGTGATCTGATGTCGGTCTACGTCTACTTCGGCTAACTTTACTTTGACACTATCGCCTAGTCTGTACACTTTTTTAGACTTGCGACCGATGAGGGAGAACTTCTTTTCGTTAAACTCAAAGTAGTCATCTAGGTTAGCTAGGCGTACCAAGCCTTCGCTCTTTGTTAGCTTATCTTCAACAAAGAAGCCCCACTCGGTAACACCTGTGATAGTACCCTCAAAGACCTCGCCCTTACCCATGTGCGCTAGCATATACTCGGCTTGCTTGTACTTGATGCTCTCGCGTTCGGCTTGCTCGGCCTCCTTCTCTTTGCTACTACTATACTTTGCAATGCGTTCGAAGTTGGCTACCTCCGTGGCACCAATGGGTTTGTTGTCGAGATACTTGGTGAGTAAGCGATGCACCATGACATCAGGATACCTCCTGATGGGGGAAGTAAAGTGGGTGTAGAAGTCGAAGCCCAAACCAAAGTGGCCAATGTTTTGCATAGAGTAAACAGCTTTACTCATTGAGCGCAGGACGGCAGTCTGGACCAAGTTCTCGATCTCCTTGCCTTGGACTGCAAGAAAGAGTTGATTAATTTCCCTATATCCGAAGTTTTTCCAATCACCCTCAATCTTGAAGCCAAGTGACTTTAAGAAGAGTTCTAGGTTAGCGATGCGGTCTGGATCAGGAGTGTTATGTATCCTATACATTGAGGCTCCACCATGCTTGCCCACAGCCTTGTCTAGGAAGATAGCCACATGCTTATTGGCCAAGAGCATGAGCTCCTCAATAAGTTTATGAGTCTCTAAGCGCTCTTTGACCACTATCCTAATGGGGCGCTTATCCTTGTCTAGCTCAATCTTGATCTCGTCTTTATCAAATATGACAGTGCCCCTCGCCACCCTTGCTTTGTGCAAATTTTTTGCAATCTTGTTTATAATATCTAGCTCCTTATAATGCGTACCACTACCTTGGCGCAAGATATCAGCGGCCTCTTCGTATGTGAAGCGCTTGTCAGAATGGATAATAGTGCGCCCAAACCACTCCTTACTAACTTTACCCATATCATCAATGTCAAATATTGCTGAATATGTAAGGCGATCTTGGTTGGGCACAAGCGAGCAGATGCCAGCCGAGAGGACCTCAGGTAACATAGGTATAGTGCGGTCTACTAGGTACACACTGTTGGCGCGTGAGGCTCCCTCCACATCTAGGCTAGTGCCCGGGCGGACGAAGTGTGATACATCTGCGATGTGTATGCCAATCTCATATTTACCCCCACCTAGCTCTTTATATGATATGGCGTCGTCAAAGTCTTTTGCGTCAAAAGGGTCAATAGTAAAGGTAAGAGTATCGCGTATATCACGTCTAATGCTTGCCTCATACTCAATAGATCCTAGGTAAGCTTTATCAAGTGCCTCTGCCTCATGCTCAACCTCGGGAGGGAAGTCATACACAATGCCACTGCCGGCTAAGATAGAGCGCATCTCGGTCTCGTGATCGCCCTTCTTACCAAGATTTTGGATTACTTTAGCCTCAATAGGTGAGCTTAGCCAATCTGTGATCTCTATTAAGACTTTTTGACCCTCTGCGTTTTCTTTAGTCATCACATCTGCTTTTTCCCCAACTTGGAACCTTAGGTTCCAAGTGAGTTTGATAGGTAGGTAGAAGCGCCTATCGTCGGGTACAAACTCAGCCTTATCTATTAGACCGACGAAACGGTTCCTAGAGCGCAAGGTTACGCGCACGACCTCACCCGTCTCCTCTTGCTCACCTGCTCGGTTTTTAGTTATACCTCTTTTTGAGTTAATTCTAACTATCACGGTATCGCCATGAAGGGCAGTTTTAAGCGAGTCTGGATATATGTGGATCTCGCGTTCGCTCTTCGTTACCGCGTCGCCAACCATCACGAAGCCTCCCTTCTTGCCCGCGATCATCATTACTCCCTCATGTTCAGATTTTCCAACCCCTGAGTCGCTACTTCGCTGTTGCTCCTCTTTCTGGTGCGTCCTCCCCTTGGAGGTCGCACCTCTATGTGGCTTGGCACGGCCAAAATTTCTCCTGTCGCCAGAGTTTTTACCCTTACCCCCCTTCTCCCGTTTTTGTCTGGGAGTATTTTTATTGTGACTTTGCATAGGAAGAGGCATTATAACATGAGTTGCGCTTTCTGGCCCATTTTGTTATAGTTCCGCCTATGTTAATGATAAGACTACAACGACTGGGGCGGGCGCATGACCCTTCTTACCGCTTGCTTGTTACCGAGAAGACAAGTGGCCCAAGAGCCGGCAAGTACGTGGAAGAACTTGGCCACTACGACGCTCGTCTACCGGCCTCGCCCACCGGCGGAGAGAAGGGCAAGGACCTACAGGTTAAGGCCGAGCGCGTGCTCTACTGGCTCTCTGTGGGCGCTAAGCCCTCCGGCACGGTGCATAACTTGCTTGTGCGCGAGGGTATTATCAAGGGCAAGAAGCGCGACGTGAGACCAAGCAAGACTGTAGTTAAGCCTGAAGTTGCAGAGGTAACGCCAGAACCTGCCAAGCCAGCTGAACCTGCCAAAGAAATCGAAGAAACCATTGTACCTGAAGCTGAAGTTACAACCCCAGAAGCTACTGCTTAAAAGGGGGAAAGATAGGTTGTCCCTCTGCTTCTTCATATATATAATAGATGTATTACTAATAGTAGTTATGGCTGTATGATAGATCAAGACCAACAGGTACTCGAGTATATTATTAAGGCTTTAGTAAGTCACCCCGAGAGCGTCAAGATTACCCGCACGATTGATGAGCGTGGTGTACTCCTCTTGCTAGATGTGCACACAGAGGATATGGGCAAGGTTATAGGCAAGATGGGCAACACCGCCAAGGCTGTGCGCACTATCTTGCGTGTGGTAGGGATCAAGAATGGGGCTCGAGTTAATCTTAAGATTAACGAGCCACTGGGGAGCACGCACCAAAGTAGGCCCATGGCAGATGGTGAGTCTATGACCACACCGGTAGGGGCAAGCGTATCTACGCCAACACAGTCTGCCGCCATCAAGAGCGTAGATGAGGCTATGGCAGATTTGGAACTCTAGCGTGGTGAAATTTAGTATAATCAGCCTATTCCCGAAGACTCTAGAAGCTTATCTAGAGTCTTCGATGCTTTGGAAAGCACAGAAGGATAAAAAGATAAGTGTGGACTTAATTAACTTGCGTGACTTTGCCGATGATGCCAAGAAGAAAGAAAAATCTGGCAAGCGTCGGCAGATAGATGACCGTCCGTATGGGGGAGGACCGGGGATGGTGATGAAAGCCGAACCACTGCTTAGAGCAGTGGAGTCGGCTTTAAACTCAAAACTCAAAACTCAAAGTGCAAATGTAGGATCTGGTAGGAAAGATAATAGAGTTAAGATAGTGATTACAAGTCCGCGGGGCAAGCAATTTGATAATAAGCTAGCAGGTAGGTGGGCCAAACAATATGAACAGATAATTATTATCGCCGGGCATTATGAGGGCATAGACGCAAGGGTAAAAAAGATTTTGCCCGCCGAAGAAGTATCCATTGGCCCGTATACCCTAACGGGCGGGGAAGTACCAAGCTTAGTAATTGTAGATGCAGTAACTAGGCAGATAGATGGAGTGCTTGGTCATCCAGAATCACTTGAAGAGAAGAGGGAAGCTCACGGCGAGGTTTACACCAGACCAGAAGTAATAATCTGGCCTGAGACCAAGGCCAAATCCGCCAGCTGGCGGACAAAGCTCAAAGAAAAGGATACTAAAAGTAAAAGCTATAGAGTGCCTAAAGTTCTCCTTTCTGGCAATCCCAAACTTATCAAGCTCTGGCGTGCTAAAAAGTCACTTGGTGACCAGGTAACCAAGTGATATAATTTGTGCATGAGAGCAGTCCAGTTTGTAAATCGTGAGTACTATCATATATATAATCGTGGAGTAGACCATAGACCCCTTGTTATAGACAGATTTGACTCAGATCGATTTGTAGATAGTATGCGCCTGTTCAACACAGCTAACCTTGTAGGTAGTGTATACGAGGCCTCGTTTAAGGAGGACGCAAAGTTGCTGAAATACGATAAGCCCCTGGTAGATATTATTGCCTACTGCTTAAATCCAAATCATTTCCATATGTGCTTAATGCAAAGGAGAGAAAAGGGAATAAGTGAGTTTATGAAAAGACTTGCTGGGGGGTACTCATACTATTTCAACAATCGTCACAATAGAACAGGTACCTTGTTTGAGGGACCGTTCAAGGCTAAGCATGTGAAGGATAATGATTACCTAGTTCACTTGTGTAGCTACATAGGACTAAATGACAGAGTGCACCAACTTGGTGACCAGGTAACCAAGTTGGTGAGATCAAGTTGGGAGGAGAATACCACTCCAAAAGATGGCATATGTACAACTCAGATTCTTGACGAACAATTTAGTAAGTCCGAGTTCAAGAAGTTCGCTCTTAGTAACCTGCCTTATATGCTGAGCAAGAGAGCCGACTACAAAGAGCTCAAAGAATTGATGTTAGACTAACTTGGTTACCTGGTAACCAAGTGGAGGTAAAGCTATAGAGTGCCTAAAGTTCTCCTTTCTGGCAATCCCAAACTCATCAAGCTCTGGCGCGCTAAGAAACTAAAATAATCCCGAAGGCGAAACCCTCAGGAATTATGGAAATAGGGGTTATCCACAGAAATGGGGGGTTGACATGTGGGGGGTCTTGACAGTACGGACCATTAGAGTATACTATCTCCTTACGGTACTTTTTGAGTATTTGATATTGAGAAAGGGGGATATGCGCATTACAAGTGAATAAATAGGGAGGATAAAGTGCCCTAGTGAGATTAACAGTCTAGGGTTAATTTATATTATGCAATCACAAAAAATATTCACCAAGAAATATTTTTCTCGTTATAAACCAGCCCTCCTAGAACTCCCAGACCTCGTAGAGGTCCAGAGTCAGTCTTACGATTGGCTTATTAAGGATGGTCTGAAGGAATTGTTTAAAGAATTCTCACCTGTAACCGATTACTCCGGCAAGAAGTTCTCTCTTGAATTTGTAGACTTCACTCTTGACAAGCCCAAGCACGACGAGTACTACGCCAAGGACAATAAGATGACTCTGGACACTCCCATGAGAGTGACGGTGCGTTTGCATAACAAGAACCTTGATGTTACCAAGGAGCAAGAGATGTTTATGCTCGACTTCCCCCTAATGACCTCGCATGGGACGTTCATAATAAATGGGGTGGAGCGTGTAATTGTGCCTCAGCTGGCAAGATCGTTTGGAGTAATGTTTACTTCCAACTTTAACAAAGGACGTAAGTTCTTTGGGGCTAAGATTATTCCCTCACGCGGAGCTTGGATCGAGCTTGAGCTTGAGCACGACGATGCTATATATGTACGCATTGATAAGAAGCGTAAGTTCCCAGCTAGTTCTATCCTGCGCATGTTCGGCAAGAAGACTGATGAGGAGATCCTTAGCGCCTTCAGTGAGGAAGTAAGGAATACCAAGTATCTTAAGGAGACCTTTGCCAAAGATCAAGCCAAGAAGCGTGAGGATTCACTCATAGAGATATATTCCAAGTTACGCGAGGGCGATCTTGCCACCTCCGACACGGCTGAGGCATTCTTAATGGGCCTCTTCGGGGAAGAGAAGTACGACTTGTCCTTAGTGGGTAGGTACAGATTTAACGAACGCTTCGCTAAGGAAATTGGTAAGAATACAACAGAGAGCAGGACCCTTACCTTTGAGGACTTCGTGGTCATCATAAGTCACATCATCACTATGCAAGAGACCCCCGGCTCGGTGGAGGACGACATTGATCACTTGGGTCTTCGCCGGGTAAGGAGCGTGGGCGAGATGCTCCAGCAGAAGTTGCGTCAGGGTATGTCACAGATCAAGCGCAACGTGCAAGACCGCATGTCTACCGTAGATGCTGATGCTACTATGCCGGTGCAATTTGTAACTCCCCGGCCCTTGCAGGCAAGGATGAAGGAGTTTTTTACCACCAATCAACTATCCCAATTTATGGGTCAAGAGAACATCCTCTCCGAGATTGAGCACTTGCGACGTATGTCGGCTTTGGGTCCCGGAGGACTCACCCGAGAGCGGGCTGGCTACGAAGTGCGCGACGTACACACCTCACATTACGGCCGAGTATGCCCCATTGAAACTCCAGAAGGACCCAATATCGGATTGATATTAACGCTCTCATCTTATTCTAAGGTTAACGAACTCGGCATTATTGAGGCTCCTTATGCACGCGTTCGGAACGGCAAGATAACTGGTGAGATTGAGTATCTCAACGCCTTTGACGAGGAGAAGTATAAGATTGCGCATGGTGCCACTAAGTATGACAAGGATGGCAAGATTGAGAGTGAGGAAGTGGAGGCAAGAGTAAATGGTAATCCGAGTGTAGTTTCGCGTGATGAAGTAGAGTATATTGACGTAGCCCCATACCAAGCTTATTCACTTGCTACTGCCATGATTCCATTCCTAGAACACGATGATGCCAACAGAGCCCTTATGGGTTCCAACATGCAAAGGCAGGCGACTCCCTGCATAGTGCCGGAGGCTCCGCTGGTGGCGACTGGTATTGAAGAGACAGCTGCCCGATATTCCGGCCGACTTATATATGCCCAAGTTGCTGGTGAGATTACTACCGTTGATGCCAAGAAGATTGTAGTTACAGGAACAGATGGTAAGGTAAGCACCTATTCACTTGTTAACTTCTCACGCTCTAACCAATTTACAATACTCCACCAGAGACCAGTGGTCGCGCTTGGACAAAAAGTAAAGAAGGGCGAACTCTTAGCAGACACCTCTACTTCAGTAGGCGGTGAGATTGCTATTGGGCAGAACATTCTTGTGGCCTTCCTCTCGTTTGGCGGGGCTAACTTCGAGGACGCCATTGTCTTGTCTGAACGCTTGGTTAAGGAGTCCAAGTTCTCGTCTATCCATATGGAGGAGTTCGTATGCGATGTGCGTGACACTAAGCTTGGACCCGAGGTTACTACTCACGACATCCCGAATGTAAGCGAGTTCAAACTTAAGAACTTAGACGAAGAAGGTGTAGTGCGCATCGGGGCCGAGATCGGACCTAACGACATATTGGTGGGCAAGATCACCCCTAAGGGTGAGACCGAACTTACGCCAGAGGAGAGACTCTTGCGTTCTATCTTCGGCGAGAAAGCTCGTGATGTTAAGGACTCGTCTCTACGCATGGAGCATGGTAAGCGTGGTCGCGTAGTGGGGATCAAAGTTTTCTCCCGCGAGAAGGGCGACAAGCTAGAGAGCGGTATCATCAAGCGTGTTTACATTGAGGTTGCCCAATTGAGGAACATTTCAGTAGGCGACAAACTCTCGGGCAGACACGGCAATAAGGGCGTTGTCTCTAGGGTCTTACCAGAAGAGGATATGCCTTATATGGCAGATGGACGACCAGTAGATGTTGTCCTGACGCCCCTTGGAGTACCTTCTCGTATGAACCTGGGTCAAATCTTAGAGATGCACCTTGGTATGGCTGCAGGCACACTAGAGTATCAAGCCATTACGCCCACATTTATTGGTGCCACGGCGGACGAGATTAAGGACGAGCTAGAACTTGCTGGGCTTCCTAGGAACGGTCAGGTTAAGCTCTTTGATGGGCAAAATGGTGAAGTCTTCGAACAGGATGTAGCCGTAGGCTATATGTATATGCTCAAGCTTCACCACATGGTGGAAGATAAGATCCACATGCGTTCTATTGGTCCATATTCTCTAATCACTCAGCAACCATTGGGTGGTAGGGCCCAAGGAGGTGGTCAGAGATTTGGCGAGATGGAAGTCTGGGCACTTGAGGGTTATGGAGCTGCTCACACTTTGCGCGAGATGCTTACCATTAAGTCAGATGACATCGTGGGGCGCTCCGCTGCCTTTGACTCTATTGTGCGAGGTGAGGATATTGGCCAGATTAATTTGCCGGCCTCGTTTAACGTCTTACTAAACGAGCTTCGAGGATTAGCTTTAGACATTGAGCTTAAGCGTTCGGGGAGTGCTTATGGTCCAAAGTAATAAATATACACTATGTCCAAACTTCAAAATGTAGAAACGCTTTCATATGGCTCCACAGCCGAAAGGGATGGTATCCCTAAGAACAACGACGCCATTGACTTTGATTATATAGTCATGCGACTTGCATCGCCTGAACGTATCCGCGAATGGTCTTATGGCGAAGTGACCAAAGCCGAGACAGTCAACTACCGCACCCAACGCTCTGAGCGCAAGGGGCTCTTTGACGAGGCCATCTTCGGACCTGAAAAAGATTATGAATGTTATTGTGGTAAGTATAGAAGGATTCGCTACAAGGATATTATTTGCGAGAAGTGCGGGGTAGAGGTTACGCGTTCTATAGTTCGACGTGAACGTATGGGCCACATCGAGCTCGCCAGTCCTGTAGCACATATATGGTTCCTTAAGGGCATACCCTCACGCATGGGCACTATATTGGGGATCTCTATGTCTGACCTTGAGAAGGTTGTATATTTCTCTGGTTATGTCATTACCAAAATTAATGAGCAAGAAAAGGTAAGTGTATATAAAGAGCTCGAGACAGAGTATAAGACCAAATGGAAAACTCTCCAAAGCGACGAGGCTAAGGAACGTCTTAAACAGTCGCTCTCTGAGACTAAGGCCGAGCTTGACTCACTAGTCTTGTGGAAAGTCCTAGACGAGGTTACCTACCACAAGTTCTCTATGAAGTACGGCCACATCTTTGAGGCCGAGATTGGAGCCGAGGCCGTATACAACATCTTCCGCACCGTAGACCTTAAAGTTATACTTGCCGAGACGCAGAAGAAGTACGAAAGTGTCTCTGCTACAGAGCGCGTTAAGCTTGATAAGCGCCTAACTTTGATTAAGTCACTCTTGCGTTCGGGTGTGCGCCCTGAGTGGATGTTCCTTAAGGTTATACCAGTGATCCCGCCAGCTCTTAGGCCGATGGTTGCTCTTGATGGTGGTCGACACGCTACCTCGGATGTTAACGACCTCTATCGCAGAGTTATCAATCGCAACAACCGTCTTAAGAAGTTAATGGAGCTTAATGCCCCAGATGTAATCTTGCGTAACGAAAAGAGAATTCTGCAAGAAGCGGTAGATGCTCTCATAGATAACTCCGTACGTAAGTCCACTGGAGCGGTGTCTCTTGCTCAGCGCAGGCCACTTAAGTCACTGTCAGACAATCTTAAAGGCAAACATGGACGATTCCGCCAGAACCTCCTTGGCAAGCGTGTTGATTACTCGGGGCGCTCGGTGATTGTAGTAGGTCCTGAACTTAAGCTCTCGCAGTGCGGGCTACCCAAGCATATGGCTCTGGAGCTCTTCCGTCCTTTCGTTATCTCTAAGCTTATGGAACGCGAGCTCGCCTTCAACATTCGGGGTACAGGTAAGCTAATAGACGAGGGTATCCCAGAGGTATGGGAGATCTTGGAGGAGGTGATCAAGAACAAGCGCGTGCTTCTCAACCGCGCTCCCACTCTACACAGGCTAGGAGTCCAGGCCTTCCGGCCAGTGCTGATAGAGGGTAATGCAATCCAGATTCACCCTCTAGTGTGTAGTGCTTTTAACGCTGACTTTGATGGAGACCAAATGGCTGTGCACTTACCGCTCTCGGTAGCTGCCCAAGAGGAGGCAGATACGATTATGGCTTCCGAGAAGAATCTTCTTGGTCCAGGCAACAACGAAGTTTTGGCCAAGTTCAAACTGCTCGATATTATCTTGGGTTGCTACTGGACAACCAACATCCCTAAGGCCGACCTGCCAGTAGAAGAAGTTAAGTACTATGGTAATCCTAATGCGGCTATTGCGGCCTACGACTATAGGCAAATTTCGCTTAGACAAGAGATTAGTGTAGTTCCCACAGAGAAGGCGAAGTTTAAGATATTCGAGGGCGAGAGATTTATCACCTCAGCTGGCCGACTGCTCTTCAATAGCTTCCTACCAGATGACTTCCCATATATTAATATGGCAGTGGGCGTTAAAGATATGTCTGAGATTATTGACGACCTTATCGCAAGGTACGGGTTAGAGAGATTGCCAGACATATTAGATAACATCAAAAGGTTCGGTTTCCGCTATGCCAAGAAGAGTGGTATCACCTGGGGTATAGATGCTGTGCGCGTGCCACTAGAGAAGAAAGGGATAATAAAAGAGGCCAGAGAAATGGTGAACAAGATTGAAGAGAAGTTGACAGAGGGCTTCATTTCTCCCGAAGAGCGATATAGAATGTCTATTGAGATCTGGCAGAATGCTAAAAGTAAGCTCGACAAGATACTACCCTCGACTCTAGAGGCCGATGGCTCAGTGGTTAATATGTTAAACTCTGGCGCCAGAGGCAAGATTATGAACGTGTCCCAAATGGCCGGTATGAAAGGTTTGATTGTAAGTCCTACTGGCCGTACTATTAACTTCCCAGTCATCCCTTCGTACAAGGAGGGTCTCTCACCTCTAGAATACTTTATTACTACTCACGGAGCGCGTAAGGGTCTCACAGATACTGCCCTCAACACAGCCAAGGCTGGTTATCTAACACGTAAGCTAGTGTATGTAGCTGACAGTGCGATTATTAGTGAGGAGGACTGTGGTGACAAGGAGGGTAGGAAGATAACTAGGCCCTCAGCCTCACATGTGCACTCCAACTTCGCCGCAGATATTAGGAGTAGGATATTGCTAGAAGATGTGATTGTAAAGGGCAAAACTCTGTTTGAAAAGGGGACTCTTATCCACAAGAAGGAGGCTGGGATTATTGACCTCGCAGGCGTAGATGAAGTAAGCGTACGCTCGCCCTTGTCTTGCAAGACTTTGGATGGCCTTTGCCAGAAGTGTTATGGTCTTGATATGGGACGCAATGCCCTTGTAGAACTTGGTGAGACCGTGGGCGTAGTAGCGGCTCAGGCCATCGGCGAACCGGGCACACAGCTAACAATGAGAACCTTCCACCAAGGAGGAGTGGCCACAGATCAAGGAGACATTACAACAGGTCTGCCCCGCGTGGAAGAGATTTTCGAGAAGCGCATACCCAAGAACCCAGCAGTTATCTCTTCTGTAGATGGCATGGTAGTCAACATTAGGCAAGATGAGAAAGAACAATTTATCGAAATATTATCAGACAAGTCAACTACAGATGGGACTAAGGATGAGAAGTTAGAACTCACAGCTTCTCTTAATAGGACGTTCTTAGTTAAGAAGGGTCAGAACGTAACTAAAGGTCAGATACTTACTGATGGTCCAGTGGATGTTACAGAGTTATTTGGACATGCGGGTAGGATTATCTCCGAAGATTACATCTTGGAGATTATTCACGAGATATACTCATCTCAAGGAGGAGTAATTTCGCGCAAGCACATTGAGGTTATTGTAAGACAAATGTTTAGCAGGAAGAAGATAAACATTACTGGGGATACAGTCTTTGCTAAAGGTGAGATAGTTAGCCAGCAGGAGTTGCTAACCGAGAACGATCGAGTCAAGAAGGCTGGTGGTGAGGTTGCCAAGGGCACAGAAGTTCTACTTGGGATATCAGATGTGTCTATGACGGCTCCATCTTTCCTTTCTACAGTGGCCTTCGAGAATACTCAGCGGACGCTTACTTCGATGGCTCTTAGAGGCGGTATTGATCCACTTGTTGGCCTTAAAGAGAACGTACTTGTGGGCAGGTTGATCCCTGCAGGTACAGGCTGGAGGGGTGCAGTAAAGAAGAGTAAGTAAACCGGGAAGGAGAGTGGGTTTTACTTTGCTAACCATAAATTATGGAGTCCTCTGTAGACATCATCAAATCTAAGTTATCTATTGTGGATGTAGTAGGCTCGTATATCAAGCTTGAGAAGGCGGGTATTAATTATCGTGCACGATGCCCATTCCATAATGAGAAGACTCCGTCTTTCTTTGTTTCGTTATCGAGAGGCACTTACCACTGCTTTGGTTGCAGTAAGGGGGGAGACATATTTGCCTTCGTTGAAGATATGGAAGGGCTAGCCTTCAAGGATGCGCTTGTGACTCTGGCAGATAGAGCTGGGGTCACGTTAACCAACGCAAGTAATGGCATTACAAATTCTAAGGTAGAGATCAAAAAAGTTCTGGAGTTTGCTACTAAATATTACGAGGATCAACTCGAATCGTCAAAGGTAGCAACAGAATACCTAGCTTCTCGGGGCCTTGTAGTAGAGTCTATTAAGAAATTCCGACTTGGGTATGCCCCTACTGGTTGGCAGAACTTATATGATAGTCTAATTAAAGCCGGCTTTAAAGATAGAGATATCCTCGATGCTGGCCTATCTATTATGGGCCAGAGAGGATACTATGACAGATTCAGGGAGCGGATTATGTTCCCCTTCGTTGATCTTTCAGGACAGGTGGTTGGCTTCTCGGCTCGGGTACTGCCAGGAGCTAAAGATGAGATGGGCAAGTATATTAACTCGCCTGAGGGACCCCTCTTCCATAAATCTCGCGTTTTCTATGGATTGGATCAGGCTAAACGAGACATACGAGAACAAGACAAGATTTTGCTAGTTGAGGGACAGCTTGATGTTATAATGGCTCACCAAGTAGGCAGTACAAATACAATTGGGGTCTCGGGCACAGCCCTAACTGAAGATCATGTCAAGATTCTCAATAGTCAAAGCTCTAATTTAGTTCTTGTCTTGGATGGAGATCAAGCTGGTTTCAGAGCTTCAGAGCGATCGGTGCGCTTGGCCTTAGAGAGCAATCTATACGTGTCTGTGGTAGAGTTACCTCAAGGTGATGATCCAGCGTCACTTATACACAAGGATGTTAATGAGTGGCACAGATTGATAGCTCGAGGACGACCTTTTCTTGATTATGTAATGGAGGCTATCAAGAAGATCTTCCCCGAGGCCAGAGATCTCCAAGGAGCCCTCGGACAATATATATATCCTTACATAAGTTCGACCAATAACGATATTGAGAAGGATCGTAGTATACAGGCTGTGGCAGATCTTATGGGTGTAGCTCACGATTCGGTAAGAGCGGACTTTGCAAAATGGATAAGCACCAACACAACAACCAAAACTGTAGGTAGTAATAATGCTAATAAGAGTGTGAGTACAGAGGTCAGGTTAGACCACTTAGATATGATTTTGGATATGCTCTGGGGTTTAGTATATTACCAAGAAAGTTTAGGTAGCGATATGAGTAAGCCTAAAGAACGACTAGATTTGCTAATGGCCAGCAAGCAAATTGCAAATCGTCGACTCCGGCATAACGAAGAGCGGGTGGCAGAGCTCACCTTTATGGCCGAGGCTCATTATCAGCATAATAAGGATATTACTACAGAATTAGAGCGCTTGTTTGATAGGCTAAGCAAAGAGCTTTTGAAACATGAGTTAGGAGAGGCTATGGACAATCTTAGAGTTGCAGAGCTTGAGAATGATAAGGGTAAGATCACTGAGATCTTGAAACAGTGTCAAATTATTAGCACAAGACTAGGCCAACTTAAAAAATAACTATGAAAAAGACAAAGACCAACAGAAAGACCTCCAAGCCTAAGGCTAATAGAAGTAACTCGAAGTCTAAATCTTTAAACAAGGTAAGGAGGTTGAAAAAGTTGGCAAAGAACAATATAAAAAAACAGACTAAGCAGAAGCAAAAACTTGCCCTTGAGTCCAAGGGGCTGATAAAGAAAAAGCTCGCCCCAGTCAAAAACAAAAAGGAAAAAAAGATTAAAAAGGATAAAAAGAGGATTGCCCTCGAGAAGAAGGCTGACACCCTAATAGACAAGGGTAAGAAGCGTGGTTTCGTTACTTATGGCGAAATTCTAAAGGAATTTCCAAATATT
Source organism: uncultured Candidatus Saccharibacteria bacterium (assembly GCA_964348575.1). Lineage (GTDB taxonomy): Bacteria > Patescibacteriota > Minisyncoccia > Phycocordibacterales > DATDSR01 > DATDSR01. The sequence goes on along the minus strand of CAYGDD010000005.1, from coordinate 11,808 downwards.
GAGGATGACATACTATTTCTTGATGAGTTATATACTAGACTCAATGAGATGGGTATTGATATCCTTGAGGGCGGGGGATTGTTAGAATTTAATGAAGTTAGTGAGCATGCTAAGGGTAGGTCAATGTTTGCCGAGAGTCCCGATTATGATTCTGTCCAGATATATCTCAAAGAGATCGGTAGATACAGGTTAATATCTGCTGCCGAGGAAAAGGAGTTAGCAAAACGCATAGCCCTCTTGGACAGAGAGGCAAGCAATGAGCTTGCTAAGGCTAACCTACGCTTGGTTGTTTCTATTGCCAAGAAGTATATGGGACGCAGTTCTGACCTCACTCTTCTTGACCTTATTCAAGAGGGGAATATTGGTTTGTTCAAAGCAGTTGAGAAGTTTGATTGGAGTAAGGGTTACAAATTCTCCACTTATGCTACTTGGTGGATTAGGCAAGCTATCACTCGGGCCATTGCAGACCAATCTAGAACTATCCGGATACCGGTGCATATGGTAGAGACAATTGCTAAGTATAAACAAGTGCATAGAAGATTGTCACAGGATCTCGGCCGTGACCCACTACCCGCCGAGATTTCAACTGAAATGGGCATAGATATAGAGAAGGTGCATCACATTGAGAGCATTGATCAGTCTACGATCTCTCTTGAACGACCAGTTGGCGATGAAGATGATGGTAAGAGCACCTTGGGCGAATTTATTGAGGATGACAAGATTGCCAAGCCAGACTACGACGCCTCACAGCGCATCCTCCAAGACCAGATTAAAGAAATACTAAACGACCTCTCGCCTAAGGAACGCGAGATACTAGAGCTACGTCATGGTCTAACTGACGGTGTCCAGCGTACTCTAGAGGAAGTGGGCAAGCAGTTTAACGTCACTCGCGAGCGCATTCGCCAAATAGAGGCCAAAGCCCACGAAAAAATTCGCACCCACAAGAAAATCAAACGCCTCTCCGGCTACTAGACTAATCAGTCAACTTCAAGGTTTAACCTTGAAGTTGGGGGTGTGCTTGGTATAATGACTAGGTGACTAGGAAATTCAAATTTTCCGTTGATGAGTATTATCACGTATATAATCGCGGAGTTGATAAGAGGATAATATTTCTCAACAAAGGGGATAAATTGCGTTTTCAAGCACTCCTGTACCTATGTAATAGTGACAAAATTGTGCACGTCAGCGAGCTCTCAGATCAGTATTCAGGAGACCAGGTATATCAGGTAGACCGAGGATCTCCACTCGTTGACATAGGAGCGTATTGTTTAATGAATAATCATTTTCACTTGCTACTACGCGAGCGCATAGAGGGTGGGATAAGCCTCTTCATGCAGAAGCTTGCTACTGCGTATACTATGTACTTTAATATTCTTTATGACCGTACAGGGAGTCTTTTCCAGGGTACATTTAAAGCTGTTCATGTACAAAATGATGTACACCTAAAGTATCTGTTCGCGTACATTCATCTCAATATTCGAGACATGTTTCCAAGAGGGGGTCTAGGAGCTCTAATAAAGTATGAATTTTCCAGCTTGCCAGATTACTTAGATACAGATGCGGGAGTGGCTTCTAGAATAATTTCCCGTAGTAGATTCCCCAAATATTTCAGAAATTCAAGAGAGATCCTAGTTGAATTGAATGATTGGCTGGAAATAGGTCAAGAACCCAACTTCAAGGTTAAACCTTGAAGTTGGGGGATTTTAGGCATGGCCTAACTGATGGAGTGCAAAGAACAGTGTATAAAGTGGGGTTAACGTTCGGTGATCATTTCGTACGCCTCTTGTGAGAGACCAGAATTCTCGAGACGGGCTAGGCACTTGTCGTGACATTCAGATATTATGTCTCGGACATGATAGGGGTTAGGGAGGTAGTCGAAGATGAGCTCTACTCGTTCGCCGGCTGTCTCAACCTGCATAGTGCCGTAGCCCATAAGATTGGCGAAGAGACCCCGCTCTCGGACTGTCACATTTTGTATCTTCTCTATCCGAAAGTCGGACATGTCTCTATGGAAGAGACTCTTCTGTTCAATATCAATTATCCGCTTGTCCGTCACGATCCAAGCGTCAAGATAGTTATTAGTCCACATAATGAAGAAGTAAGCCCACAGAAGGGTAAACCACAACAAGTACAAAACTGTAGCTAGGTCGGAGTTGAGTTGGGGAGTACTAATACCCAACCTAGTCAACCACGAGTGTGCAAGGTGGGGTAAGGCAAGTAATAGGACCAGGACGCAGGCGTCAAAGAAGTATACCAGCCAGTGCTTCCTGTAGATTTCGATAATCTTCTCGCCTTGTTCTAGGGGTAGTTTATGCATAGTTGAAGTAGGCATTTAACATTGCTCCAAGGGCTAGAACGAGCACCACTGTATACAGTACTTGGGCAAATATGACTGTCTTATTACCATAGCTATACTTACGCCAATGATAATAAAGAATAATAGTAACTATGCCCACTACTCCAAGATCTATTAACAACAAGTACTTAAGTATGGGCAGAACATTAATATTGTTTACAGCGAAGTCAGGCAGGAAGCCAGAGTTACTAGTTGGTAGGTTTGTTTCGAAGTTAGTCATCCGTTTTGTTCTAGGTCTGGGGATAAGTCTGGAAGGCTGTTAGCTTTGAAGTTAAGCTCTTCAAGAGTGTCTGTGCCATAGTTTATAAATATTTTATCACCATTTCTTATTTCATAATGCTCTAAGTTGACCTTAAGAGTTGCTCTGTTAACCCAAAGAGTTAGGGTGTTAGTCGTATCAGTACAATGCTTAATCCCGTCCAAACTTATACAGTCGTCCGTAACGCTGATCCCTAAGCTAATTAGGAACATATATAGAGATACACCCCTGGCGTGCTTATGTATATAGTATGGTTCGTTATCGTGCATATGTGCGTACTCGCTTTGATTCGCATACTTACTATCTGATAAATCCACTATTTTATCATTTATGATAATGAGTATGCTGGCATGGGAGTGTTCGCTCCCAGCTTTACCTAACGTAAGTGTGTAATTAGGATCTATTACAGCCACTCCTTTATTGAGAAGGGCATATTTAGTTATTACGGCAACCCCGATTATAAGAAGGGCTACTGTGAGGGCTACTCTCTTAATATGAGACATCTTTTTGCTTTATTTTTCTGCAAGAGCAGAGTCGATAGCAGAGGAGAAAGCCTCCATGGGTAGAGCCCCACTAACAACAAATTTTTTACCATTTTTAGCAATTATAATAGAGTAAGGAGTGCCACTTACTCCGGTGTTAATGCCGTCAGTTATTTGTGCCTGTATTCTAGTATCGAACTTTTTGGAAAGTATACACTCATCATATGCTTTCGCATCTACCCCAAGTCCTAAGGCTACATTCCTGGCTACGCTCAAGTCTGTTAATCCGTTGACTTGTGACAGAACAAAGAACCTATCAATAAAGTCCCAGAAGACCAAATTACCTTTTATGCTTGCCACACATTCCGAGGCTACTGCCTCAGGGAAGGCGTTGGGATGATTCTTGAGCGGGAAGTGGCGATAGACCCAGGCCACTTTACCCTCTTTGCCATAAATTTCCATAATTTGCTTCATAATTGGGTGGAGCCTCTGACAGAACGGGCACTCCAGGTCACTATACTCGACTATCTTGACTGGAGCATTCGGGTTACCCAAGATGTGATCACTTTCTGAAATAGGGACCATATTGTTGGCTAGGTCATCACGTTGCTTCTGACCTTCAGTTACTATATTCGGTTCGTTAGGTGCGACTACATTGGTTGTGGCACCATTTGATGTTATGAGTATAGCGATTGCAATAATAATACCAGCTCCGATAATTGCCCCCGGGACAGTGATACTCTCTGTTGGTTTATTGTCTTGATTTTGTATTTCCATATACGAATATCATATCAGATTGCAGATTTTATACATAGCTTTAGCTGTATATATGTGAGTATCCCCCTTGGCTTGCTTTCCTCAAATGGTGTGATATAATACACGCAATATGAGGCATCTTGTCAAGAAGTATGTAATTCCTCACCAAGGCAACGATTACAGACCTCACTTTTTCCGTGCTCGGAGTGTGCTTGGAGTGGTGGCTTTGGTTGTTGTTATATTTGTCTCTACCTTAGGTTACGGCCTAGTCATACCGCGAATTGCTACTTTAGCCGCTATCCTACCTTCAGTCCTTATTGATCTAACTAACGACAATAGATCTATATATAACATTTCAGCCCTTAAGTATAATCCGGTCCTTGCTGCTTCTGCACAAGAGAAGGCACAAGATATGGCGCGCTATTCGTACTTTGCCCACGAGAGTCCTACAGGTATAACACCCTGGTACTGGTTTACCAAGAATGGGTATAGATTTATTTACGCTGGAGAGAACTTGGCGGTTAATTTTAGCGACTCGCGAGAGGTAAGCTCTGCCTGGATGAACTCAGCCAGCCACCGTGCCAACGTCCTCAATCTTAACTTCACTGAGATAGGTATCGGAGTAGCCGAGGGAATGTATCAAGGCCGACCAACACTCTTCGTGGTAGAACACTTCGGGAGACCCTACTTACCAAGTCAGAAAGTTACTGAAGATTTGCCTGTTACTCCGGTAGTAGTTACAGATATCAGAGGAGATAATACGCTTGTAGCCGTGGCCAATAAGGAACTTGTAGAGCTTGATGAGAGAGTAGCTGTAGAGGAGGCTGATAAAGTAGAAACATTAGGCGCTACAAATTATGCCAGTCGAGCCAAAGAAGTGGTTTCAAGTCCCGGAATAATACTTAACATCGCATATCTGATATTAGGCATCCTGATTATCGGCTTGAGTTTAGTTTCCGTATTTATTGAGACCAGGCGTCATCATGCTAAGCATGTCCTCTCAGCCGTAGGTATGCTTGTAGTTATGCTTGCCCTCTTGTGGGCGTATCACATCTTTGCCAGTCGTATGTTAATTGTTGTTTAATAAATCTAGGTGTACACTTATTAGATGTCTATGGTAACTGGCAAGGTAAACTTTAGCTTAGATGAAGAAACTAATCTTGTTGTCCTCAGCTTTAATGCTCCTGGCAAAGATGCCGAGGAGCACGATGCTATGGCCATGGAGACTAAGGCCTGGGCAGAGAGTCTTCTAAAGCGCTTTCCAGACCGCAAATTTAAAGTGCTTGTAGATCTAACCAACGCTGGTCTCCCAACTACGAGTGCCTCAAAGATATATATAGAAACACTTTCAGATAATCATATCACCAAGACAGCCTTTTTTGGTGTATCTTCTTCGATACAGTCTATTATAACCTTCATTGTTAATTCTGCTGGTAGGGGAGAGCACTCCAAGTTCTTTATTGATAAGGCCAATGCCCTTGCCTGGCTCAACGAGGAGTAGGAGGGTTTGGTAAACTTTCAATTTTTATTACATCGCCCACTTTTAGATTATTAGCCTTGCAAAAGCCCGCGTTAACTTCTAACACGAAGCTAGTTAGCCTATCAGTATCAGGGTGGAAAGTTGTCGGGTAGCTCTCTGGTGTGGCATTCACCGTTATATTTATTATACGCATATCGGCATCGAGCCAAATAATGTCAAGGGGGAAGCGCATCCCCTTCATCCAGAAGGAAGTTAGGCTTGGCTTAGGAAAAATAAAAAGCATACCCGCCTCTGGTGCCAGACTCTCTCTATAAGAGAGGCCCAGCTCCTGCAATTCTGGCGTATCTGCAATCTCTAAATTAAGATAGAGTACTTTTGGTCTTTGCGCGTTGTCATTGGGGGCTAGAACCTTATCAAAAGGAAGTAAGTAACTAGAAAGTAGTATAATTGACAGGAGTATGATTATGTGATACTTTTGTTTCAGGAGGAGTGCAGTCATGAAGTTATTATACGGTATTTTGTCAGGATTAGCGTTGACTGGTTGTATATCTGGTACTCTTAGGATTGGCGCTCCAGCCTCGTGGAGTGTGGATACCTGTCAGGCGAGCATTAGCCCGTACACAGCCTTTAGTGATAAGTGCGTGTATGTGGAGAGTTACAACTATAGCGACCAGCACCTGCCGGTTATCCGCCGAGAAGTATTAGGGGGCGGGGGACGCGTACAGTTGAATCCAAGCCAAAGTTGCCTGCGTATTGTGGCGAGCGTAGGTCAGAATTCTGGCTACGATAACTCCCAGCGCGCCAACGTGGAGGTCTACGCTCCCACAGGTGAGCTTTTGTACTCGGGTGAGGGGATAGCCTTCTATAGCGACTACAATCTATCCGCGCAGGAGGCCCTCCGGCACGCTATGAATCACCTGTGTGCCCGACGCCCATCCGCTCCTCCGTGAGCGCAACCCCTTAACCCCTCCCAGGTGTCCGACACCTGGGAGGTTTCTATTTAGTTAGTCGGGATATCTCTGGTGAGAGCACAACTTGTCTTCTCGGACAAGAACTCAAGTGAGAGTTCGCCAGTAGATGTAGAGTTGTCGGCAAAGAACCACGTCGGGTAATTAGTCACTCCCTTGTCCTTACATACGGCTAGCTGGCCCTTACCATCTGCTGTGGAACATTCTACATAATTGATTTTACTGATAGATTTACCGAAGAGAGCCTTTTGATTAGCGCAATGAGGACACCAGAAGGCTCCGTAGAACACCGCTCCCTTCTCTGTTAAACAAGAAGCAAAAGTGTCCAATTCGCCTGGGCCACTCTTAGCGCCCGATAACCAGAAGATGAGTCCAATGGCCAATATCGCACCAACTATGTATACTAGATAATTTTTCATTTTTTAATTTCTAAAATCTTATAAATTTGAACTTTGTGTATTAAGCCGTACACTCCTACTTGCTACAGCAAGCAGGATTAGTATAACAAATACCGATAGAGACATCACGGGGATAGTAATATAGCCAAAGGCAAGCACATAGAGCTTATCACAGGCCGGACCTGTAGATCCACAGTCAAGACCCAATGACTGGAAGTATGGCAGGAAGTTATGGTAAAGAGAGACAAGGGTGCCAAGTATGGACAAAGCAAGTGAGTATCTGAAGGCATTAGTTTGCTTGTAGTAATAAGCAATAGCAAAAATAATAAGTTGGGGGTACATAAAGGTGCGTTGCCACCAACAAAGATAGCATGGCTCGTAGCCAAGAACGTTAGAGTAGAATAGTGAGCCCAGCACAGCTCCCAAGGTGGCAAGCAGGCCAAACAATAGTGCATTTGTACCAACCCACTGTACCCAAGCAGACTCGCGGGCAAAGATTAACCCCGCCAAGAGCACAAGAGCTAAGCCCTGCAGAGCCAGAATTCCGTAAGGCATAAGATTGGTTATAAGTGCAACCATAAAAGTATTATAGCAGAAAATCTACTCCAGTAAACTGCGCAATATTGAATACCTTACAACCAAAAGATGCGTCCGCATCTAAATCTAAGTGTTACCAGCTAGGACTACATAGCGCCAAGCGCCATGTTGGTCCTTGTGGAAGGCGCAGTTATAATCACCATAATAGTTTAACTCCCGGAGGATGTTGGTGATGGCGTCCTTCTGTTCTGCTCCAAACTCAAGCCAGATTTGCCCTCCGGGATTAAGGTGCTCCCGCACTTGCTCGAAGAAGGGCATAATTACATCCAAGCCTTCCTTCCCAGCGTAGAGAGCCTCCTTGGGCTCGTGGTCCATAATGTTTACCCCGTCAGAGGTGGGCCGACCTACTCCCTGGCCAACAGGTACATAGGGTGGGTTAGCAAAGATGAAGTCGTATGTCCCTGGCATAGCAGAGAAAATGTCACTCTGAATTAGGGTATAAGACTTCGAATTTAGTTTGTTTAAGTCACAGTTAATCTTGACTTGCTCGAGCATAGTCGGATCGTTGTCAGCAAAAGTAAGGTGCAGGGCGGGGTACTTCCTAGCTAGAGCTACACCAATACACCCAGAACCGGCAAAGATGTCTAGTGCCCTCATACCCCCCAAATGATTGGACATTCGATGTCCAATCATTTGGAGAGCTTGCTCTAGCCAGTACTCGGTCTCGGGTCGAGGGATCAGAGGTCGTTTAGATAAATCTATTTTACAGTTCAAGAACTCCGTCCAGCCATCTTGATATTCTTTAGGTTGGTTACTGGCAGGCTTACTCGTATTACTCATAGTCTTACTCTAGCACACAATGCAAAAGGCTCACGATTATGCGAGCCTTTTGCATTGTGTGCGGTACTAATACCTAATACCTAATACCTAATACCTAACAATATCTATCCCTACATTGGCTTGTTGCCCCCCATGGGAGCACCTCCGCCCATGCCCTTCATACCCTTGTCACAGCTCTTGCAGTCCTTCTTGTGTCCAAGAAGTAGGTAGACGGCAGAGAGACCTATTAAGATATATACAATCTTAGCGATTACACCTCCGCTCCAACCCAACATACCAAATATATCATCACCAAAGAGACCATATAGGAGCCAATTAAGACCTCCTATGATAGACAAAATAAATGCTGTTCCGTGCATAAAGTTATTTTTTACTCTTACCTAATAATTACAACATTATAGCAAGTCTACAATAAGTAGGTACAAAGCTATGCACAGGTGACAAAAGCTAGGTTAAAGGCGCATAAATAGGGTAAAATGTAACTGGGCGTAATTCTGCGCTTGGTCTTGTATATAAATGTGTGAAAGGGGGCTAAATGCAGGTAGTTCTTAACCCAAGGAAGTTGCAACTTGATTGGGGGAACTTCGGCTTCCTCCTTGTCACTCACGTCGGCGCTCTCGCCACTTTGCTCTGGGCTATTGGGCCAGAGCGTAGCTTCGCCTGGCAGAGTTGGGCACTGGCGATTAGCTGGCTTGTGCTCTGCAATCTCTCTATTGTGGGCATGCACCGGTACTATGCTCACAAGAGCCACAAGGCGCTTCTGCCTGTCAAGATTCTCTACCTACTTTTTGGGGCGGGCAGTTTCCAGGGTCCTGCTATGCGCTGGGCTAGTCTGCATCGCGACCACCACGCCTTCTCCGACACCCATAACGATCCTTATAGCGTGACGAGAGGCTTCTGGTGGGCACACATCTTGTGGGTCATCTTTAAAGCCGGGCCCAAGGATAGTCAGGTGCCTATTGGTGACCTACAGAGAGACAAGCTTGTCCTCTGGCAGAAGCGTTACTACTTGCCTCTGGCCTTCTTTATGGGCTTCGTACTTCCGGCCCTCATTGCTCTATCTTGGGGCGACCCGTGGGGAGGCTTCCTGTTGGCAGGTCTTGTGCGCTTGACTGTCCAGTGGCACCAGACCTTCTGTGTGAACTCTGTAGCTCATTGGTTCGGCGAGGTGGTTGGGGGGGCAGGCACAGCCAAGAACTTCGGCTTCTGGCTTGGCCTATTGGTGGCCCTCCTTACCTTTGGCGAGGGGGCTAGGCACGGCCGTCATCATAAGAAGCCCCGTGATTACAGGATAGACCCAACTTGGTGGGGACTTGATCCGGGTAAGTGGTTTATCTGGACAATGTCTAAGATCGGCTTCACGAGTAGCTTAGTCCGACAGGATTGATCTCCGCCCACGGGCTGACTTAGGTCCAGGTTATGCAATTGCTCCCCCTTGGGGGAGCAATTTTTTTTGTACTGCTTTTTATGTTGAGCTTAACTACTTGGCTGTAATCACCCCAGTGTCACTTTTGCTATTCTCGTTGTAGTAGGTGTACGATCCCCCTATGGCGAAAGTGTACGAGAAGCTATCACCCATACCTAAGGAATGGGCTGTCTGGTCAAACTGGACGTACGGTTCGTTAGTTTGGTCAGCTGGGGATATTTGGAGAGAAGCATCGGCGTCGTTGCGGAAGGTAACTGCCTCGCCCTTAGCTATGCTTAGGTACTGTGGGATAAAGCCCGCTGAAGTGTAACGAACTATTGCATTTCCGTACTCGTCACGCGGTAGGCTATTGCTAGATACTGGGGTCGTGTTGCTAACCGCTCCTTCTGTATTGGAGTTATCAACAATCTTTGGGTCCGGGCTTACCATTCTTGAGATTAGAAAGTACATTCCAAATGCGACCACAATCAATACTAAGATTAACCCCACTGTTGACCAAAGCCAGGTATCCCTAGACATAAATTTTAGTTGAGTTATTGAGTTATTAATTTTGAGGTTCGGGCCTTAATATAAGTAGCCGAGCAGGGCGAATAAGCATTACATTTTACATTGCAATTTTAGGTCAAAAGTGCTAACTTGGTAAGTATGCAAACATACATAATACTTTTTGCCATAGGAGCCTTCTTGTTATCAGGCATCCGTATTATTCGCCCTACTCATAGGGGACTAGTAGAGCGCTTGGGTAAGTACGTGCGCTTCGGCACACCGGGCTTCAACTGGATATTTCCAATTATTGAGCGGATGACATTAGTAAATGTTACCGAGCAGATGGTAGATGCAGAGCCCCAAGAGATTATAACTAACGATAACCTTAACGCCCTGGTAGATGCCCAAGTCTACTTCAAGGTTAAGGCCGACGAAGAGAGCGTGAAGAGCTCACAGTACAACGTGGCCAACTACGAGCGCCAGATAGTAAACCTAGCTCGCACCACTTTGCGCAACATAATAGGCACACTTACTTTGCGCTCTGCCAACAGCGAGCGTGACAAGATTAACCAAGAATTATTACTTGTGCTAAGCAAGGAGACCCACAGTTGGGGCATGGAGATTGTGCGCACCGAGCTTAAGCAGATTGATCCGCCCAAGGACGTGCAAGAGACTATGAACAAGGTGGTCAAGGCCGAGAACGAGAAGATCGCCGCCCTAGATTATGCCAACGCCAAAGAGCGCGAGGCCGACGGTACCAAGCGCTCGGAGATTAAGCGGGCCGAGGGTATCAAGCAAGCCAAGATCCTAGAGGCCGAGGGCGAGGCCCAAGCCATTGCCTTGGTCAACATTGCTGCTAGTAAGTACTTTACCGGTAATGCCGTAACACTGCGTAAGCTCGAGGCCGTAGAGAAGTCCCTCAAGAATAATACCAAAGTAGTCCTGCCGAGTGATAAGCAACTCATAAATGTTGTTTCAGATCTAGCTGGACTCAAAATCACCCAAGCCGAGGAGGTAACCGCCACAGGGGAGTAGCTGTTACTTACGAGCTTTTATTAAGCCAGAAATAGCATTCTCATCTGCGAACCTAAGCATTGTCTTACTTGGTTTAATTATGCCCGCCTCTACCTCCCTATGACAATTGGCACAGACTAAAATGCATTTTGCGATCTCTGCCTTGACCCTGGACCACGACCTAGCATGACCGCCGTCACTGATTGCAAATTCTTTTGTTCGGGGATCAACATGGTGCAGATCTAGCGCACCTTGGTACTTGTTGTATCCGCATATTTGACACCGACCACCCTTATAAATAATTGCTAGTTGCTTAATTTTTCTACGTCGTTTTACTACCGCCCTTTTCAGTTCCTCTTTGCGGTCAGAATATTTTCTTTTTTCTTTCATAAAATAGGCTGGACTTTTATTGATTATACCATTAAAATAGTCACATTCCGGGATAGCTCAGCGGTAGAGCAGTGCCCTGTGAAGTAATCGCAGCTTCCTCGAGTAATCGAGGTTGAAAAACGAGGTGAATTCGGGGGAACCCTACAGTAAATTGAGGGCAATCCCGAGCCAAGCCCTAGCATCGCTAGGGAAGGTGTAGAGACTATCCCGCAAGGGAGTACCCCGACAATAGTCGGAGGAAGCGCCTCGCCCCGCACTCCTATTAAATAGGAACGGGGATGATATAGTCCACGCCCAGAGGTAACTCTAGGATAAGTGTAAGGCATTGGTCGCAGGTTCGAATCCTGCTCCCGGAGCCACAAAACTAGATACGAACTCATTTTTTGAAGATGAGAGTGTTCGCTCGCCCAGCCCCG
>CAYGDD010000004.1:0-39323 GCA_964348575.1 uncultured Candidatus Saccharibacteria bacterium | reverse complement strand
ATATTATACTGAAAAACAAATTTCTATATCACATTTCGATGAAAGGATGAGATGCTATGAATTACACATTGGTTTGGGTGCTCTTAGTTTTTATGCAAATTCTCAACAGGATACTAAGTATCATTGGAATAAGGAGAGGCTCTTAGCTCTATTATAAAAAATCAATAATTTGAAATGTAAAAAAATAATTTATGACTTTATATAAAACCCAAAAAATAGTTTTTGTGAATGAAAAAGATTTACGATATCAATCAACCGATAATTGGACAGAAAGTTATGCTTCCTTCAAGGACGATAGTAGAGTTTAGGTATTCAACTAACTATCATTGATTCGGCTGATGATTATTTTGTAAAGCAAAGAGATTTTCTAAGTTCAAACCCTGAAAAAGTCTCGGAACTTAATTAAATCAAAACGTCATTTGAGGGTAAAAATATGGACGATTATCGTAAAGAAAAGGTTAATTTTTTTGAAAGTATAAAACTTTAATAATTTATGAAATTGTTACGACCTATTGACTTTTACAACCACACATGTTATCATCTTACAGGAATTTTCAGCACATTTTAAACCAACTAAAAGGAATAAAACCATGTCAACATTCAACACTTGCATACTCATAACGAGGAACGGGTCAAGCCCCGAACAGATGGCAGACAAGGCGAGCACGGTGCTTGCCAAGTTCGACATCAACAAGGAAATGAAGCCGTACAAGAGCTATGTCTCTGCTGACGAAATTCAGCGGATGGCCAAGCACTACGGAATCGACCCCGCGAACCTCTCTGAACTCGCCGAGAAATTCGAGGAATGGAACGGCGACAAGGGCGGTGTCGATGAGAAAGGTTTCTACGGGATTTTTACGAAGAATCCCGAGGGGCACATCGACGGCTGGTCTGTCTTCACTGAAGTCAAACCGGAAGATCGTGGACGACTTCTGTTCGGCCAAGGTGGCGAAGATAAAACCGTCAAAGCGTGTGTCACTCCGGACGGTAAGTGGGTAGACGGACCATGGGTTTACGGCGCTCCTAACGCAGAGCAGGAAAAGGAGCTTGAAGCGTGGGACAAGAAACTCGCCACGCTTCTCGACGAATACAAGGATGCCGTCGCGTTCCTCGCCGACTGCCACATCTGATGAATCAAGTACTTAAATACTCACCCCGCCAGTCGAAAGACCTCTGGCGGGTTTTCTTTTCGCTCTAGGGCTCCTATTATGGGGCCACCTCATTGAGATTAGAGACATGAGTGTCACCGCAAGGAATACCGTATTCTCCGTAGAATATGGTTCTCATAGGTCTTCCATTTTCAAATTTTCAATATCCAAGCCAGCAATTTTTCGGAACATTGCGTTTGTCCTATGTCTTTTATGTACAAAAGTTCTGTAATCATAGTTTAATTGTATTTTTTTTATAAAAATGAGGGAGTTGCCGAAACTCCCTCATGGCTTGTCTTGACTATGTCAAGGCAAGGTCTAGTTGAGTCTTGGGTCGAAGAACCCCATAAGAGGCAATCCTTTCGTGGTTCCTTTCTCTGAAAGGTGCGCGAGAACTTTGAGTTTTTCAGCTTCGGCTTCGACATCAGTCTCGAAGGTCTGAATAAGCCTTTTTTGTTCTCCGCAGTGTTCAGGTTGTGGCGAAGCTCCAAGAAAATATTTGAAATTAGATCCGTTCTCACGAACGTGGATACCAATCGCAAAATTTCCTTTCATCAAAACTTCTCTGCAAACCTTACACCCTTGAATGAAGCCCATGGGATGCTCTACGACCAACACTTCACATTCACCATCTTTCATAACTCACTCCTTTTGGTTTGAAATGAACTGCTTAACCTAGTTGAGTATAAGCAAGATGAAAATATAAGTGAAGTTTTATATCAAATAAATCATATTTGTATCTTTTTGTTATATATGCTAGGTTATTACTATGATCAAAATAAATGATGTTGTTCAACATATTTTATACAAAGACGAAGAAGCCCTCACCGCCCTTGCAAAGGGTTATATGAATTTATCTAAATATGCAAAACAAATTCAGAGAGAAGTTGAGGAAAAATCAAAAAAAGAAGTGGGTATTCCGGGGATTGTAGTTTCATTATCTCGCATAGCAAAAAAGACCAATTCTAAACATCCGCTTATCCAGGATGTTCAAATTAAAAATATTACAACAAAAACTCCTCTTTCAGAGATTGTTTATAGTAAAACTACCGAATCAATCTCAAAACTTTCAAAGATATATGATAATGCCAAAACTAGCGCTGACGATTTTTTTACAATGACGCTCTCAACAAATGAAATCACAGTTATTTGTAGTGATAGAATAAAAGCGGAAATAGAAAAAACACTTAAAGAAAAGCCTGTCATGGTTGTAAAAAATCTTGCTTCTATTGGTTTGTCTCTTGATCCAAAATACTATCCAATGCCAAATATAACCTTTTCACTCATTCGTAGAATCGCACAAAAAAGAATACCCTTAGCAGAAACTATCACAACCCGCACAGAAATTATTTTGTGTTTGAACAAAAATCCCTAGCAGAGATGGTTGATTTGTTTATTGTAAAAGAAAACTAGCTGTCTGCCAAAAAAATCAATTCAGCCCGCCTGCTTGCGTGACAAAAGCTCCGGCGTTCAAGTCCCTCACACAAGCCAAGCAGTTGGCTTGTCTCCGTGCTCACTCACTACGTTCGTTGTGCCGGAGGAGGGACTTGAACCCTCATCCCTTTCGAGACACGATTTTGAGTCGTGCGCGTATACCATTCCGCCACTCCGGCTACGCCTACAGCTTACTGTACATTGAGAATGTTTACAATAATGAAATTATATTGGCTATATTGCTAACATAGTCATGTGTTTAACCTACATTGGGTGTGATATAATTTTCTTATGGCAGATGAGCAACCTTATAGTAATTCTATCTTCTGGATTGAGGTGGGCAAAATTAAGCCCAACCCTTTCCAACCTCGTAAGGAGTTTGACGAGCGGGCTCTAGCTAGTTTGGCAGACTCTATTCGCCAATATGGCGTATTACAACCACTTGTAGTAACACGAACAGAGGTTGAGCGCCCAGACGGGGGACTAGCCACAGAGTACGAGCTTATCGCGGGCGAGCGACGCCTCCGGGCGAGTCGCTTGGCTGGACTCGGGCAAGTACCTGCGGTGATCCGCACAGGCGATCAGAGTAGTAAGCTTAAACTTGAGCTCGCTATTATAGAGAACCTCCAGCGCGAGGACCTTAACCCAATTGATCGGGCCGAAGCCTTCCAGAAGTTATCCCTTGAATTTAAGTACAAGCACACAGAGATTGCTAAGAAGATTGGCATGAGTCGTGAATACGTGGCCAACAGTATCCGCATCCTAGCCCTACCCCAGTATATCCTTGACGCCCTGCGAGCTAAGCAAATTACTGAAGGTCACACACGGCCACTGCTTATGCTCGGCGATAGACCAGCGGAGCAGGAGACCCTTTTCAAAGATATCACCTTGCGTAGGCTCTCTGTGCGCGAGGCCGAACGTTCGGCTAGGAGTGTGGCAGTAGAGAAGACTCGCAAGAAGGACCAAAGTGATCCAGATATTAAGGCAGCCGAACTTGAGCTCTCTAGCCAGCTTGGGACTAAGGTCCAGATTGAGAGGAAGCAGGTCGGAGGTAAGATTGTGATAGACTTCTTCTCGGAGGATGACCTACGAGCCATTTTAGAAAAGTTAAACGCTGAGCGAGCGCAAATTGTGGGTGATGATGGAGTGGTTAATCCAAGTGTGGTAGATGACAGGGCAGAATCCGAGAAGGCAGAGGACGAAGCTAATTTATACTCCGTTTCTAACTTTTCGCTTTAATCTTCTTGCTTATATGGGCCCGAATTTGCTTCCTAGCCAGACTAGTCTTGGTGGCACCAAGCCACTTATGATGAGGTTCGGTATTCTTAGCTGTCTCAACTCTAATAGTCTCACCGCCCATCAGGACAGTGTCTATGGCAGAGTACTTACCGTTAATGATGGCGGCTTTGGCATGTCTACCAAGATCTGTGTGGATGGCGAAGGCGAAGTCAAGCACACTGGCGCCCTCTGGTAACTCAATCACTTCTCCCACGGGAGTGAAGACGAATATGCGGCTTTTGAAGAAGTCTAACTCGATAGACTTAATAAACTCTTTGTCATCCTCTCTATCGCGGGTGAGGTTAATTAGTTCCCGCACCCAAGCGAGTTTGGCCGACCAACGTCCACCGCTCTGGGGCTTATTACCTTCTTCGTAGGCAATGTGAGCGGCCACGCCATGTTCTGCTTCGTTGTGCATCTCTTTGGTCCTAATCTGTACCTCGGCCATTGTGCCCGCGCCAGTATATATAGTGGTGTGCACGCTCTTGTAGCCATTGGGCTTAGGACTCGCGATATAGTCCTTGACCTTACCCCCGACCGGCTTATACTTTGAGTGGATTAGGCCTAATATTTTGTAACAATCCTCAACATTCTTAGTAATTATACGAAGGGCTAACAAGTCAGATATATTGTCTATCTCCCAGTCGTTCTTTGCCAACTTTTTATACAAACTATATATATTCTTTCGTCTATGATCTGCGCTAATAATCTCTATGTGCTCCTTGGCGAAGAGCTTGCGTAAGGAGCGATAAATTTTTTCTAGATTCTTGTTTGTCTCTGCCTCACTCTTCTTCATAAGGGCTAGCGCTCGCTTATATTCTGTTGGATAAAGTATAGGGAAAGCAAGCACCTCATACTGGGTCTTGAGTTGACCCATACCGAGCCTGTTGGCCAGAGGGGCATAGATCTCCATAGTTTCTAGCGCTATCCGTCTTTGGTCTATCTCTGGGCGCGTACTTATGCTACGCATCTCATCCAAGCGATGGGCGAAGGTGATAAAGATAACTCGCAAGTCGCGTGATAAGGCCACAAAGAAGCGTCGCAAGTCCTCGGCATGCTTGCTCATACCTCGATAGTGAAGATTAATGAGATGTAGGGAGCCATTAACTAGTTCGGCAATCTCTTTACCAAACTTATGTTTGACTTCTTCAACACTTACTCGGTTGTCGCTTACCACACTGTGTAATAAGCCGGCGGCGATTACATTGGGTGACTGGTGCCAACGAGCAAGGTGTAAGCCAGTAGCGACGATGTGTTCTATATACGAGCCTCCACCGACTCTTTTTTGAGATGTGAGTACTCCGCTGGCGAAGTTGTACGCCTCTAATAGTAAAGGCCTAGCTTCCTTTGGTACCAATAATACTACTTCTTCAATTCTACTAATTTGTGGGGGTTGTGATTGGGGCATTGTTTGTCAGAGCATCGGTCAGGTATAGTCTTGGTACCGACCATCATTAGCTTAGTACATGGACCTGCCTCTCTGTTATAACCACAGATCTTACCAGTTGGTTTGGTTTTAATTATGTATTTGCAGTCTGGATAGTTAGAGCAACTATAAAAGAACCCAAATCTTCCACGTCGCTCAATCATTTCTCCGATATTACTAACCCGTCCTTCTGTGGGGCAGATGGGGCACTTAACGTGGGTGTTAGCCTTCTCTTTGGCCACCTCATCCTCGCGAATAAATTTACACTTGGGGTAGCGTGAGCAGGCGATGAAGGTGCCGAAGCGTCCCCCGCGTTCAACTAGCATTCCTCCAGCCTTTGGCAAGTCACCGCACTTGGGGCACTTCTCACCAGTTTCCGTCGGACCCTTCATCTCCTCACCCTCACTCGTGCGCGATCCCGCACAGTCTGGGAACTTGCTACAGGACATAAACTTACCCGACTTACCCAACTTCCACACCATTGCCCCATTGCATGTAGGGCACTTATACTTATCTTCCACGTCACCCAAGGTCGTGATCTTGCCAATTTCTTTATCTTTGGCCTTAATCTCCTTAGCAAAGGGGACGTAGAACTTACTTAGGACCTTCTCGTACTCCTTCTCACCACGGGCAATCTCGTCAAGCTCTTCTTCCATTCCGGCGGTAAACGAGTCACTAATTGCTTCGGCGAAGTTGGCTTCGAGGAAGCTACTGACCACGTCTCCCGTGTCTGTTGGTATGAGGGTCTTACCTTCCTTATTTACATAACCTCTATCTACTATTGTTTTGATGATACTTGCATACGTGGAGGGCCTGCCTATGCCTCGCTTCTCCATCTCTTTAACCAGACCGGCTTCTGTAAATCTATTTGGAGGTTCTGTCTCCTTGCCCTCGCTCACTACATTCAAAATACTTAGCCCCTCACCCTCGCTTACTTGGGGCAGTTCTACATCTTCTCCGCGCGCCCGGGGGTCGGCTACAAGCCATCCCGGCTCGGTAACTCGTGAGCCGTTGGATACAAATAATTCAAGCTTGGTATTATTAACACGGGCCTTGATCTTGGTCTTCTTGATCTCGGCCACCTTCATCTGACTTGCCACGGTCCGTTCCCATATTAATTTGTACAATCTCTTTTGATCTTCCGGCACGTTCACAGATTCCTTCTCGGGATGAGTTGGCCTTATAGCTTCGTGAGCTTCTTGAGCATTCTTACTTTTTGTTTTGTAGGTTCTAACCTCAAGATAGTCCTTGCCCCACTTCTTCTCTATTACGCTAGCAATAATTGCGACAGCGTCTTTAGATAAATTAACGCTGTCTGTGCGCATATAAGTAATGTGTCCAGCTTCGTACAACTTTTGGGCCAAGCGCATAGTGTTAGAGGGCGATAGCCCCAAGCGCGTAGAGGCCACTTGTTGGATAGTTGATGTAATAAATGGTGGTTTGGGGTTACGCACAGAATTAGTTTCCTCCACGCCCTCTATCTGCCAGGTATTTGATTTGGCTTGGGCGACAACCTCATCCGCTTCCAACTGGGATTTTGGCTCTACAGCATAGGTAAAAGGGATACTTTCTTTCTTGCTAGTTCGCGTATCAGCTGTGATGACCCAGTAGCCAACAGGGATAAAGGCGCGAATCTCGCGCTCACGTTCCATCAGTATACGCAGGGCAGGGGATTGGACTCGGCCTGCAGAGAGGCCGTAGCGCACCTTCTTCCAGATCAGGCCAGATAGGTCATAGCCCATCAGTCGGTCTAGTACTCGTCTGGCCTCTTGGGCCTTCACTAGTTTACTGTCTATTGGTCGCGGATGCTCGAACGCTTCGCGTACGGCCTTCTCGGTAATCTCGTGGAAGACAACTCGTTTGGCTTTCTTAATTTTAAGAAGCTCTGCTAAGTGGTACGAGATAGCCTCACCCTCTCGGTCGGGGTCTGTGGCTAGGTATACTTCACTTGCTTTGCTTGAGAGAGTGGAGAGTTCGTGGATGACCTTCTCTTTGCCCTTGCTTATCTCGTAATGGGGGATAAAGCCACCAGGTATATCTATGGCAGTCTTGTTACTCTTGGGCAAGTCACGCACGTGACCCACAGAGGCTCGCACGGTGTAATCCTTGCCGAGGTACTTCTCGATAGTCTTGGCCTTGGAGGGAGACTCTACAATTACTAACTTCATGATTGCGTCTACTATATATGAATATCGTAATTATGCAAAATGTGGAGACCCCGGGTGTGTACACCGGGGTCTTAACAGCCATCCCTATCATCCTGGCAAACGATCCAGAGCAACGCCTCA
Source organism: uncultured Candidatus Saccharibacteria bacterium (assembly GCA_964348575.1). Lineage (GTDB taxonomy): Bacteria > Patescibacteriota > Minisyncoccia > Phycocordibacterales > DATDSR01 > DATDSR01. The sequence continues at coordinate 31,749 of CAYGDD010000004.1, read as the reverse complement.
ATGCTCACCGTGTCCATCGTCAAAAGCTTCTGCCTCCACAGAGATATGAGACCAAGCGCTCGTTTGCGCCACAGCCACAACTTTGGATCAGCGCTCCAACTACATAGTGGACATACGATCAGGCCACATTGCATTTGTCCGACTAGACGTGCCCCACAACCAGAGGCAGGACATCTTGGTGTCTGTAGCATAAGACCTCCACATATGAATCTACCATATGTTTAGGCAAGACGCACCTCACCGAGAGATTCTATAATTATACCTTTAATCTCGAGGGTGGCTAACGCCGTGTTGGCCTCGCTTATGCCAAGTCCACTTCCGCGGAATAGTTCGTCGCGAGGCAGACTCTCGATAGCAAGTAATTCCACAAGCTTGCGCTCATTTAGTGTGAGACTCTCTAGATCAAGTTGCTTCTGGCCAGACTCATCAACTTGGAAGCCGAGAGCTGTGAGGATATCTGCGCTACTTGTAACGGGCGTAGCCCCAAGGCGGATAAGAGCGTTGGAGCCTGCCTGATTGGGTGAGAAGATGGAGCCCGGCACAGCGAGTACGTCTCTGTTGTACTCTGTAGCCAAGCGCGCTGTAATGCGCGTGCCACTCTTCTCACCTGCTTCTACTACCAGCACGGCCTTGACGAGACCGGCCATTAATCTGTTACGTCTAGGGAAGGTGTACACCCCAGCCGGATAAGTGGGGTCATATTCGCTGATTAAGGCTCCACCCTTTGCTACGATCTCGTTTGCTAGGGCGACATTGGAGCGAGGATGTAATACTTCGCGAGCAAGGCCTGAACCCGGCAAAGCCATTGTGTGCAAGCCCGCCCGAAGGGCTGCCTTGTGCGCGATAGTGTCCATGCCCACAGCTAGGCCCGAGACAATAGATATGTCTTGCCCTTGTAAACCTTCAATTAACTTCTCACAGGCCTCTTTGCCATAATTGGAGTATCTGCGTGAGCCCACTACTGCCAGCATGACCGTGTCCTTATTGGGTAGCAAGCCCTCTATGTATAGTTGCTCGGGTGGCTCTGGTATCTCCCGTAGTGGAGCGAGCACCCCCGTAAACTTAGTTAACCTATTCATGATTGTATTTTAGCAGTTGATAACCCACTTGGAACCTGAGGTTCCAAGTGGCAATATTATAGTATGAGAAATATACAGCTGGCAGTTGGTGAGTTCTATCACGTTTACAATCAAGGAGTAGATGGGAGAAATATTACTATGCATCAACATGACTCAACTCGTTTCGTTCAGAGCATGAAAGATTTTAATTCTATTGTGAGAATCAGAAGTATTTACGAAAAGTCATTTGTAAAAGAGGAACGACAAGTGATACCCCTTGTTCGAGTAATTGCCTTTTGCCTAAATCCAAACCATTTTCATATGATATTAGAGCAACTTGAGGAGAATGGTATTAGTAAATATTTCCATAGTTTACTAGGAGGTTATACTAAGTACTTTAACAACAAGTATAAAAGAAGAGGATCATTACTTCAGGGGCCATTTAAAGCTAAGCATATCAATAATAATGATTACCTTCTACATGCTAGCGCCTATGTAAATCTGAACGACAAAGTCCACCAACTTGGAACCTCAGGTTCCAAGTTGGTGCGTTCAAGTTGGGAGGAATATCAAAAAGGGGAGTTTAACATATGTGAGCCGTCGATAATTCTTGACCAGTTTACTGACCACAAAGGATATCAGAAGTATGCCCTAGATACTCTTCCATCAATGCTAGAAATTCGACCAGCTTATGAAGATTTAAAGCACTTGGAACCTTAGGTTCCAAGTTGGGACTGCTTGGGCAAACAGAGAACCCGGTCGCGACTTATGTCGGACCGGGTTTGGGGCGCTATAGAAACTCGATGCTGATAACCCTCTCACAATCATCGGCGAATGTGTAGAGGATTGGTTCAGCATTTTTTATTTTGTACTTGGTGAGATCATCGTTCTGATCAATGTAGCTAAGCATGGCCCGAAGCATGCCCCCATGACCGAAGATAACCGGAATTTCACCCGAGGCCATTCTTGGCTTAGCCACCAAATGCCAGAAAGCCATTGTTCTTCGACGTACGTCTAGGAGAGATTCACCCCCTTTTGGCCGCCAATCTGGGCTATTGGATAACTGCTTGGAATCCTCGCCCATTTCCGATAGCACTTCCTGCCAAGGCCTGCCTTCCAGTACCCCGTAAGACCTCTCGATGAGAGATTGATGAGTGACGATATCCACACCCCTCATTGAATGGCTCGTGCTAGCGCATAAGTATGCTGTCAACGTCACTCGACCCAGTGGCGAAGAGTACACCTCCGTCGGTAGCCTAAGGTGTCTAATTTTTGTCCCCGCCATTATTGCTTGTAATTTGCCTGCGTCGGTTAACGCAGTCTCAGCCTGGCCAGAAACACGGCCTTCTTTGTTTCTCTCGCTTTCGCCGTGCCGAATAAAGAGCGCTTGTCGCATATCGACCTCCTTGATTCATATTAACACAAAATTGGGATGTCGCAAGTAGTGAGAACTTATGCCAAGATTATAAAACTTTGCTATTATACATAGATGTTAGATATTAAGTTTATCAAAGAGAATGCCGATTTGGTACGCGAGGGCGCCAAGAAGAAGCACATAGAGCTTGACTTGGATAAGTTGTTGTCTCTAGAGAAGAAGCGCGTAGCGCTTATTGGGGAGATAGATGAGCTACGCAGAGAGCAGAATATAGCCAATACTAAAATCGGCGGTGGCGAGGATAAGGAAGCTATGATGGACAACCTTAGGCGGGTCAAGATAGACCTAGCCAGTAAAGAGGCAACTCTGGCCACAGTGATGCGAGACTGGCAGGGGCTGATGGTCCAAGTGCCCAACATCCCAGATATGTCTGTACCCCCGGGTAAAGATGACAGCGAGAATGTGGAAGTTAAGAAGTGGGGCATACTTCCCGAGCAGTCTGACTACCTGCACAAGAGTCACACAGAGCTGATGTTAGAACATGGCTGGGTTGACCTTGAGAAAGGTGCTAAAGTAGCCGGCTTCCGAGGCTACTTCCTTAAGGGCGATATGGCTCGGTTATCATTTGCCATTTGGCAATATGGAATGAAGTTCTTTGGCGATAAGGGCATGGAGCCAATGATAGTGCCTTCATTAGTTCGCAAGGAGAATCTCTTTGGCACAGGCTATCTACCGCAAGGGGAGGAGGATTTATACAAGACCCAAGATGGTGAGTTCTTGGCGGGCACTGCCGAGGTAGCCACTATGGGCTACTTCGCGGGAGATGTAATTGACAAGGCTAAACTCCCGATCAAGATCCTTGCCTTCTCGCCGTGCTACAGACGTGAGGCCGGCAGTCATGGTAAGGATACTAAGGGCGTGGTGCGCGTGCACGAGTTCTATAAGCTTGAGCAGGTTGTGCTATGTGAGGCCAATCATGAGGAATCTGTAAAACAACATGAGTGGGTAAATCGTAATACAGAAGAATTTATCGAAAGTTTAGGCATCCCATACAGAACCGTAATAAATTGTGGAGGAGATCTGGGTTTGGGACAGGTTAAGAAGTATGACATAGAGTTGTGGGTGCCCTCCGAGAATAAGTATCGCGAAATAAGCTCAGCCTCATACTTTCACGACTTTCAAACTAGACGACTTAATATTAGGTATAAGGACTCCGACCAAGCCAGTAGCGAGTTAAGCAAAATGAAGTATGTCCACTCGCTTAACTCTACGGCTGTACCCACGCCTCGCATCTTGGTCTCAATAGTAGAGAACTTCCAAAACATGGATGGGAGCGTAAGAGTACCCGCACCATTAGTGCCCTATATGGGTGGGGATGTGCTCCTCTAGTGTCTAATGAAGCATTCACAAGTAATTGGCAAGAAGCAAGTCACTCACTCTAAGATCAGAGATAGACGCATTCTATTGCGTAAGATTCTACTTATACTTATATTGTCGGGCTTGGCTTATGGAGGTATATATCTATGCAGTAATCCTAGATTCGCAATTACAAACGTGGTAGCAACAGGTACAGTTAAAGTTAGCAACCTTGCTTTAGTGAGCGATATTGAGCAAGAGCTAGGGGGTTGGTATGGATATGTGCTTCCCCGGGCCAATATCTATACCTATCCTAAAGCCGGCATTATTGACAGGATATACAAACAGTACCCCAAAGTGGCAAATGTAGATATTAGCGTTCAAGATAATATTTTAAACTTAAAGATTTCTGAATATGATGAAGACCTAATCCTGTGCTCTAGGATAGTTGCAGAGAGTGCTCTAGGTAAGTGCTATCTTGTGTCGCCCACTGGGGAGAGTATTGATACAATTGATTTCAGCATAGTCACTCCGAGGCCGTACATAATTAGTAACAAAACATTTGGGAATAAACTAGATCTCGGCAGACAGGTAATAAGCGCCAGTACAATTGAGGGAGTAAAGTATTTAATTACTGAGTTGTCTAGGCAGGGCATTGAGGCTCGAAGCATTGAGCTCGCACCTAGATTTAACAAGATTCAGATGGCGGAGGGCTGGTATTTGGTTTATGATAATGAGCAGGCCCTAGATGTCGTTGTGAGGAACTTAGGTATAGCCATAGGTTCTGAAGCAGTTATGGCTCTGGGGACGAGTAAGCTTAGTTATATTGATCTAACCTTTGCAAATAAAATATTCTACAAATTTGTAGACGAAAATGAGCCAAGATAAAAGTGTAATAAAAGTTGTCTCGGCCACCTTATTGGCAGTCCTGATTGGTATTGGTGCTAGTAGCATCTTTGCGACCGGAGTTGTGGCCATTGGCAGAGAGGTAGTGCCATTAGTAGCTAGTGTTGGGGCAAAGGGTACAGTTAATTATTCTAAGACTGCTAATCTTGTCGTAGGCGTTCTAAAGTCAAATAGTTCTAAACATTACAGCCTAGTACAAAGCGCACCCCCCCTGCCAGAGCTAGACGCAAGTAGTTATCTAGTCACTGACCTCCAGACGGGGGACATCATTCTTGAGAGGTTTAGTAGCGAGCCTAGAGCAATTGCTTCTATTACTAAGTTAGTGACAGCCCTGACGCTCATAGATAGTGGCAATACAGAAAGTAGTCTTATGTATCCACTACTATTAGAGTCAAATAATAGGGTCGCAGAGGAGATTGCTTCGATGTCCCCTAATCGGGCAAATTTCTTAAATAATATGAATGAGTATGTTAGGAGACTTGGCATGAAGAACACTCACTTCAGTGATCCCTCGGGACTCTCTATTGGCAATAGCTCCACTGCAGAGGACTTAGCTATATTGTCTAAGCATTTATATAATGATAAGACAGAGTTGCTGGAGCTGACTTTGCTAAGCAATAAAGAGGGGATTGCATCTAATAACTATTTTGCTACTTCGCATGCTCCTGGATACTTAGGTGGCAAGAGTGGTTACATTCCTGAGGCAGGAGGGACTCTTATAGCGATGTTTAATGTAGAGCTTAGAGAGGGGGGCCGAAGACCAATAGCCATAATTATTCTGGGAAGTGGAAGTGACCAAAGAATTAAGTACGAAGTGGCCGAGAGCTTGAGAGACTATGTAAAGAGTTATGTAACCTATCAGTAGTATGAATCAAGCAAGCATCGCGGAAGAATATGGATAGGGGATTTTGGGAGAAGTTACCTCGACCTTATTTTGCCATGGCTCCTATGGCTGATGTGACCGACTTTGCCTATCGGAGTATTATTGCTAGCCGAGGTAAGCCTGACCTTTTCTACACCGAGTTCGTCTCGGCTGACGGCTTGTGTCACCCTATTGCAAGAGAGAGGCTCTTGGTTGACCTTAAGTATAGTGAGCTGGAGCGACCCATTTTGGCCCAAATTTTTGGCAGTAGGCCAGAGAAGATAGAGCAGGCTTCCCGACTTTGTGCCGAACTTGGTTTTGACGGTGTGGATATTAATATGGGTTGCCCGGATAAAGCAATAGAGAAGCAAGGTGCTGGGGCGGGAATGATAAAGAACAAGGAACAAGCAGTCGAGGTAATAGAAGCTGCTATGCGTGGGGCAGGAGGTTTGCCCGTATCCGTCAAGACTCGTTTAGGCTACACCAGCACCGACGAGATGGACGAGTGGTTGGGGACCTTGGCTAGTACAGGTGTGGCCTCAATTACTGTGCATCTGCGTACACGCAAGGAGATGAGCAAAGTCCCAGCCCACTGGGAGTTGGCAAGTCGGCTGGCCGGCTTGGGACCAATAGTTGCTGGTAATGGTGATGTGGCAGATCTAGCAGACGCCCGCCATAAGGCCAAACAGTACAATCTAGATGGGATTATGTTAGGTCGGGCTATCTTTGGCAACCCTTGGTTATTTGCAGACGTGGGTAAGCCTGATTGGTCAGAAGTCTTTGCCACAATAATCGAACATGCAAATCTTTTTCAGAAAACCTTCATTGATGAGCCTATCGCAGAAGGCAAGAAGCCGTACAAGAGCTTTGCCGTGATGCGTAAGTTCTTTGGAGCATATCTTGCGGGCTATCCTCGGGCAAGTGAAGTAAAGTTAGAGCTTATGAAATGCGATAATCACACAGCGGTAAAAAAAGTCCTATTAGGAATATAGAAATAAGGAAAAAGAAAACCGGCAGGCCTGAATAGCTCAGGCCTGCCGGTAATTAGCCCCCGCCAGATACAAGGGGGACACCCTTACTGCAGGGACCCTTCACTCGGCACTCTTCCTCCGAGAGCACCGGGAGTAGTTCGGTATGAGGGGCAACTATGGTCATGTCCTGGAAGTTACCTCTCAGTAGCCCCCTGTTCCACCACACGCCTAAGGCAATGGGTCTGCCCCCACACGCGTTGACAGCGATTGCGGTCATGCCCGATGAAGTACCAGCCGTAAGCACGTCGTCGACAAGCAGGACCCACTTGTCGCGTAGTAACTCTTGGGCACTTTGACGGATGCTGAATCCTTTGCCGGCCTTGCCCGCTACAACCACAGGGATATCCTTGCCCAGCGACTTGTGATACAAGAGCGAGATATCTGTGGCGATGCTAGTCCCTCCACTCGCTATGCCCACAATCACGTCAGGTTTGATATTGGCCCTAGTGAGAGCTATAAAGAGAATGCCGTTGAGCTTATTGGCCATAACAGGCGAACGCTCCTGGATAGCCTCTGCGTCTAGATAGGTCTCTGCGTGCCCGCGACCAGCGAACAAGTAGTGCTCTAGCCCCGAGCCAAATTTGATAGCGTGTGAGGTCCGCTCAAATACTTCTCGCACAGTCCTGCTTATCCCGTCACCATTGTCCATCTTGTAACCTCCAAATACATTTATATCTCCACAGGCGGGGAAAGTCAATCAATACCAGTATCGTGTATAATATGCTTATGTCACTTTATCGCAAGTATAGACCTAGTAAGTGGTCTGATGTTGTAGGTCAGGATCAGGTTGTGGCAGTGCTTAAGTCTGCAATCAGTGATAATAGCGTGTCGCATGCCTACCTACTCTCTGGCAGTCGGGGCATAGGCAAGACCAGCATAGCCCGCATCTTCGCGCACGAGCTTGCTACTGCGCCTGTTGACTTATACGAGTTAGACGCCGCCTCTAACCGGGGCATAGACGAGATCCGCGACCTTCGCGAATCTGTGCGTACGCTACCCTTTGAATCTAAGTACAAAATTTACATCATTGACGAAGTGCATATGCTCACGGGGCCAGCCTTCAACGCCCTGCTTAAGACTCTTGAGGAGCCCCCTCCACACGTTATCTTTATCCTAGCGACTACAGAGGCTCACAAGTTACCCCAGACAATTGTAAGTCGCTGTCAGGTGCTAAGTCTTAAGCGCCCAAGTGAAATAAGTGTGGAAAGTTTGATCTTGCGGGTAGCAAAGGCTGAAGGTTATAGTGTAGACAAAGAAGCGATCACGCTAATGGCGATACTCTCCGATGGAGCCTATCGTGATGCATTGACACTACTTGAGAAGGTGCTCACAATCTCAAGTAAGAAGAGTATTACCGCAAGTGAGGTAGAGTTGCTTACCGGCACGCCCAAAGTAAGCCTAGTAATTAATTTTACTAAGTATGTATTTGATGGCGATAAGACACAGGCCCTCCTTACTTTGCACAATTTAAGAGAGCAAGATGTAGATATGAAAGTCTTTACCAAGTTTGTTATGCGTTTGCTACGCTCGGCCATGCTCCTTAACCTTGCCCCAGATCTCAAAGTAGATATTGCAAGCGAGCACTCACAGCTAGAACTAGACCTATTAGCTAAATTGAGTGTTGGTGAGGGGACTCGGCGCTTACCAGATTTGTTGCGAGCCTTGCTTCGGGCTTACGAAGAGATACCTTACGCATATGTTAAGACACTGCCCCTTGAGTTGGCCGTGGTAGAACTTGATCTTAAGTCTAGTGTTAGTAAGTCTAATGCTGTACAGGTATGAGTGCTGGCATTTTTGAGCTTGCTGCAGTAATGTTGGTGGCCTCTGTGCTTGGCCTAATAGCGCGCTATCTTAAGCAACCCCTCCTACTTGCGTACATTGCCTCAGGAGCATTAATAGCTTACTTGGGAGCATTCGATTTGATAGATAGGGAAGTGTTTCGCGTGTTTTCAGATTTGGGGATTATGTTCCTACTATTTTTAGTTGGTCTAGAGATTAATTATAGCTCGCTACGATTAGTGGGCAAGGCCTCAGTCATAATCGGCTTGGGACAAATCTTCTTTACCGCTTTGATTGGCTACTTTATTGCTAGAGGCTTTGATCTGGCTACTACCACTTCCCTATACATCGCCTTGGCTCTAACCTTCTCCAGTACAATTATTATCGTAAAGTTATTGTCCGAGAAGCGTGATCTCGGCAGTCTATATGGCAAACTCTCGGTAGGCATGATGTTGGTACAGGATGCTGTGGCTATTATATTACTGGTGATACTCTCGAGTGTAGATGGGGGCGAGAGTTTTGTTTGGACAACACTCCTTCTGACTCTACTTAAAGCAGTTGTCCTATTTACTGCGATGTTGTGGTTGGGGAGGAGAATCTTTCCACAGTTACTTGATCGCTTCGCCAACTCTCAAGAACTCTTCTTCCTACTTTCCACGGGTTGGGTCTTACTCATTGCTGCCTTCGTGCACCAATTAGGCTTCTCTATAGAAATTGGCGGTTTCCTTGCTGGTATGTCATTGGCTAATTCTAGTGAGACACTAGCCCTCTCAAGCAGGATTAGGCCTCTGCGGGACTTCTTTATTTTACTATTTTTCGTTACTTTGGGTTCTTCTTTGGTGGGCTTGTCATTTACGGGTATAGGTTTGCAAATTATGGTATTTTCATTATTTGTCCTAATTGGTAATCCACTTATTGTCCTAGTGCTTATGGGCCTGATGGGTTACAGCCGGACAACTAGCTTCAAGACTGGCGTGACTGTAGCCCAAATATCGGAGTTTAGTCTTATCCTCGTAGCCCTTGGACTTGGGGCTGGCCATGTAGACGAGAGTGTCGTAGCCACTGTTACAGCAGTGGCAGTAGTTACCATCCTCTTCTCTACCTATCTTGTAACTCACTCGGAGCTTATCGCTCGTAAGATTGATCCATTTTTGAAATTCTTTGAGAAGAAAATAGTAGTTGAGAACAAACTGCCGGATAGTGGTTATCACAAATCTATTGTCTTGGTGGGTGCCCATAGGACGGGGGCATCGCTAGCGCATCATCTTTCTAAAGAGAACTTGCTAATTATTGATTTTGATCCAGATGTAGTTAAGTCATTGCGTGCTCGGGGTTATGATTGCCTCTTGGGCAGTATCAGTGATGATGATATCCGACAGGCAGCTAACCTATCCGAGACAGGGCTTGTTATCTCTACTAGCCCAGACTTTGATGATAACCTTGGTTTGGTACATATGATGAAGAAGGAGGGTAGCGAGGCCAAGCTTATCGTACGCGCCGAGAGCAAGCGCGAGGTCGAACTCCTGTATGAAGCGGGAGTTGATTACGTCATCTTCCCACATTTATCAAGTGGCCACTTCCTAGGCAAGCATATTGCCCAGCACTCCGACCTTGCATTCTTAGCCCAATTGAAGAATAATGATATGAATGTCTTAAGTAGAGAATTACCAATTTAATTTCTATTAAACATAAACATATATGAACAAAACAGTAGTAGCCATAGTAGTGATAGTGTTAATTGCCCTAGGTTTGGGCCTCTCTAGTCTTCAGACTATGCCAGAGCAAAATAACTATGTGCAGGATGCTAGTCTTGAAGTGGAGGACGTCGTAAATAATGAAGTAACTAATCAAATGCCGGCTTCAGATAATACAAATGTAGAGGAGATGATTGTAGAAGAGAGTAGTGTGAAAGAATTTGTAATCTCGGGGAAAAATTTCGCTTTTACCCCTAACTCTATGTCAGTTAGGAAGGGTGACACCGTGCGCGTTATCTTCAAGAATACAGATGGCTTCCATGATTTTAAGATAGACGAGTTTGGCGTAGCAACCAAGCAGATCCAAGGGGGTTCGCAAGAAGTTGTTGAATTTGTGGCCGATAAAGTTGGTAGCTTTGAGTATTACTGTTCAGTAGGTGCCCACCGCAAGAACGGCATGTGGGGCACTCTCACAGTTTTAGAGTAGCGCACGTGCTATACTCCCGTAATGCTAGTTGATGATGTTACAGTTAAAGTTAAGGCAGGAAAGGGTGGAAAGGGCTCTGTTGCCTTCCAGAAAGTGCGCATGGCCCTTGGCCCCACAGGAGGCTCAGGCGGTAGAGGTGGGGATATCTACTTTAAGGCGGTCTCTGATATCGGTGCTCTCTCACAGTTCCGATACCAAAAGGACGTAGTGTCCAAAGATGGAGGTTATGGTAGAGCCCAATTCCTTGATGGGCCAGCCGGACCTGACTTATATGTGCAAGTACCAATTGGGACAGTAGTACACAACTTAGATACTGGGATTAGTCGTGAGCTTGTGGCCGTGGGTGAGCACTTTATGATTGCTAAAGGCGGTAAGGGTGGCAGAGGTAATTTCCTTTTCCGTTCGTCACGTAATACTTCACCTAAAGAGTCACAACCCGGGACAGAAGGCGATAGTTACAATGTGCGACTTGAACTAAAGTTAATAGCCGACATTGGTTTGGTGGGATTGCCAAATGTGGGCAAATCTTCATTGCTCAACGCCCTTACTTCCGCCAAAGCAAAGGTTGCAAATTACCAATTCACAACACTAGAGCCAAACCTTGGCGTGTATTATGACCTTATCTTGGCTGACATCCCAGGCTTAATAGAGGGCGCTTCAGATGGCAAGGGGCTTGGTATAAAGTTCTTGCGTCACGTTGCACGTACAAGGGTTCTCTTCCATCTAGTCTCAGCAGAAAGTGAGGATGTTGCAAAAGATTACAAGGAGGTCCGCAATGAGCTCGGGAAATTTGATAAGGAGATGTTAAAGAAGAAGGAGTATGTCTTCTTGAGTAAAGCAGACGTCATTAGTCAAGAGGAACTTGCTATTAAAATCCGAATCCTAGAGAAACTATCTAAGTCCAAAATTATAACACTATCAGTAATAGATGAAGGAGACTTGGAAAATGTGAGAATACTGCTTAATAACATAACTAAGGAAAAGCTATCAGCAATCACAAGTGGGAAATAGAGTCAGAGAATATGTGAATATGGGGTTAGCTGACATATTATTTTAAGCCATTCCACTTGCTTTTATTCTCCGCCTAATTGTGTTAGCTTTGTAGACAGACAGGAGGTAAGAATGCCCAGAGAACCCTTTGAGTTTGAGGAGATAACGCCCGACTACGAGGCGCGCCCCTATTGGTTGGAAAAGGCAGGGAAAGAGCCAGAATCAGAGGCTGACTACCTGGCAAGAATAGAGGCGTACAACGCCAAGAGACGTACAGCCAGAGCCAAGGAGGTGGAGAGGGTGCGTCTGCAGAACCAACTGCTCTATCAGACTGGACACCGCTGTGTGGTGGAGTCTTGCCGCGGGGTCATCTATCACAAGTTCAAGCATATGACCACACGTAGTCGTTTTGACCGGGCAGATATCCCGATCGGCCCTGGTCAGGACAACTACGGTGAGGATCGCCTGCCCGACGACCTGGTGGCAAAGCCCAAGGAGCACGAGGCCTACTACTGTAGCATTTGTGGGCTAACGTATCACGAGCTCACCAAGAAGACGCGTGGCCTGATGGAGGGCGAGCTCGACGAAATTCCCGTTATGTCCACTGAGTAATCGCTTCCCCACCTGCTCCGCCCGACCCTAGCGTCCGGCGGAGCAATCTTTATTTGAGAAAAGTTCTATAAAAGCATATAGTTTAGCAATGGAGATTACCTCAACCTTAACTATGCGAACGGCAGGATTGCTAAATGTTGTTTACAAAGAGGCAGATCCACTAAATGATTTAGAGGGTAAAATCTTGCAGGGCGTACACGCCTACTGCTTTTGTGGCGACAAGCTTGTGTTGGTGTATACAGACTCCAAGGGCTACTGGACTCCTCCAGGTGGGTCCATAGAGCCCGGCGAGAGTTACCAGCAGGCGGTGGTCCGTGAGGTGCTAGAGGAGACCAATATGCAGGTGGTGCATCAAGAACTTATTGGCTATCAAGATATTTACGAGCCTACTCGCACCATTCGCCAGACAAGATCCTTTTGCATAGTAGAGCCTAAAGGCGACTTTGTGGCTGACCCCGATGGTGATATTACTAAAATTGAGCTTATTGATCCCAAGGACTACAAAAAGTACTTTGACTGGGGCGAGATAGGTGACAGGATAATGCAAAAGGCCCTAGAGCTAAGAGGGGCTTGGAAGTAGAAAAGTATTAATCGATTTTAGTGAAGCTTTGGGAAAAGGAGGGAAAAAGGGGTCAAGGGGAAAAGGGGTCAGGAGCCTTTATTCCTGACCTGCATAAGGCCACATACATCTATTTGAGAAAAGCCTCACAAAAGCATATAGTTTAAGTATGGCTAAGGTCGCTTTTATACTCCACGGATACACAGAGCATAAATCATCGCGACCTGCCTATGGGGCAATAGAGCGCGCCTTTAGAGCGCAAGGTTACAAGGTGCATCAAGCCAAGATCGGATGGAAGCAGGGTAGACGCTCGCGCACCTTCGACGAGATTGTGCCCGACTTTGTAAGTGGCGCCCGCAAACACATTGCCCGGGGTGACAAGGTGGCCTTGCTGGGCTTCTCCTTTGGCGCTATTGTGGCCCTTATGTCAGCACAGGAGCTAGGAGCCAAGCACCTTTTGCTCTGCTCGCTCTCGCCATATTTTAAACAAGACTTGCACCGCATACCCAAGTCGTGGATCGTGGGTGTTAGCAAGCGCTACGCCACGGCCATGCGCAAATTAGACTTTAACAAGTACGTGGTGGTTAAGGCTAAGACCATACTCCTCTGTGGTAGCAATGAGGATCGCATGCACAACCTCGAGCACAGAGCCCACGAGGCACATCGCCTGATCAAGGGTAGCAAGCTCATCATCGTCCCAGGAGCCAAGCACGATATTGGCAACCCAGATTACCTAGCAATTATCAAAGAGGAGATGGCTAAGCTATAACCCCATACTCGATTTTGGCGGTTGGTTGTGCTAGCCTAGTGGGAGGAAAGGAAGGTGGCACATGTCAGATTTTCGACTCGATGGAACGAAGATCACTAAAACAATAGACTGGGCTAATCATGGACATTTCTTCTGCGAGGTGCCAGCCCGAGGGGGTGGTTGCTACAGTGATATGGATGATGTAAAGGTTTGTCACTGGTGTGAGGGCGCTGCAAACGCCTCAACTATACCCAACAATAAACACTACGAACACCCCAAAGGATGTCAGTGCTACTATTGCGTGGAGTGCAAGTGCGAGGATCTTCGCAAGAGGGAGAAGGAATCTCAAGAAGCGATGGGGACACCGGTCTGACGATTGTTCCGTTTCGAAAGGGTTGCCACGGTGGCAACCCTTTTCCTTTGGGCTAGAAAAAGGGGAGGGGGTGGGGTACAATTGGTCTATAAATGAATCGGGCCGAAATTTTAGCAAGTATAAAGGCACTCGATTTGCCTAAGGACTCATACCTAGCCTTCGGTAGTGTTCCACTAGCCATGGCCGGCATTAGAGAGGCCGGAGACATAGATATGTTTGTTACAGCCGAACTACTAGAGCAAAAGCGGGCAGAGGGTTGGCAACCTATCCACAAGAGCGATAGGGATATCCCTCTCGGCTACGACTGCTTTGAGATCCATGATAACTGGGATTTTGGCAAAGGCTACAACCCTAGCCTTGCAGATTTGCAGACGCGCGCCTACACAATAGAGGGCATACCATTCGCCTCCCTAGCTGATGTAAGAGAGTGGAAGGTTGTCAGTGGCCGCCCCAAGGACATAGAGGACATCAGGCTCATAGACGAATACCTGCAACAAAAGTCTCACTGACCCCACCAACTAAAAAACCCAAATTTGAGCGTTAGATTCAGAGCCCTCGAAAAAGGGGAGTAAAGTGCTAAGATATACAACATGGCGCAGAAGTTAGAAAAAATTCACTTTATTATCACCGGGGGTACAATAGATTCCCACTGGGATCCTATACGCGATACGGCCGTGGCCAACGAGCGCTCTATTATCCCCGAGTTTGTCATACGACTCAATCTGCCCTTCCCATTCGACACCACCACTGTGTGTATGAAGGATAGTCGTGAGGTAAACGACGAGGACCGCCAGCGCATTATTAAAACCATTGAGGCTAGTAACTCACACGACTTTCTTATCACCCACGGTACATACACCATGGCCGAGACAGCTAGGTTTATCAAGAGCCATCTCAAGCGCAAGGACGTTACCATAATACTAACAGGCTCCTTTGTACCATTTACAGACATTATACGATCTGATGGAGGCTTTAATATGGGCTTTGCTATTGCCCAATTGCAACATCTCGATCCTGGAGTATACATAGCGATGAATGCACAAGTCTTTGAGGCCGACGAGGCTGAGAAGGTCATCCACGAAGGTCGCTTCGCCCCACGCGTAAACTAAGACTCGATTTTGGTAGATGCGTCTTAATGTAAACGGCAATAAACGGCAATAAGCGATAAACGGTGCGATAAACGGTGTCAGGAACCGTTTTTGATAATCACCTTTTTGACGTAAATAATTCTGCTATAATTAGAACATGCCTTACAATCTTAGCGGACTTGAGCTTTCTTTAGTTTTGATCCCGGGGTTTGTTCTGGTTTGGGCTTTTAGATACTTTGCTGGAGTGGAGACAAAGAAAGGCTCCTGACCCCCTTTTTTCTGACCCCTTTTCTCGGGGCTGGTAATTGCTAATAAAAAAACGGGGACCTCTTAATGGGTCCCCGCTTGCGAGGAACAGCTCATTGAGCTACTCCTCGATTTTTGACTGAGCTTCCTCCAACTTCTTGAGAGCCTCCTCCATCTTGCGGCTGCCCATGGATGATTCTTTGATCTCCTTGAGAGCCTCCAAAATACTCTGCACCTTTTTGCCAATAGCATGGATCTTCTTGGCCTGCGCCTTCGTGGGGGTCACAACCCGTCTACGCTCCATGTACACCTCGTGGGTTACATCGCCTTCGACGGTACCCCGGTGAGTCTCGCTGCATTCGCCTAGGTACATAGATCTTCTCATTAGGCCTCCCCTGGGTTGAAAGTGATTCGATCCTGTCCTAATATTAGCATTTATGTGCACATTGTCAAGTCTAAAATAGCAACGACTCAACAATGGTATGATGGGTTCATTCTGATGCACACTAATGTTGCTTTGCATTAATGTCTAAATCTAAAAAAATGATGAACATACTAATAGCCCTTGCTGTCGAAAAAATGTGGCTGACACCTTATTTCTCAGGTGCGAATTAGTGCGTCTGCTATAATCTATTTATGCAGGAAAAGAACGCAGGGTATGTTTGGATATTTTCCGGAGTGGCACTTCTAATTTATGCCCTACTCACTATCTTAAACCAAAACATACCTGGAGTAGAACAGTTAGTATCTTTTGTAGAATCTATAAGCATTCACTACATTTTACTTGCTGCTTTCCTGGTAATTTTCATTGAGGGGCTCTATGTTGTGGGGAGTTTCTTCCCGGGCTCGACACTGGTTGTTATATTGGCAGTCCTCTCAAACGTAGATGGGTTCAATACCTTCTTGTTAACCATTCTCTCGATCTTTCTGGGCTGGTGCTTGGCTGGTTTTGTCAACATACTTTTTGCCTCGTTATATCGTGGCAAGTTACTTGGGCAAGTTCACGCCCCTCAGTACGCAGTAAAAGATAGACCGCTTACTACCTGGTTCCCAGCTTTTAGAGCAAATTACGAGGTAGCCCAGATACTCGAGGGCGGTGGGGCACTCGAAGTCCTACTCTCTTCGTTCAGGGTCAAGCTTGTTGTAAGCTCGATCATGTTGGTTATAACCTACCTACTTCCCATGGTTATAGATGTTAGGGAAATAAGTAACGAAGAAGGTGCACTAAGCTTGCTAATAGTTGTGACGATCAGCTTCGTAGTGGGCACGATTAAGATTCGAAACTCAAGACATAGCTAAGAAAAGGGGTCAGGAGCCTTTAATTTATGCGGTCGGACCGGTGGACGTGATAGAATAGTGAGTATGAACACATACAACTGGTACTCGCAACTTGTTAAGCCATTCTGGGCGCCACCTGCTTGGCTCTTTGGGCCGGTGTGGAGCGTGCTCTACGCGATTATTGCTGTCTCATTCGGGACCGTGTTCTACAAAGTGTTTACTAGAGAAATTCCGTGGATTGTAGCACTGCCCTTTGCCCTTAACCTCTTCTTCAATCTTATCTTTACACCCATACAGTTTGGACTGAAGAACAATCTCCTGGCCTCGATCGACATCTTACTGGTGGTGGGCACGCTAATCTGGGCACTCTACGCCATTTACTCCTTTGGCCTTACACAACATATTGAGACTGGTGCTCCCACCTACGCTTGGATAATCTACGCCAACATCCCGTACCTCCTCTGGGGTATCTATGCCACCTGCCTGCAACTCTCGATCACATATCTTAATGCCTAAGGTCGATGCCCGGCAGAAAGGGAAAAGCGGAATGGAAAAGGGGTCTGATCCCTTTATTTCTGATAGCCGTACTCATAGCTAAAGAGTTGTCTAAGTATAAGGACCAAAAGATAGGGATAGTATTCGAAGCCGACTAGTTATTAGGGTTAAAAGTGAATCAGCGCACACGCTATACTAGTGTTTTGCAAAAGACTGCAATAGAGGATTATAGATACGCTGAAGTGTTGTGGTAAATTACCAGGATGAAGAGGTGGTACATACTAAATAGGGATGGCTCTGCGCAGGAGGTGGGTGAATTGCCCGAGAGACCTAGTGACGCAAGGGCAGAGGAGGGGGAGGCCTTTAGGCCTTGGTATAAAGAGCACGAACATGTGCATGTAGAAAGGGGCAAGATACAGGGCATGCACGCCTATGGAGAACTTGAGGATTTACAAACTAAATTAACATCGGTACTTAGTAGAGAAGTCGAGATACTGAAAGAATTTGGCGGTGAGGAGGATATAGATTTGAGTCAAGCCCTAGG
This sequence comes from uncultured Candidatus Saccharibacteria bacterium, assembly GCA_964348575.1. Taxonomy (GTDB): domain Bacteria; phylum Patescibacteriota; class Minisyncoccia; order Phycocordibacterales; family DATDSR01; genus DATDSR01. The sequence continues at coordinate 14,268 of CAYGDD010000004.1, read as the reverse complement.
ATTAGTTGTCTAACTAGGGAGGTTCTTTAGCCAATCGGCTAGGTTGTCGCTTGGGAGATACTCCACCACATTCTCTGCTTGAGTAGGGGGCTCGAAGTGGTCACGGACAGTTTGCATATCACTCTCGCTCGGGTCGTGCCTGTGCTTTGTGACTTTGTTTGCCTCTTGTCGACTCTTGATCTCATCATCGCTCGTGTTCGCGTAGACTATGATCGCTTTTGCATTGTGCTCCTTTGCGATCTGTCTAAACTCCTTTCTGTGGCTCCGGCCCGCGTTAGTGTTGTCAAAGACAACACTCTGTCCCTGAGCTAGCGCCTCGGCCACTTTGCTCTTGGATAGCCCAAGCACGGATAGGTAAGTAGGTTCCTTGCCAGTTTGCTTGGCCTGTTCTAACTGCTCAAACCAGATGGCATCTTGGCCGACTAGTGTGGCACCTGTATGCTTGGCGACCACTTTAGCTAAGGTGGATTTGCCCGAGAAGGCTAGGCCACACATGATGTATAGAGTTGGTTGCATAACTAAAGTATAGCATTTGCACACATCCTCTAAACCCTCCTGATTAAGGGATCAACTACTTTTTCAACAAAGTTACTCTGCCTTAATGCCTAAAAAAATGCTGTACATACTCCCGCTAATCCTTTTGGTAGTAATTCTATATGCAGGTTCATATTTGTGGTTTCGCAATAGTCACACGGAGAGGTGGGCGGTTGATGGATCAGATTATGTAATCTTTCCTCAGAATAAGTTTATATACTACGCTTTTCGCCCTATTACATATTTAGATGCCCGAACTACTGGCCAACTCTTCCACATTGGCCCGCACTAGTAAGGGGTATAAGAGATATGAGGTACTGGGCTTTGTGGTAAAATGTAGGAATGAAAGAAATTATTGGTGGAGTAGCAGTTGCTCTAACTTTTATTGCGTACATTTCATACTACAGAGACATATTGAAGGGTAAGACCCGCCCTCATATTTATAGCTGGTCGCTATGGGGATTGCTGACAATCTTGCTCGTAGCCTTGCAGATTAAAGGCGGTGCTGGGCCGGCTACTTGGGTGACAGGGGCCGCGGGGCTCTTGTGTATTGGAGTGGTATTGTTAAGTCTAAAGAATGGCAAGAGGGACATAACCACTTCTGATACTGCAGTAGCAATTTTGTCACTCTTGGCAATTGGCTTCTGGCTCATTGTTGATCAGCCCGCCGTCTCTATTACTTTAGTTATTGTCGCCGACATGTTAGCGTTCATCCCAACAGTTCGTAAGTCATACTACGATCCTTATTCTGAGACATTATCACTCTATGTTACCAATGCGCTGCGCTTCGGTCTGGCATTCCTGGCAATAGAGCACTATACCTATCTGGCAGCCTCATGGATCATTGCTTGGGTAATTGGGAACACTCTACTTTCTATATTGCTAGTCGTGCGTCGTAAACAGGTTAAAATTGGGGTGGATTAAAGGGGTCCCGCCATGGGGAGGTAAGCTCCCCACAGGGAGGCAAGCAGTCCCATTAATTTTTAGGACCGGCACTCCGTCCTCGATCCTTGTGGGACTAGGGGGTGACGTGTAAGATGGGGGCATGATTAGGTAAGGAGCTCTTCAATTTCTGGAGGGGATGATATTGAGACTATAAGTAAGTAAACGTAAAGAATGGATAATTATCACAAAGCCGGACTGGTGACCTCGATTGTCCCTTGGGTGGGTGTGTTGTTTTTACTTTTAACAGATAGGCAGTACCCGCCGAATCATGAACTGGGGGCGAGTATCTTTTGGATTGCTATAGCTTCCGCAATTATCGGATGCTTTCTTTCTAGTAAGAAGGGAGTGGATGGAAGGAGATTGGTGGCTGGGAGAGTATTGAGCTTAGTGCTTCTACTTTGGGTTTTCCTATCGTTTACTCTTGTAGGTCTATTGTAGCAGGGGAAAAGGGGTCTGACCCCTTTATGTCCTTTATGTCCTTCAAAGTATATCACGGTAGGAAAGGAGGTTTTATACTACTTAGACCACTCGATGAACTTTTTGCAATATTCGAAACTGCCGAAGTCGCCCTCACTCTGAGTGATGAATGTTTTACAGCGGTCGGTCTCGGCCTGTATGCGCTCCCTTAGCGCATCGTAGCTTTGGGCCTTGGCTACTACACTCTGTGCCTCGGTGCGGAGCTTGGCCGTGGAGGTTACATAGTAGTAGCTATAGCCTGCTCCAACTAGGATGATGATAAATAGGATGAGATACCACTTGCCTTTGCTACTCTTTGTTTGTTCTTCCATATACCACATATTATAGCACACAGATGTTATAATAGGTATGTGAAAAAGAGTTTGTTAAAAAATAAGGTAGTTATATATCAGGCCAAGTCCGGAGCAATTCTGCTACGAGGCGATGTTGGTAAAGAGACTATATGGGCTACACAGGCACAGATAGTAGATATTTTTAACGTTGATCAGTCTGTGGTTTCGCGCCACGTTAGGAACGTGTTCAAAGATGGGGAAGTACCAGAGAAAAGCAATATGCAAAAAATGCATATTGCAAATTCGGATAAACCAGTAGTGCTATATTCTCTAGATGTTATTCTGGCAGTCGGCTACCGAACTAACTCAGCGAAGGCTATCCATTTTCGACAGTGGGCCACTCAAACCCTAAGAACGCATCTCATAGATGGCTACACTATCAATCGCTCACGCGTAGTCAAGAACTATGCGGTATTTTTGGATGCAGTTGAGAAGATAAAGTTGCTCCTGCCCGAGAGTGGCACCGTGGACGCCAAGAGCGCCTTGGAGCTTATCAAGATGTTTGCGGATACATGGGTCTCGATCGATGCGTACGACAAGGATGCATTCCCCACAAGTGGCGCGAGCAAAAAGCAGGTCAGAGTTACAGCCGACGAACTTAAACAAGCATTCGGTGAGTTTAAAGTAGAACTACAAAAAGCTGGTCAAGCCGGGGATCTATTTGGTGCAGAGCGCGAGACTGGATCTGTGGCGGGCATAGTGGGAAACATTTTGCAATCATTTGGGGGCAAGGATCTGTACCCAAGCCTTGAGGACAAGGCGGCGCACCTTTTGTACTTTATGATCAAGAATCACCCATACAGTGACGGCAACAAACGCCATGGAGCATTTTCTTTTATCTGGTTTCTAAAGAAGACTGGTCTATTGCGCACTGAGAAGATGACTCCGACAGCCCTCACTGCCCTTACCCTCTTTATCGCCGAGAGTGACCCGGCGCACAAAGAGCGCATGATCGGTTTGGTCTTGATGTTGCTAAAGAAATAGGGGTCTCGCCTGTGGCTAGGCAAGCAGGAACTTTTGATTTAACTTTTGAGCTAAACGCTGGGGATGCTAGTATGTCCGTATGAACATGTTTAAGCCGACAAAGGTAACTAACGTAAAAGAGTATCTCAAATCAGTGCCAGCAGATCAAAGAGAAGCTCTAATCTTCGTACATAATTTTATTCTAAAAACGGTTCCCAAACTCAAATCTCATTTCGCATACAACATGCTAGGTTATGGGAGCTTTCTTTATAAAAATAACAAAAAGGAGATCGTGGAGTGGCCGGTAATTTCCCTTGCAAGTCAGAAGAACTATATCAGCATCTACGTCTGTGCACTCGACGGCAAGCAATATTTAGCAGAGAAATATAGTAAAAAACTGGGGCGAGTGAGTGTTGGCAAGAGCTGTATTCGCTTTAGAAAACTTGAAGACCTAAATTTGCCAGTGCTCAAGAAGGTACTAAAGGAAGCCGCAATGAACCCCGGCCTTGTCTCTGCCAAAAAGGGTCAGTAGTCCTTTGGTTTTACTTTTGCCACTTTTTTGGGGTGTGCTAAACTACGGATACAATGTACGGGATGAATAAGAAGCAATTTGAGATTTATGCTGAAACGGCACGGAAGAGGTTTGAGTTTAACTCGAAGGTTTCTAGAGTAAGTGGAGGTGTCGCCGTACTCATGGGTGGTGGCTATGCGTATTATTTGAGATCTATAGGAGACACTGTTCCGCAGAACTATGCGATAGCCATACCTGTCATATTGCTTGGACTATTTCTAATAGTAGCTTACAGGCAAGGTGGATTTGTGGAGAGGCAGGTGACTAAGAGACTCCAATTTATGAAGGACTTCATGGACGCAGGACACAACGAGTAATATATCCGAGGAATACGTGTCAGGTATAACCGGTCGGGGGAGCCTGCATACTTCAGAGGTCAAAAGTTTCTGAAACATATATCTATACTAGTGTTTTGCAAAAGACTGCAATAAGGATATAATGTTAGTAATATGTCGATGAACTATAGAAGGGTGGAGAGAGTAGTTAAGGGCTTTGCCAACCACAACCGCCTGCGCATATTGGAGTTATTATCAGAGCAACCGGAACTCTCGGTGACCGACATTGCCGAGTGTCTTAAGATGGGCTACGAGAATGCCTCCGACAACATACGTAAGATGACCCAGGTAGGACTCTTGATGAAGCGCAATGAAGGGCCAGCGGTCCTCCACAAGCTAACCACAAAAGCCGAGTCTATACTAATGTTTTGCAAAAGACTGCAATAGAGGTTGGCGGAAGGACGGGACCTTTGAGTGTGTTGCTAGGAGCTATCGGGTAAAGGAATGAAGAAGTCAGGTACTTTTCTGCCATACCTAAGACTAGTGGATAAGGATATGGAAGCCTAGTGCGAACTGGTTCAACAGTGGTATATCTCGCCTATCTTCCTATTGGTTAATTTATGTGTTAGAGTGTATTTGCCTTCGGGCGTTTTATTTTTAATCTATGGAAATTCGCAATATAGCTATCGTTGCTCACGTTGACCACGGCAAGACCACCTTGACTGATGCCTTACTTAGGCAAACGGGAGTGTTTGAGGCGGGTCAGAGTATGGATACTTACGCTCTAGAGAAGGAGCGGGGGATTACTATCTATGCCAAGAACACAGCCACTTTCTACCCCTTACCAAACTCAGGCCGTGCCGTAACTAAGATTAACATTATTGACACTCCTGGACATGCAGACTTTGGCAGTGAGGTAGAGCGAGTTTTGCGCTCTATTGACTCAGTCCTATTAGTAGTCGACGCTCAGGAGGGACCCATGCCCCAGACTAGATTTGTTTTAAAGAAGAGTCTTGAATTGGGACTGAAGCCCATTGTGGTTATCAACAAAATTGATAAGCCAGCGGCTGATCCTGATAAGTGCGAAGAAGATGTGCTGGGCCTATTTCTTGAGCTTGGGGCCACAGATGAACAGGCCGATTTCCCAGTAGTATACGCCAAAGGTCGCGAGGGTAGAGCTGGTCTTCGGGCTGACGAGCTTGCAGATAATCTTAATCCCTTACTTGATGTCATATTAGAACACGTTAAGCCTGCCCTAAGTCTCATAGACAAGCCTCTGCGCGCACAGCCCTTTAACCTAGCTTACGACAATTACCTTGGCCGACAGGCTGTTATGCGCATATACGAGGGGGTGATCAAGCAGGGTGATGCCGTATTTGCTAAGGATAATAAAGGTAAGTTGACCAAGGGTAAGATTACTAAACTATTTTCCTTCCGGGGGATGGGTAGAGTAGAGGAGAGTGAAGCCATCGCGGGTGACATTGTCATGATCGCTGGCGTACCAGACATTTATATTGGTGATACTATTTGTACAGATGAGAATGTAGAAGCTCTTACGGCAATCTCTGTAGACGAGCCAACTATCGAGGTCTACTTCCTGCCCAACAGCTCGCCCATGGCGGGCAAGGAAGGTAAGTTCGTTACCACACGTCAGATTCGTGAGCGCCTAGAGCGCGAGCTTGAGGTTAATGTGGGCATGCGCGTAGACTTCTCTCTGGCAGAGAGTTTTAGAATTGCTGCTAGGGGCGAGCTGTCCTTAGCTGTCCTCTTAGAGAATATGCGACGCGAAGGTTACGAGATGGCCGTATCTCAACCACAGGTAATTATTAAAGATGTTGATGGTACTAAGTCCGAACCTTTTGAAGAGGTGACAATTGACGCGCCAGAACAGTTCCAAGGCATAATTATAGAGAAATTAGGTAAGCGGGCTTGCATTATGTCTGATATGAAGCTCACCGGCAATACGGTACGGATGATCTTTGAAGGGCCAACTCGCGGACTCTTGGGTTATAGAGCCGAGTTTATTATTGACACGAAGGGCGAGGGCATCATTGCCACGCGCGTACTTGGCTTCCGTCCTTATGCCGGTACAATAGAGAAGCGCTCTTCTGGCTCTATGATCTCGATGATCACTGGCAAGTCGCTGGCCTTTGCTCTTTGGAATCTGCAAGACAGAGGTACGCTATACATTGAACCTGGAACTCTAGTCTACGAAGGCCAAGTCATAGGCAATACTTCTAAGGGTGATGAGATGACCGTTAATCCCATTAAGGGCAAGGAGTTAAGTAATATGCGTTCTAAGGGCTCGGATGAGGCCCTGTATCTTAACCCCGCATGGAAGCTCTCCATAGAGCGCGGGTTAGAGGTTATGTCTGATGATGAGTACCTAGAGGTTACCCCCCTTTCTGTACGTCTACGCAAGCAGTTCCTTACAGATATTGATCGGGCTAGGTCTGGGCGTAAGGCAGGTGGTGAAAAGTAGCTTTACCTTAGGTCTAGTAAGTTGTAAGCTTAAAGAAGCTTATTAAGTATAAAATTTATATGCAAGAAAGAAAAAATTCTGGTTTCATCTGGGCAGTTGTTCTTTTGGTTATAGCATTTTTGTTATTTAGTCTCTGGCGCAGTAGAGAGGTTAATACAGATACGTCTACAAAGGACACCGCTACCACAGCTACTAGTAGCAGTAATAAGTCTGATGTATCTACTCCGGTAGCCAAGCCTACGACAGCTACCCCAGCTAAGCCCACCACTAAGTCAGCTTCGTCCTTACCCAGCCGTACTGCTAATGGTGAGTACATTATTAACTACACTTCAAGTGGTTTCTCGCCAGCACAAATCACTCTAGCAAGGGGTAGTGCCGTACACTTCGTCAATAAAGCATCAGGAGCTATGCGTATTGCTCCGGTAGACAAGCAAAATCAGATTTACTTAGCTTTTTCTCAATCTAAGTCTGTCGGCACTGGCGGGACCTTTGACTATACATTTGTCAGTTCAGGAGTTTACGGCTACTATAATGATAATAATGTATATCACACAGGTATCATTGTCATCCAATAAAGATATCTTGTATAATAGGAGAGTATGAATATAAATATTAAGGGTACCAACCTAGATTTAACCGAACCTATTAAGGCCTACGCTACAGGTAAGATATTGGCAATTAGTAAGTTCTTGCATAAATCAGGTGATGAAGCAGTGACTATTATTGAGCTTGAGAGAACTACGGATCATCATAATAAAGGTGAGGTCTATCGCACAGTGATAAACCTCACCGTGTCAGGCAAGCTCTACAGGGCTGAAGTGACGAATAGTGACCTATATGCTTCGATTGACCTCGCTAAGGACGAGTTAGCCCGTGAACTTATCGGTGACAAGAATAGGAAAGAGACCCTCTTTAGACGCGGGGCTAGATTAGCAAAGAGAATATTAAGAAGAAACTAAATTATGAGAAGCTTTTTTGCTCTTATATTTCTTGTCATGATAGGTAGCTTTATTTATTACTACTCAGTACGTCTAAATTCAAATATGTCTGAAACAAGTTCCAATCCAACTAATCCTATTGTCATTGTGCGCACTACAAGCGGGGACATTGAGATTGAGTTATACAAAGATAAGGCCCCAATTACCAGTGCTAACTTTCTAGGCCTGGCAGAAAGGGGATTTTACAACGACCTTCTCTTTCACAGAGTGATTGCAGGCTTCATGATCCAAGGTGGTGATCCCAATACTAGGGCCGGAGACCCACGGACCTTCGGTACTGGAGGACCAGGCTATGCCATAGATGATGAGTTCGGTGAGGGTCTGTCTAATGTATCTGGCACACTCTCTATGGCTAATGCTGGTCCAAACACTGGCGGTAGTCAGTTCTTTATCAACGTTGCGGATAACACTTTTCTTGACGGTAAGCACGCAGTATTTGGTAAAGTGATTGTGGGTATGGATAAGGTCATCAAGATGTCCAAAGCTCTAACCAACGAGAACGACCTACCCCTAAGCCCAATCCGCATAGACGAAGTTGTCGTCAAGCAATAAGTTTATTTCCTAGGAGAAAATCTTTCCACGGCATTTTACTTTTGCCTTCTGGTTGTACGGTAACAGGCTCGAATTTTCCCTCTACCAGACTAGCTTCAAGTATCTTAAGTCTGATCTGCTTAATCTCTGAGTTTTGAGTTATTACGTCTATTATTGAGTAGGAGCCCGGCTCTTCATATAGGGCTAGTACTTTCCTGTACGCCAATTCTGGGTTAGCTGTAAAGTCAGCATAGGGGATATAGGCATCCTCTGTGGTGAATTTTCTTGTGTAGGTAGCCAGAGTCTCATTTTGTGTAATTGGCAATATTTCGCCTTTAAGATAGTCGCCCAAAACTCTACTTATCAGCTCGGCCCCCTTGTTCATTAATACTATTCGCAAGTCTTCTTCCTTGGTACTTCTTGGTGAGTCTGGCACTTCCTCTTGGATTAGTATAGGGCCAGCATCCATTTTACCTTCCAGTAACATAATACTTGTGCCAGTTCTTTCTAACCCTTCCAGAATTGCAGTCTTAATAGGTGAGGGCCCTCGCAAGAGTGGCAACATAGAGGGGTGAATATTGAGTATTCCGAAAGGGAATAGTTCCAGTTGTTCCTCTCGTAGTATTTTTCCATAAGATGCGAGAATGCCAAATTGAGCACCTGATTTCCTGATTTGATCCATCGTTCCTTCATCGAGTCGACCACTGACCTTCATGGAGGGAACAAGACCATATTTCGCAAGCGAGTCTTGGGCCGTCTTGGCTACGCTGTCACCGCCAAAGAATACAAAAGAGTTAGGCTTCATATCCTAGACAGAGTCTACCTTATGTAAGTCGGTAGCCGTATCTATAAATAGCTTACCATCAAGGTGATCTATCTCATGTTGAAATATCTCTGCCAGTAAGCCAGAGGCTCCACGAGTAAACTTGTGGCCACTCTTATCATAAGCGACAACTGTCACTTTTTCATGCCGTTTTACTCTACCATAAACACCCTTAACCGAAAGACAGCCTTCATCAAGCTGGACTTTGTTTGAAGACTTCTTAGTAATTTCAGGATTAATATAAACAAGATTGCCTTGCTGTTTCGCTTCGTCAGACCACAAAAGCGGGGAGATAACAAAGATTCTTAAGTTCACTCCAGTTTGGGGGGCGGCTAGTGCTACCCCATCCTTACATGTGGCTAGAGCCTTGTGCATCTGCGTGATAAGCCTTCTTGTTGTTAGGCTAGTTATTTCCTTAATCTCAACTGGACTTGAGATTTGCCTAAGGCGCCTATCCTCTTGTTGTAGGATAGCCCCACTACTTATAGTATGCCGGGGCTTATCACTATTCTGTATTCGGATTGTAGACTTACTAGCTTTTGACTTAATTGTTGGTTTGGCCATTGCGTAGGTTTAAGCTTTATATAGATACCTGTTGCCACCTCGCTTATATTAGTAGCTACCATAGGATTGTAGTCTGCTAGGGCCTTTTTTGCAAAGGTCAGATTTGCTCCCTTTCTGGACTTGCCCTCTAGGTGAATAAGGACACCGTAGGGAGGGTAACTATATTTCCTTCTAACTTCTAACTCAGCTTGCATGAAGGGCGGGAGCTCTCCTGTTATCAGAGTCTCTTTTATCAGTGGGTCCATTAAATTAGTTTGGATAGTAAGCCTGTGGGTGATTAGACTTCTAAGGTGTAGGAATCTTCTCACAAAGACTTCTCTGGTGTTATACAGAGGAATGTAAAATAGGCTGTCTATATATACCAGAGCACATCTTGGGATATCTATTTGGAGATAGGGAATTATACTAGTAGGCGCTATTACTAGCTTATTTTTTTCTAATGCGTTGTATAACCTATCAGTCATCTTATGATAACTTTCCCCACCTCCACCTATTACTAGCACCTTCCTCTCTGGGGCAAGGATATTCACAGATTGAAGTAATGATTTGGTCCCTGCCCCATAGCTCCTGATATCCCAGCTACCACATGTCCGACAGGTTACTTCGGCACTACTGACCTCCCTACAGGATGGACAGTAGTACTCTCGACTTCCAACTCGCTCTACCAGGCTAAGAGGCAAACTGCAGGTTGGACAACTGTGAGTGCTTCCGCATTGCACACACACAGACATTTTTGATAATCCAGAAGAACTAGTTAGAAGTAGTAAGGAGTGCCTATTATCCAATAACAAGTCCTTGATCTCACCGGCTAGAGGTATCAAAGTTTTATTACTCTCGGACTTGTAATCAATGCCCACTATCTGCACCACGTCAGTCTTCTTCTTTGTAGTATTAGTCCAAATAGTTTTATTACCTGCCCGAACGATATTATTAGGGTCACTCACTAAATTGAGAGGAGGTAATACATCTAATAGATAAGTTGGTACATTAAGTTGCTTTGCGCATTCAAGGAGAAAGGGCCGAGCATCGTACTCGGTCCTCCTAACTGAATTATAACCCGCTTCTCCAGCTGCTAGTATTGCAAGGCCTACGGCTCTCTTTATCAGGAGGCAGGCTAGCTTAGGTGTCGCAATAACGAGGGTATGCTTTTTAGGATTAAATAGCATGTTAGGCAGTATCTTCCCAGAGCTTGCACAAGTGTTATATACATCCACATTAAAGTTTTGCCTCCCTAGCTCTGTATAAAGACCTTTGGCGCGCTCTGCACTCGGAACGCAGATTAGCGAGTATTGACCTGTTAGCTTGCTCATAGTTGATATGTAGCTGGTAATTCTTGATAGCCCTGTTCCTCCGGCAATGAGCCGAGAACCATTAGTGGTATTTACTACTTCCTGAGTGCTGTTAGAATCAGCGAGCATCTTTGAAATTAGTCTTATTTTATCTAATCTCGGCAGGACGAGATCTAGTATTTGAGCCATATCCATAAGGTAGTACTCAGAGTATCTTCTAAGCGCATTTATTAGATATGTGCCAGTCTCAATGATTGGATGGCCGGCACCTAGCTTGACTAGTTTGTAAGGTACTCTCTTTGTGGTAAGTTTTTGCTCATCTGCTCTGGTTACTTTAACTACTAAGGCAGGGTAGGTTTTCCTAGAGATCGCTACAGTACAAATACTTCCTATTTTAGGCCTTTCTCGACTAAAATAAGACAGATTCTCCATCCAAATTCTCGGATGTGAAGGGATAACGCTAACTATGTAGAAATCTGCCATATCCTGTAATTATAACTTATCCCCAGCAATTCACACAGTTACTTAGAAGCCACCTTAAGTAGTGTAAAATTATAATATGGACGAAACACCCTTAATTCGTAACGGGAAATCGTACATCTCGTCTAAGCGAGCTGCTCAGATTTTTGGCTACACTAATGATTATATTGGTCAACTCTGTAGGTCTAGCAAAGTAGGTTCAATCATGATTGGTAGGGATAGATTTGTAGATTTCTCATCTATTTCGGCATACGTAGAGTCTATAGCACCAAACCCCAATACATCATATGCGAGTCCGACTAGGTGGAGTAGAGAGTCACCCTTGACGCGGATTCCAACTAGCTCATCAACGTTCAGTCTTACCCGAGCTGTCTTGGTAGGGTTTGTATTGGTCACTGTGGTAAGCGCCACGATATTCTTTTGGGAGACTGATATTGGCCGAAATAGTCTAGCAAAATTAGATTCCGGCCCACTTATATATAATGATCAAAATTGGGTTTCTAGAGTTGCTGGAGCTCAGAGTGCCATGATCTCTACCGCCAACATAGGTATCTTTGGAGACGTTAAAAATTATATTTTAGATTTAGATAAGAGGTATATTGGCCTTCTAGAAAGAACGCAGTCTAGTATTCTAGCTTTCCTCAATAAGGCGCGTAAATTAGCACTGGGCATATTTGGACAAGATACGGGCGATACTACTGAATCTGAAAAATCTTCAGGTGGTTATGCTACAAGTACCTTAGTCAATAATCTAGTCGCTACTAGTACAAACGATATGAGCCAATTTTATAGCATGGAGGATATAATAGAAATAGCACGTGCTGTTGCAAATGAAGAGATAAGTAAGACCGTAGATTATTCTGCGCGAGCTACCCTGCTAAATCAGGGATTGGTTACTATACCAATATCTGGTGATACGGATACCTCAGCCCTTATTAAACAAATTAGAAATAACTACTCAGATGAGGTCGGAGTGACACTAGATAGTACGCTTACCGGCGGAATTATTAGACCCGTTTTTAAGAAGAGCACAGATGATTCGTATATGTTTGTCATAGTGCCTATAAATAAGAACTAATGAAAATCAGATTGTATATAGTAAGGTTAGTGCTTATGGTATTTATTTTGCTATTGCCGAACCTTATGCTCGCCAATGTGCGATTCGAGAGTGTCCCAGGTATGGAGGTCAAGGGAGACTTCGTTGTGGAGCCTGCCCTAAAGGAGATAGTATTACAACCTGGGGAGACAGACACTTTTACACTCCGTATTACAAACCGCAGTGGCAGAAAGGCAGAGTATGATATTGGGGTATTCGACATTGACCCTAGTATAAGTGATGGCACTAATTTCGCTATTCTTGAAGATGAAGCAGGTCCCTACCCCCTACGGCAATTGGTAAAGATTGAACTAACAAATATACAGCTGGACCATGGTCAGAGCGCCTTGGTACCCGTGACTATTACATGGCCTTCAAATCTTGATGGTAGAGGATTGTATGGAGTTGTTGCAGTCAGTATGACAGGAGAAGCTGATAACAAACTAGGCAATATAGCGCGTATTAGATCTAGGATTGGGATCGGACTTTTTGTTAGAGCTGCGGGGACTACAAAATCTGTGGGTGTGATTTCTAAATTCAGCACTGCAAATGGAGGTATACTTTTTCTCAGACAGCCCACACTCGCTATTTCTTATACTAATCAAGGCCAGGTACATTCTAGGCTTGTAGGAAGGATTGACCTTATTAACAACTTTGGTATCCGTACTAGTAGTATTGAGATAGAACCTTGGCTAGTCTTACCCAACTCAACAAGATCACGTACGCTGGCTACTAGTTCTACCTTGTGGCCAGGCCTATACAAAGCTAATCTCGAGCTTGATGTAGATAACTCAGCCCTAACTTTAAGTAAGTCTATATTTTATGTAATTATCCCATATTGGTTATGGGCACTCATTATTCTTACCATGATTATAATAACATTCAGAATGTTAAGGAGAAAGATAGTAGCATGAGGGTCCAAACCATAACCATATCTTTAGTTGCGTTGCTTGTTATTACATCAATGTCTGTGGCGCATGTATCTATAGCCTACATCGCGTCGAGTACAAATTATTTACTCGAAAGGGACAGTATAAACTTTGGGGGTCTACTATCTAGTTCCACCTCCTATTCTTTAGAGGATACTCTTGGAGAAGTGGGAACGGGATATTCGTCCAGTACTAACTACTTAGTGTCAGCCGGGTACCAGCAGGCAGTTTACCACATTGCGATAAGTTCACCTGTTGATGTAACTCTACTACCTGCTATGAACACCCTGCAAGGCGGAATAGCTAATGGCTCGGCAGTTTGGACCGTAACTACAGACAATCCAGGTGGCTACAGTTTGAGTATTAAGGCGGATGCCTCACCTGCTCTACGCAGTGGCTCCAATAGCTTCGCTAATTACACAGGGGCTCCGGACTTTATTTGGAGTGTTAGTTCTAGCGCTTCGGCATTTGGCTTTACGCCAGAGGGGGCTGATATTGCCACTGCATATCTAGATAACGGTCTAGCCTGTGGGGTAGGTGCTCTAGATACAACTCTTTCTTGTTGGGACGGAGTTACAACGGTTGATAAAACTGTTGCCACACGAGCTGGAGCTAACAGTCCATCTGGCGTGGGGACAACAGTACGTTTCCGGGCCGAGGCCGGGCCAAGCGCTTCTCAACCTGCAGGTAGCTATAGCACCTTGGTCACTCTAACCGCAACCGCCTTATGATTAGACACATACATAAGATTCGTTTTAGTTTGATGCTTGCAGTGGGCTTTGTCCTTGGATTTGCTTTTAGTATGACTGCCATAATAGCGAGCGCGGCGACTACTACAAGCGATCAAGCCAATGTAAATCTAAGTGTCACTTCATGTAATCAGAATAGTGTCTGCCAAGCTTCTCTAGGTGAGAATGTATCCAATTGCCCAACCGACTGTGTAAACTTAGGTGGTGGGGGCATCATACCTCCACCCCCG
>CAYGDD010000003.1:0-41087 GCA_964348575.1 uncultured Candidatus Saccharibacteria bacterium | reverse complement strand
CCTCGCCCTCCCCATTTACACCCCAACCCCAACCAGGGTCAACGAAAGCGGCATAGTGAGCGCGAAAGTCACCGAAACGCTCATCAATAGGTCGCATCTCACAAGCCAGATGAGGTGGCACTCGCACAGCCTCGTTAGTAGAGAGTATATAGAAGCGTCCACGCCTTAAGGTTAGTGAGCCGTTGTTGATGTGAATAGGACGGAAAAAGTCAGACGCTTCGTAAGTCCCTTTTGGACTAGAGAAGTCGAAAATCTTGTTGGGACTTAGACACTCCCAGCCCACCGGGTTCGAGTCAAGATCCAATGTCAACAAGAGCGACCCTTCGCTACTTTTGACTGTTTGCTCAGAATACCTGATCGGTGTCCCACTCCTAGACCAAATGAGTTTGTACTCATCCACGGCCATCTCAAGTGGCAATTGCCTCAACCTTGTATCACGATTGAAGAGTCTAAGTTGTGAGAGTGCCAGACCGGGCTCAAGCCTGATTGGGAATGACTTGGGAGTGATAAGCAACCAATGTTCCCCTCGCCAGCCCGCAGGTTGGAGTTGGTCGTATTGCAACACGTTATCTGCCACCATGCGCACATGAGTGTCAGTGCGGCCAGTGGTAGACTTGGGGTTGGCATAGCCGTAAACCTCTGAGGGCAAGCTAATGTCCCCCATTAGTCGAGCTATGTACACCACATCTCGCTCAAGTGGACGTAACATGTCATGTTCATCACAAGCACTCGATGTGATGAAGTCCCTGATCTTCTCGCCCCGCATCGGCAAGAACAAACCAGACAATCTGTACATCTCACTTGTGAGAGCCAGGTCAATCGAGGCTGAACGGATATTAACCTGGTCAACCTCCTTGATGAAACCGCCACTTGCAAATTGTCTGAGCATCTGACTCGGCAAAGCACCAAATTCGGCCATACCTTGTCTCCTTTCTATCCACAGATTAGCACAAGCGCCAAACATTGCGAAACACATACCAAAAGTGTAGGGTAGTGGTAGAAAGGAGCCAAACTTATGGCCATGGTCAACAAAATCAGTGATCTCAAACATGTCAGTCGCTCACTTCCAGGTGGTGGTAGAGTAGTGGTATTGAACACTGGGGCACTTATCGGACCAGAGTCTGATGCCATGCTCCAGGCCTTAAACTCCCGCTCAATTGAGGGTCTTGATGACAACTTGACTCTTCTCGCCGAGAAGGGCCCAGAGAAGTTTATGTCTACTTTCTATGTGGGCTATGGACACAAGTCTATTGGAGATTGTGGCACTGCCACGCTCTTCATAGAGGGTGTGTCAATGCTTGCGGCGAAAGCTATCCAAGACAATAGGCTCTACTCTGGACAAGAATCTTCGACACGCTACATAGACTTCGCCAAACAAAGATTCATCAACCCACTCGAGAATGAGTATGGAGATGGAATCCTGGAAACCTGGAGAAAGTTCTACCTCGCTGGGCTTGATAAGCTCATCCCAGTACTCATGTCACGTCACCCCCGAGGTGAAGGCGAGAAGGAAAGCGTTTGGGAGAAGGCCATCAAGGCCAGAGCCTTCGACATTATGCGGGCCTTCCTGCCTGCTGGGGCATCTACAAATGTGGCCTGGCACTCAAATCTGCGACAATTTGCAGACAAGTTGGAAATTTTGCGTCACCATCCACTTGACGAGGTCAGTAAGCTAGCAGAGGCCACAGAGGATGCCTTACTTGAAGACTTCCCTAATTCCTTCTCGAGTAAACGATACGCACAGAAGGAAGAATACAATCATATGTGGATGAGTGAGCACTGCTACAATGATTGGGATTGTGTCGGATTTGCGTCGCGAGTGAATGGCTTTTCGGGCATAGAGCTCGAGCGTTACAGCAAATTGCTCTTGCATAGACCTGAGAAGACGGAGTTACCTGCCTTCCTAGGAGATCTCGGTACAATCCAGTACGAGTTCCTGCTCGACTTCGGATCTTATCGTGACATACAAAGACAACGGAGTGTCTATCAACGTATGCCACTGCTCACGGCCCGGCATGGATTCCATAAGTGGTACCTGGAGCAACTTCCGAATGATTTGTGTGTCGAGGCAACCGGTGTAATCGCAAGTCAACGCGAGGAGTGCCCTTCAAGTATCGGCTACCGCCAGCAATACTACTTGCCAATGGGATACCAAGTGCCAAACAGGCTCACAGGGGGGCTCCCAGCGTTTGTCTATATTGCGGAGCTACGAGCTACACGCTTCGTACACCCTACCCTCTGCGCTAGAGCAGTCGAGATTGCAGACCATCTGAGAAGGTCATTCGGTCCGTATGGCCTGGTGCTCCACCTTGATAAGGAGCCGAGCCGATTCGATATCAAGCGTGGTGAGCACGACATCGTAAAGCGTTAACTCTAAGCCCCCAAAGTGCGTGCACTTGGGGGGCTATTCTTTTTTACAAAAATTAGTTCCCTACTTCTACACCCATGCTCCTTGCGGTGCCGGCTACTATCTTCATAGCCGACTCTATGCTATTGGCGTTTAGGTCTGGCATTTTCTTCTCAGCAATTTCCTTAACCTGGGCCTTGGTGAGCTTGCCGATCTTGGCGGTGTTGGGCGTGCCACTGCCCTTGTCCTTGCCCAGAGCCTTTAGGATCATCTGAGAGGCGGGCGAGGTCTTGAGGATAAAGGTGAACGAGCGATCCTCGTAGATAGTGATCTCGGCTGGCACCACTTGGCCCTTCATATCTTGAGTAGCCTCATTGAAGCGCTTAACGAAGTCGCCAATATTTATACCCGTCTGGCCCAAGGTAGGTCCAAGAGGAGGAGCTGGGGTAGCTGCTCCTCCAATTGCTTGGACCTTCACCTTCTTTGTTATTTTCTTTGCCATGTGAGTTTAATGATTTAATGTAATAATTTGAAATTTGCAAACAATGTCCAATGACTTAATGTTTAAAGAATTCACTCATTTCATCATTGTTTGCTCCTTGCACATTTGGTAATTTTGTCATTTCGAATTAGATCTTTTTAACTTGTAAAAAATCTAATTCGACAGGTGTCTCGCGACCAAACATATTAACCAAAACCTTAACCTTACCGCGAATGTCGTCCACCTCGCTCACCTTACCCTCTAGCTCCTTGAATGGGCCGTCCTCAATCTTGACCTCCTCGCCTACTTCAAGGTCAATATTGTGCTTAACTGAAGCGTCACCCATACGCCCGAAGATGTCCTTGATCTCGGTCTCCGTAAGGGGCACAGGCGTAGTACCCGAACCCACGAAGCCCGTTACCCTAGGAGTGTTGCGCACTACGAACCAGGACTCGTCATCTACCATCATGTCTACCAATACGTAGCCGGGATAGATCTTCTCTTCGGTGGTGGCGCGCTTACCACCCTTGATCTTAATCTTCTTCTCGGTAGGTACAATCACGGCGAAGATCTTGCCTTGCATACCCAGCGACTCTATGCGCTGTTTAAGATTACGCACCACAGTGTTCTCGTAGCCAGCGTAGGTGTGGATGGCGTACCAGGCTCGGTCTTGTTTTAGTTCTTGCTTGCTCACGTGAGTTTAATGATTTAATGAAAGAATTTGCAATTTGTAAACATTAGTACATTTCATCATTGCTTGCTCCTTGCAAATTACCTCATTACTAAATTATGGCCTTCAGGCCTAGGCTAAATATCCAATCAAAGAAGGCCAAGAATAATGCCACCCCAATCGAGATTGCAATAACCAGGAGTGTGGCGTTAACAGTCTGCTTCTTGGAGGGCCAAGCCACATGCTTAAGTTCGGTCTTTGTCTCTTTGGTAAAGCTTACAATACCCATATATTATGCTATTTCTAATAAAAAGCCCCTGCCAGTAGGCCACAAGGGATACTAAATATATTACTCGCCTAGCCACCACTTGTCAAATCAAAGTGCCACAACCCAAGAGCTGTGGCACTTAACCAGACTAACCTAGTGGAGGGTACCTTCTTTTTCCAACTTGGGGTCTAGCCTTTCTGCGAAGGCTGTATGGGGAAGTGTGCTGGCACAACGCCCGCAACGTGTGGGAGACAAGTCATCCCACTTCTTGCCCCCCGTTCTAACATGGCCAAGCTGTTCGCAGGTTTCTTTGATGCTTTCAAAACTGTAGCTATCTCCACAGATGATACACTCCAATATCTCGCCTGGCTCATCCTTGGTGCGATGATCTGGAAGATTTTCGCCCTTGTTAGAGCAGAAGCGTAAAGCTATCCCTGGCATAAGTCCACCTCCAAAGGCTAGTCTAGCACAACTTACTTGATCTCGAAGGTTACGTTTACCAAGACTTCGATCTTGTTCTCTCCTCCCGATATAACTGGAGCGATTGGGGCAGGTGCACTCTCGGCAGTATTTAACCCCGCCTTCACCATCATGCCATCTCCGCCCTGGGCGTAGTCATAGCCGAAGCCTCGGCCATAGCCATCGTTAACGCCGATCACATCACCTAATCTTACTCCTAGCGACTTTGCTCGTTCCTTGGCCTTAGCCCGAGCATCCTTGATGGCCTCGTTCTTAATTTCTTCGCTAATTTTCTCATAATCCTCTATTTCCATAGAGATGCCACTTATATTCTGTATACCCTTAGTCCCAAGGCCGGCTACTATCTTGCCAGCGTCTTCAATCTTACGCACTTTTACTTCTACGCTCTGTTCTACCTTGTAGGCGATGATGTTCTCCTTCTGATAGTAGGGTGGCGGGCAGTAATTAGCGTAGCACCTCACTCCACTATCATTTATGTAGTAATACTCGTACACAGGGTATATCTGATAGCTGTTGGTCTTAATATCCTTACTCTCTATGCCTTCGCTCTTCAAGTACTCCAGTACGGCGTTGATCTTCTTGGTGGCCACCTCTTGCGCAGCCGCGGCAGTAGTGGCTCGCTGGCTCTCGGTAAACCAGATACGGGCGAAGTCTGGCGCTACATAGCGCTCGGCCTTACCATCTACGCTCATGGTCTTGCTTGGATAGACGTTAGTGGCCCGAACGGCATTAATCAAGAAGACGAAACTGCCCACTGATAGTAAAGACAGTAGCCATACAAAAACGGTTACCGCTTTATAGAATCTACTTTTTTCTTGATCCATATTTTTGTGAGGTACTAGTTGTTAGGTAATAGGTACTAGCACACAGTGATTATAACATAGTTAGCTACTCATAGATAATCTCTATATTATCGCCATCTTGCATCACATAACGCTCAAAGTCGCCATTCTCACGGCCGTTCACTAATAACTTTACTCGTCTAGAGCCTTCGTTACAGGCATCTAGGATACACTTATCGCTAAAGCGGGTGTCCCAAACTTTGAAGAATTGCCCGAGCCAAATGTCGCGGGCTTTAACCGGACCCTCCATCTCCATATGGATCACCCCATCGTCACTGTGGGTGTGGAGGTGACTTGGATGCACGTTGCTCCCGTCTAGACCAATGTTTGGCACTACCGGATACTGCACACCGTTTATCCGGATAAGCAAGTGGGCGTGGCGGTGAATAGCGGTCTTTGATATTTCGTAATTGCCTCTCTTGTTGTTATAGTCACGTAGCCAAAGGACAAGCGCGCTTGTTATTACAATAATTAAAATAAAAACTACAGTTCCCTTAAAACTCTTTCTTCTTTTAGCACCCAAAGCCCTCTTGTTCTCTGAGCGTAACTTAGCTATTAACTCCTCGTTAGAAATATTCCTATCCATACGGGTTGTCAATTTTTTTTACCAACGTATGCGTCGACCACAGGATTATACATATAGATAACACCGAAAGCTCCATACCTTGGTAAGGCAACACAAGTAGCCAGCTAGCCACGGCAGTACCCAATAAAGGGGTAAGCAAGAGGGCCCCACAAGAGGCACAACCAAGGCCTAAGAGGGCTACTAGTAAGCCACCGGCAGTACTCATGCTATGCTTGCTCGTTAGGATTGCTCTGTTAACATTCATATAAAAGACAAGCAGACCAGCATTAAGGCCAAAAAGGAAGGCAATAATTACAGTGTAGGTGGCTTGGGCTTTGCCGTAGGTGAAGGGTAGGGCCAAGAAGAGGTTAAGAACGAACATGAGTTTCTGCCCCACCCCCAAATTACCCTGAAGTACTGCCCCAACAAGATTAATGTTGGGTAGCCACACCAAGAGTCCCATTAGAATCAAGGCTAATAGCAAAGCCAATATTATATAGCGTGGCTTACTATAAACCTTGTGCAAAACGCGTAGTAACATCATCTAATAATACCATATTGTCCCCGCTCTTTTAGACGCTAAAGCACTTGGGGTCAGCTCCTAAGTGCCGTTTTTTAAAACAACGAACATCACTACATTTGTAGGAATGTAGTGATGTTAAATAATTATAGGAGGTAAGGTCTTTGGTGAGGTGGGGTTAGTGGGGTTTGATTTCAAAATAAGTATGACTAGGCTAGCATACATAAGAAAAATGACACTAATAGGTACATTTGGGAAATTAAGTGAGGCCAAGGGTAGGTGTGAGACAAAACTTACTAGTCTGACCATATACGTAAGCAGTAAGTAAGCGAGCCAGGCGAAGGGGTAAGCAAGGAACGAGATAATGGGGATAAAGGAGAGAAAGGATAGGGCCCCAGTGAGAAAGACAGCTAGCATAGTAAGCGGCACCAGTGGTAAGACGAGGAGGTTAACGGGAAAAGCATAAAGTGAGAAGTTGCCAAAGGTGTAGAGGATAAGGGGGAAGACAGTGAGTTGAGCGCCCAAAGTGGCGCTTGCAATCTCACGAAATGGCAAGCCCCCTACGCGCTCAGGCAACCAAGTAAAGTACGGTTTAAAGATTGGCTCTAAGTATATAAGGCCCAAGGTAGCAAGGAACGAGAGTTGGAACCCGAGATCGAAGACAAGAAGTTTGGGATTGATGAAAATCATAACCAAACCCGCGAATATGAGCGCTCGGATGATATCGCTAGTGCGCCCACTTACTACAGCCAGTAAACCAAGTATAGCCATAATACTTGCTCGAATTACGGTAGCTCCTCCGCCAACCAGGATCGCGAACAAAATAATAGTGATAACTCCTGCTACAATGCTCGTGCGCTTGGACAACACAAGCCCGAAGAGTCGCATAGTAAACAGGGCGATAATACTAATGTTATACCCCGAGAGCACTACAATATGAATGAGACCAGCTACACGAAACTGATTTAATAGGTCCTTGCCCATTGATTCTTTGGCCCCAACCACTAAGCCGTTGGCAAGTGATGACTCAGGAGCAGGTATGAGCCTCGCGACATTGTCTATAAACAGGTTCTTGAGACTAAACAGCCGTGCCTTAAGCCATGCCCCCTCGCCATTTGCGATAACTTTTATACTCGGATAAATACTTGCGTAATAGATCTCGTCGCGAGCAAGATAAGCCACATAGTCGAACTCACTGCCATCAGTTGTGGCAAAATTAGTCACTCGCTCTATCTTGCCACTAAGCAGGAGCTCGTCGCCATAGGCATACGTAGGACTGGTACGGGCTGTGAGCAATACGCGTGTGTGCTCGTTATCTTCTAATACATACTTAACATTGTTCTCGCGCACATCCGGCTCACTGACAATCACCCCTTGCCATGGAGTGGCCATGGTCGGGACAGTAAGTGAGTCTGCTCTATCTATCCACACATAGCGCCCTGCCCCAAGCCCAAGGCCTAAGCAAAAGACAACACACACAATAACCACTAACTCTCTCTTATCTGGTGGCGATAAGTAGTATACGCAAACAAGTGTGAGTGCAAGAAGTAGGAAGAATGCGACCAAAGCAAGCCCCCAAGGTAAATATGAGTAAATTAGAACTCCGGCAAAAAAGCCCGTGATGACTGCGATTAATTTATTTTCGCCTTTCTTGTGCTTCTGACTCATCCATAGCTATGTTAGAAAGCCTATCAGCATGCTTGTTTTTCTCCCGTGGTATATGCACAAATGTAGTATGTGGGAAGCTACTGACCATTAAGTTGCGCACCTTGATAAAAAGTGGGAAGAGCGTCTCCTCTCTAATTTCATATTTATTACTAAGTTGCCTTGCAACTAATTCAGAATCCATCCTAATCTCTACATGTGTTTCCTTGCGCTTACCTACTGCCACTAGCTTCTTGAGTCCCTCCAATCCGAGTACCACTGCAGAATATTCGGCATAATTATTAGTGGCTCGGCCAAGCGACAAGTGCAACTCCCCAAGCACCTCTCCCGCACTATCATAGATAGCCACCCCAGCTCCTGCCGGTCCAGGATTGCCCCTCGCCCCCCCATCAGTGTACAAAATATAGTTTGCCATAGCCCAATTCTAGCACACTACGTTGTCTGTCTTATATCTACTAGCCTTAGGCGGAGTTCGGGGTAGCCTTTGAAAACGCTCTTTTCTATATTAACCAACACGTCCACATTTTGACCAGTGGCTAGGTCTAGGTGGGAGAAATCTTGAAGTGATTTAAAGAAGGCTATCATAGGTATCTGTCTTCCTTCGTCGCCTAACAATAACTCTGCATGCACATGATCTTTACCAAACTCTGTTACCGATAATATGCTCACATTTTTAATAAGAAAAATGGGTTTGTCATTACCCTTGCCGAAGGGGGCCAAGCTCTCGATCTCGCCATAAAGCTTCCAGCCGATGTCACTAACTTTTAACTCTGTATCATACTTGAGCTTACTTAGAGTGGGTGCTTTGCGTAACTTCTGATATTCGAGTGCTAACCTTTGCTCGAACTCATCCTTTAAAGTTGCTGTGAGTGAGAAGCCTCCGGCCAACTCATGCCCACCGTGATTGATAAAAAAGTCGTCACCCCCAAGAGCACTAAACAATTCATTAACTAGCACGCTACCATCCGAACGGATAGAACCCTTAATGTGTCCCTCATGATTCAGGGTCCAAACACACACGGGCCTACTATACTTCTCCATTAACCTATTAGCTGTTAAACCAAGCACGCCAATACGCCAAGCATTATCACCCACCACAATCATCTCTGGCAAAGTCTTAATATCTAACAGTTCTGTAACGCTATCCATAATTACCTGCACACTACCCCGGCGCACTTTGTTGCGCACCTCTAGTTCTGTGGCGATAGAGTTGGCAAGTAGAGCGTCGTCAGTGCTTAATAGATAGAAAGTATCCGAACCGTGAGCCATACGACTAGAAATGTTAATCCGAGGTCCTACCATAAAGGCAATATCGTCCTCTGTGATATGTAAGGGCTTCAACTTTGCTTTGGCAAAGAGTGCCTTAAGTCCCACCCTAGTATGCCGTGCCATACGCAAGAGGCCTTCACGTACTATAACCCTATTCTCCCCCACCAGAGGCACCATATCGCAAATAGTGGAAATGGCCACGAGGTCAAGCAAGCTTTTTTCTAACTCTAGCCCATTAATTCCCGAGTTAACTTTTTTGTGTCTTATAATGCCTTGGGCTAACTTCCACGCCATACCCGCCCCACAATAGTGCTTAAAGGGTGACGTGTCATCAGGGCGTTTGATATTAAGTACGGCGTAAGCAGTCGGTATGGTAATTGGGACAATGTGGTGATCGGTAATGATCAAATCAATACCCAGCTCTCTTGCGACTATGGCCTCATCTACATCTGTAATCCCACAGTCTACTGTGATAACCACAGTTGCTCCGTCAGCGTGGAACTTGCGCAAGCTCTGATCTGATAAGCCGTACTTCTCGCTATATCTATCTGGTATGTACACACTGGCGAGCGGATAATCGAGTGCTCGGAAGAGTAGATACAATGTGGTGGCTCCGGGTATGCCATCTGCGTCATAGTCGCCAAAGATCACAATCTTCTCGCGCTTACTGATAGCAAGCACAATCCGCTCAACAGCTTTCGCCATATCTTGGATTAGGTACGGGTCAACGCTGTCGCGCGTATAATCTGGATGCAAAAATTGCTCTGCCTGCTCGCGCGTAGCGATATCCCTATTTAAGAGCAAGCGTTGCACCAGGGCTGGATAAGCCTCGAGTTCTGTTGCTTGCTTTTTACTACGCCTCTCTACCCAGTTAGTCATAATTACTTCCCCCGGGGTTAAACCCCGGGATTTATAGTTTACTACTTTTGATGGCTTCGATACCGGGGAGGGTGCCTTGAGTCAAGAAGTCGAGCATAGCTCCACCCCCAGTTGAGACAAAAGTGAACTTATCTAAGAGGTTAAGTTTGCGAATGGAGGCGATACTATCACCTCCGCCCACCACGGACTTGGCACCCGAATTTGCAATCGCCTTGGCCAAATCCTCTGTTGTTTTGTTGTAGCCCGCTTCGAACTTGCCCAAGGGCCCATTCCAAATTATGCTACTAGCCCTTGCCACAGCAGAGCACATCTGCGCTAGAGTCTCTGGGCCAATATCGACAACATCTCCTTCTATATGAGTAGAATCTCCGGGCAAAATTATTTTCTCATCATTTGGTAAATTAGCCCTTTCCTTAAGGTAGAAGCTCCCCAGAAAAATTTTGTCTACTTTAGGCAAAAATGCTTGGATAAGTGGAAGCTTGGTTGTGAGCTTAGCCCCTCCTAGGATTAATATAGCTCCGCTTGGTGGATTTACAAATTTTGATAAATGCTCTATTTCACTCTTAAATTGAAATCCAATATAGCTGGGTAAAAATTTGGGTAAACCAATTATTGAGGCGTGAGGCCTATGTGAAGCCGGAAAGTCCTCGTTCACGAATATATCAAAACCTTGAGCTAACCCCTTAGCAAAGCTTTCGTCACCTAATTTTTCGCGAGGGTCGATGCGCAAGTTCTCGTGCACAGAGTAGTCTCCCGGCAATAATTCTCGTAAACGAGTCTCGACGGGGGCAAGCGAAGCACTCCCGTCAGAACCAATGTGACTGATTAAGGTCACTTTTGCTTTGTGTTCAAGTAGCAATTGTAGGGTGGGTAATATTTTAAACAATCTAAAGTCATCAGCCACCTTGCCACTATCTGAAATTGGAACATTAAGGGACGAGCGCATTAGTACACGTGTACCGGGCGCAATTTCTGCTTGGTTAATTGACCTTAAGGGCATTGATAGATTTAATGATCTCACTGAAACTCTCGGCAGATAGACTAGCCTTACCCACCAAGACGCCATCTGCACCGCCTTCGCTCAAATAAGCAGAAGCTGTAAGGTCTGTAACACTTCCACCATAGAGGATGGGTATCTTAACCGCGATATCTTTGCCACAGATTGCACCTAAAGTTTTGCGAATAAATATACTCATTTGCAACATATCGTCCGGGGTCTCTGTAGCGGTCGCATGCGTGCTAATGGCCCAAAGTGGCTCATAAGCTATAATAAGATTAAGGAAATAACGCCTGGGGACATTGGCCAGGCATTCTTCAAGTTGTTGTTTAACGAAATTGAGGAATACTCCTTCCGTATCTCGTGTGCTCTCCCCCACACAAAGGATAGCTCTCATGCCCTCCTTAAGCACTGAGTCGACCTTGCGAGCGATAAGCTCGTTGGACTCACCCATAGCTCTACGTTCGGAATGGCCGATAATAACAGAATTTACGCCTAGAGTCCCAAGCTGTGAAGCTGAGACCTCGCCCGTGTATGGGCCCACCTTCTCACTGCTGGCATCTTGTGCTCCAATTAGTAAACGGTTGCTATTAGTCTCTGCAAGAAGAGCCGGTATATATATGTACGGCGCGCACACTACCACTTGGACAAAAGTGGCTTTAGCACTCACCTTCTTGAAAACATTGAATAATTTAAGGCTTTGGGCTAAATTGCTGGGGTTCATCTTCCAATTTGCTACTGCCAAACGCCTATTTTTAACATCAGCCATAAGCCCATTTTAACACAAAATAGTATTATTGCACTTCTCGCCACGAGCGCGTACTCCACGACCCCCCGGGACCAGTGTCAAAGAGTGAGCTCTCCAGACCGTCGTCATAAGTAAGCACGGCACTATTTTTCATATTAATCTTGTAACCTGTAACTGACTTAAGTCTACTACTGTTGCCAATATCTACCCATCCGTGATTAGAGTATAGAACCACTGCCCCTTCGGCAGTATTACTAAGGTCAATGGCAATATTACTACCACCTAACTCTGCGCTATTGTTACCAGAAACAAGGAATAAAAATGAGCCCTTAGTGCCAGAGTTGTAAAATGTAGTAGAATTACTGATGCCTATCTTACTCGCAGTACTTCTATTACTTGGATTATCAGCAATTAAAGCCACGCTCTTAGCTCCCAAAGTAGGATGCAGATAGATACCGGCATTGTTCTTGAAAGAAATATCACCCACCACCCAAACCATACCCGAGAATGTTACGCGAGCCCCACCAGATATTTCTAAACTACAATTAATCTTCTTTGGCCCAATGGTTGTACTGGCTGTTATAGTGTATGGGCAAGGAGATGTGATAGTACCTCCCGCTTCGGCATCGGTCTTCCACTCATCAAGCTTGGCATCTGATATAGGGAAGCTCGTGGTAGGTTTATCTATACTACCAGGATACTTAATACCTACAACAGTAGAGTTAATTAACGTGCTTGGAGAATAATAATATGCATCTTTGTCTACGGTTGAATCTTTAATAGTGTGTGCGTACATTGAGCTAGTAGAGTGTATGCCATCTACAAGGCCAGCACTCGAAGCCGAAACCACTGTGCCCCGAATAACATTACCACTGCCTGTGACTGATCCATTGACATAGACATTGCCGTTAACAGATGAACTGTTGGCTAAGCTGAATCCGCCATTGCCTGCCTGAATGCCGTAGTTAAAGTTAACTTCATCACCTCGCGCCAAAAGGGAGCTTGCACTCCTCACTAGATTCTTAGTAGAACTTGTTGAAGTAACAAGCCGAGTGGCATCTACAAGATTATCTATAACTGTGGTTGTAGCTTGCACGCCATCAATATTAAGTACCTCAGTTTGGTCATAGATCTTGGCTCTTCTAATTCGGTATGAGACATCTTCTACTCCGGCTTCGGCATAAACCAATACGGCCTTAGAATATTCGGTAGAGCGAGCGAGTTTGGCATCCTCAAGTGTAGCGCCAATACCCCGACGCATAAGTCCCATCCCAATGGCCAAAATTAGGATGACTGATACAAGCACCGCCTGGCCACCCTGAGTGTTAAGCTTCCTGCTCACGTTGTTATTACTACTGGTAACTTTCTCGTAATACTGCCGTACCATAATATGTTCTATTAATCATTTTGTCGCCCACCGAAGCAGTCAAGGTAATGGTGTAGCGCACTGCCTCACCATGCGTGGTCACCACTTTGTAAAAGATGAGTGAATTTACCTTAACATTTGGAGCCAAGAGTGAAATCGCGGTATCAGTGCCATTCTTCATCATAAGAGCAGTACCACTTGTATAGAACTTAATCTCGCCACTTCCCCCCGTAGCATAAGCACTGGTTAGACTAAGTACCCCGGGGCTAGTGGTAAGAGTTGAGCTCGCTGTGCTAATGGTATAGCTATCTCGAACACTCCGGGTGATCCTATCCATAGAAGCAACAGCCGAATTGTTAACATCTCTTGATACACGAGCGTTAATAGAAGCTCGATACATACCAAGAGCAGAGGAAAATACGAAAGCTAGTATAAACCCAAGTAAGCCCACATATATCACGGTTTCTAAAATAGTATTCCCTTTGCTATAAGTATGGTACTTAATCATTGAAGTAGTTGGTTAAATAAGTACTTACAGTCTTGGTACTAGTAGCTCCACGCGCCCTCCAGTAAACTTCTACAGTAAACTTCTTGGTACCGGTATCAAGAGTGCCCGAGCTAGCAATGTCATCGTTGCTATCCCGATAAACCGCACTAGTCTTAAAACGGCGATAATAAATGTTGTCAATTTGGGTTATGGCTGTGGTTGTAGCCCACTTGTTTGTGCTAGTGCTAAAGGCGAGACCATACCAAGTCTCATTGGTCATGCTAGCGATGTTAGAAGTCCAGCCCGCGTCCCGGATGCTCCGTAAGGCCTCCACAGACTCCTCAAGTAACAAAGTGGCTTGTAAATTATGGGTAGTAGTGGTGCTAATTCGCACGAATGAGGCAGCCACCGAACTCATAGCGAAGAATGACACTGAAATGATAGCCAAACCAACAACTACCTCTATTAAGGAGAAACCAGACTTTGAAATATTTAAGGGCTTAATCATAAGACTATCATACTACTTAAAGGGCCTCTGCCCAAGAGCTAAGGTCCCACGAACCCCCCGGCCCGGAGTCAAACAACATACTCGCTACCCCCTCTTGATAAGAGAGTTGGGCACTATTCTTGAGGGTTATCATCATGGCGGCAACGGAGGTAACCAAAGCAGAGTTTGCTAGCTTGGTCTCGCCCTTGGGAGAGTATAGAGCGAAATCACCTGTGGGCGAATTGCTGACATCAATGGCTAGATTTACCACGCCTGCTGGTGAGGTGCTAGCCATAGCCACTAACAAGATGTAAGATTTGGGACTGGCTAAGCCAGTAAATGAAAAGTTATTGTTGATAATTATCTTACTACTTAAGGTATGGTCGGCGGGATTATCGGCTATTACGGCCACACTTTTGCCTACGGCAGAACCGATCTTGACCTGACCAGAATTAGACATAGTGATATTGCCCTTAACCCAGACTGGCCCGAGCAAAGTGAGCACTATATTGCCCGAAATATTAAGGTCACAAGTAATCACCGCTGGGCCTATTGAGCGAGTGGTGTTGATAACGTACGGACAGGGCGAGTTATAGGTCGTACCGGCGGCCGCGGCTGCCTCCCACAAGGCGACCTCACTGTCAGTTATGGGCATAGCCAGAGTGAGGGGGTCAGGACTACCGGGATACTTAGTACCGGCAACTGAGCCCCCGATAATGTTAGTGTAGTAGGCATTGCCCCCGACTGTAGTTGACTGGATAGTATGGGCTCTAGCGTCACTCCCAGTTTGCATATTATTAATGAAACCTGTTGGCCCAGTGGAGATAATAGAACCGCTAACTATATTACCCGTACCGCTAACAGGTCCAGCAGAATAGATATTACCCACGATGGATGACGAATTGTTAAAGTTTACCCCGCCTGGACCGGCCTGAACAGCATAACTAAACGACACCTTAGAATCTTTTGAATAAGAAGCCGAAGTACGTCTTATTACGCCTGCAAGACTGGCATTAGTTAGCACAGTCTTAATGCCTGTAAGGGCATCGTTGCTTACAGTTGTGTCTATTGTTGTGTTATTGAGACTGAGTGACTCTGTAGGGTCATAGCGTCTGGCAGTCCTCACTCTATACGACACATCTTCCACGCCGGCATCGGCGCTGATTTGGGTAACTTTAGAATCTAGAACACTCCTGGCAAGACTACTGTCCTGTTTAGTTGTCCCTACCCCACGATTAAGAATGCCTGTCGTTATGGCCACTAATACGACTACGGCAATAATCATGGCCTGACCCTTGTCGTACAACTTGTGTATTAATTTAGGCAAGTGTTTTATCTATAATCTTTACTGTGCGATACCTCCGCTACCAAGACTGACGCTACTTGTGCTCTTAGTCCCGCTGATCAATTTAAGCTCTATATTACCATATCGATCTGGCAAGCCCGTCAGTCGGGCGAACAAGACATCATAAGCAAACGGGTTAAGATTTAAATTTGATACTACTACACTAGAATCTATATTATATATCTTATTACTAGAAGCATTCGGTATATATGTAGCACCCTTAAAGATAGTGATGGTTGTGCTTGCAAAATGTACGCCATACACACTTGCCTCTTTAGAAAAGAGGGTAAGATTGCGCGCCTCAAGCAAAGCAGTTACTACAGTGTCTCGCGACACTCCCAAGGCATTATTACCCCTAAATTTGGAAAATGATCTTATCCCCAATATACTAATTAGAATTATGATTCCCATAGAGATAGCTATCTCAAGCATAGTAAAGCCTTGCTTCTTTATGCTTGCCCTTAACATTTGCCGTTTAACATTTGCCATAATTATATACTGTCACCAATCTGATATATTGGCTGGATCATAGCCAGAGCAAAGAAGCCTACCCCAGCCCCTACAATAAGCATAATGAATGGTTCGATAACTGTAGACAAATCCTTAACTACTGTATCTACTTCATTCTCGTAGAATTCGGCTAGCTTCAGGAGCATGTCGGGTAACTTGCCGGTCTCTTCTCCCACGCTCATCATCTCACCCACGAAAGGCGGATAATACTTCTCTACCTCTTCCCCGCTAAAGATATCAGAAAGTGGGGCACCCTTGGGTACTCTGATTACAGCCTTATTTACAATCTCTTTGTAAAAAGAATTCTGGAGAACTTTAGCTGTGATACCTAGAGCCTCTACTATCTCTACCCCAGAGAACAGAAGGGAAGAAAGTGTTCGGGCAGTTAAGGCAGAGTTACTCTCACGCACTACATTGCCAATTACAGGCATATGGAGTATAAACCAGTGCCAGCCGTGACGAACCTTGGGTACCAGGAACAGATAGTGCAAGCCCACAATGGTAGCAATCACGATTGCAAGGCCAATCAGATAGTGGGAAGTAATAAAGTCAGAAAATCCGATAATAAGCCTCGTAGTGAAGGGTAACTGTGCCCCAAGCTCTTTGAAAGTGGCCGACAGAGTGGGCACAATATATACAAGCATAAGTATAGCCACAATAACCATCGCCCCAATAACTATAGCTGGGTATGTAAGAGCACCCTTGATACGCTTATGCAACTGGTAAGTCTTCATCATCTGCGTAGAAACAATCTTGAGTGACTCAGGTACTCGGCCAGACTTCTCGCCCGCCTCCACCATAGCTACTGTGGTAGGAGGGAAAATCTTACTATATTGAGCTAGAGCCCCCGCTATAGTCCCCCCTTTATCTATTTCATCGCTGATACTTATAATGATTTTCTTGAGACTAGGATTCTTGGTTTGTTTACCCGATACGGCTAGGGCTCGGGTCAAGGAGAGTCCGGCACTAAGCATCTCAGATAGATTACCGATGAGAAATATTTTCTCTTTAAAGGAGACTCTAGAGATCTTCTCATTAATATAGGTTATAAGATCCCGCTTACTGCCTACAACCTCTGCACTTATGACCGTAATCCCCTGTGCGTTAAGCTCCCGAGAAAGGGCAAATTTATCAGTAGCCTCAATTTCGCCTCTGACCGTTTCTCCCAACCTATTCTTTGCTCGATATGAAAATTTCATTTTAGTTATCAGCTACACGGAAAACTTCTTCTATGCTTGTTAGCCCTTGCACAGCCTTGAATATACCGTCCTCAATCATAGTCAACATGCCCTCTTTCCTTGCCTGGCTATGAATCTCTTCGGAAGTAGCGCTCTTGCTTATAAGCTCTGCAATACTAGCTGTAAGAGGTAAGACCTCGTGTATGCCCAGACGACTGCTATATCCCTCACCATCAGCCTCGGTTACCCTCTTGGGTGGACGAAAAAATGGTATCTTCTGCCAAGTTGCTCCACTTTTAACAATATTCTCTTTAATTAAGACTTCCAAAACAAGGTCTAAATTGGCATAGTTTGCGAGCTCTTTGTATAAAGCATCGTCTATAAAATACTGCTCCTTATTATCAGATAACTTGCGCACCAAGCGTTGAGCAATAATTATGTTGATTGTTGAGGTAAGCAAGAAGGCCTCGGCCCCCATGTCGATAAGGCGAGCAATAGTGCCGGCAGCTGAGTTGGTGTGTAGAGTCGAGAGGACTAAGTGGCCTGTCAAGGAAGCATTAATCGCTAGTTGGACTGTCTCCTTATCACGGATCTCTCCTACCATTAAGATGTCTGGGTCTTGACGCAAGAGGGTACGTAACCCTGAAGCGAAAGTGAGACCAATCTCGGGGCGTACTTGTGTTTGGTTGATGCGTCCCACCTGATATTCAATGGGATCTTCAACGGTCGAGATGTTAACGCCGGGAGTATTAAGGATATCAAGAATAGTGTACAAAGTAGTGGTCTTACCCGAACCTGTTGGTCCAGTCACCAAGATCATACCTGTAGTCTTTCGGATACTCTTGTGTAAAAGCTCTAGGCCGGTACCAAAGAAGCCCAAACCTTCGAGAGTAAACCCTCGCGAAGTCTCGGGCAAAAGACGCATAACGGTCTTCTCGCCGAAGTAGGTTGGCAAAGTGGACACCCGGAAGGAGACTCTCTGGCCACCAAGCTCGATCTTGAAGCGTCCGTCTTGAGGCAAACGCTTCTCGTCAAGGCGCAGACTTGAGAGCACCTTTATACGTGCCGTAACTCCAGCGATGGCAGTCTTGGGTAAAACCATAGCATCATGCAAGATACCGTCAATGCGATAACGAATAAGGAGGTCCTTCTCGAGAGGTTCTATGTGGATATCAGATGCTTGTTGCAAGATCGCATGTTCAAGCAAAGTATCTACGATCTTGACTACGGGTAAGTCCTGGGCTAGTTTCTCTAGGTCCTCTGGCTTGCTGTCAGTATCATCATTTTCTTCTGCAAGCTTCTTGAGGGGGGTCACCTCTTTGGAGATAAGGTCGCCGAATTCGGCTTTAAGGCTCTTTTGATATTGCAAGAGTACCTTCTTGATTGATTCTACATCTGTAATGCGCGGGAGAATCTTTAAATCTACTTTCTTCTTAATAAACTCAATGGCCTCCAAGTCACCGGGATTAAGCATCGCCACCTCAAGTGCCGTCTTTGTACGTTTGAAGGCGATAATATTATGCTTCCTAGCGATTGGTTCTGGAATAAGGGACAAAACAGCAATGTCGATCTTCTCGCTCTTAAGATCTACGAAAGGGATGCCCAGCACATAGGCTTGGAGACGGGCCAACTCATCTGGAGCCATCTTGCCACTTGCTAGTATCTGTT
This sequence comes from uncultured Candidatus Saccharibacteria bacterium, assembly GCA_964348575.1. GTDB lineage: Bacteria > Patescibacteriota > Minisyncoccia > Phycocordibacterales > DATDSR01 > DATDSR01. Next base: position 22,315 of record CAYGDD010000003.1, on the reverse strand, counting down.
CGGAAAGTGTAATGCCTCCGTCTTTAGCCGTGGCCTCCATATCAGCCAGGTCAGATTTAGACAGAACACCAGAGTCAATAATTAGTTCTTTTAATTTATTCTCATCTAAGCGCATAGCTAAAAGAATTATACCATAAAGACTTACGTCCCATACAAATCTATGGTGTTAGAGAGTTTAAGGCTAGTTTGAACTTGCTCATACTGTGGCCATTTAGTGCAGTTAGACAAGTGAGCACTGTGCCCGAGCAGTGCCTCTCTTTCTTACTACTTTCTCACACCGACTCAACTGGAGGAGGACGGTCCTCCTCCGCTTCTCCACTTTAAGCCTTTATTGTGCTAGTCTTGTTTTAGTAATTAAGTCCCTACGGAAGGAGGTCTGTTTGAGAGTTTTCATCAAGCGACACTGGCTGTTAATCAAGGCCCGCGTAGAGAGGCGCGAGCCTGGGGCGATCATTATCGCCTACTTGCTTTCGGCCACTTTGGCCACAGCCCTATTGGGTATCCTAGAGGTACAAGAACTCAAGAATGCCAAGATCACGGCCAAGCAATTCGCCAAGCGCATGAGCGCCTGGAGCGGACTCTGGCTATTTTGTCAGATAGCCGGCAAGGTCTTGTTGGTGGCCATCATTCTTGGCATCGCTTTTGTAATTGAGCAAGTTGCAAAAGCGTGGAGTCTATTCTAGCCGGTCGCATCAAGCGACCGGCGCCTTGTTTAGGTTAAAGGTGTCAGGAACCTTTGTTTACTCTCTGCCACAAGTCCCGCCCGTAGCAGTACAGGTCCGGGCCAGTACTACGTTACTCTCAATTATCCCACCGCCTGAATAATAGGTTTTGTGTATAAAAAATAATCCTCCCAGCACCAAGGCGACAAGCACTATAATTCAAAACTTCTTCATCCATGTATTTTAGCACAGGTGAGCCCTTGACGGGGCTGGGTGAATTGCTATAATGCTAAAATACACACGAAGATGACCCTGGTAAGGCCCGTCCTTGCTGGGGGCTTCTTCATTCTAGGGCTTCACTAGGATCCTCTTTTTGTCACCCAAATATACAATTGGGGCTCCGGTACGCTTGAGTAAGAGGGAGCAAAGATTCTTAGCGTGCGGAGAGAGGATGCTTAGCAACCTTTCCTTCTCGATCAGGAACTTCACTAATCCAGAATAATCTCCATCGCTGGATACAATTACTACCTTACTATCTACGTTCTCAAAGACATCGCGTACCGCGTGCAAGACCAAGTCTGCGTCGCAATTACCTTTAGCCTTGCCCTCCCCGTCAAATATCACTTCTTTAAAAACTAACACATAGCCACATCGCTGAAAATATTCGTAAAGATCTTTGTACCTAGGGATAAGCCCAATAAAAACGTAGGCGGTCTCAACCTTATACTTGTCTCGTAGCCACACCCTAAATCTCGCGTAATCAAGTTTCCACCCTAAGCTCTCAATCCCGTGATGCAAATTAGCTCCGTCTATGTAAGCAGTATTCTTAATCGTACTCTCGTTCATCCCTCTATTTTATCACAATCAACATTGTGGGGTGATAGAGAAATTTATATGGTCGCCCTTGTCCACGCCCTCCTTCCTGCGCACCACGGCCTTAAGCGGGAGAAGATATGTAGCGCTCTTCTTGTCTGGGAATATTGAGGTCTTCCACTTAGTCTTGCCGAGTGTCACCTCGACAGGTATGGAACCAAAACCCCTAGCCTGCTTGCCATGCTTCTCTTTAATCCGAGCCGACTGGGCCTTGTCTAGGCTAGCAAACATCCAACCACTCATCCCCGGATATAGCCACACCTCCGACCTGCATTTGTATTTCCTAGACATTTATATTATCTCTATTTTAGCACTTTTTGGACAAAGCAATCTTTGGTATGATCGTTTACCATACCGGTTGCTTGCATATGAGCATATACCGTAGTGGGGCCAAGGAACTTGAGTCCTCGTTTCTTCAAATCTTTAGACCAAACTTTTGCATCTTTATTTGCAAACCTCCACATGTATTTAGAGAATGTGCCAAATTGTTTTCTAATCTCCAGAAACTTCTTGGCATTGTTTATGGTTGCTTCTATCTTTAGTCTATTCCTTACTATACCCTTATCCTTCATCAATCTCTCAAATTCTCGCTTGTCAAACTTGGCTACCCTCATGGGGTCAAAGTTGGCAAAGGCAATACGAAAGTTCTCGCGCTTATTGAGTATAGTCCTCCAGCTCAGCCCAGCCTGAAATGACTCTAGGCAAAGAAACTCGAAAATCTTGGCATCATCCCTAAGAGGCCTCCCCCACTCCCGGTCGTGGTACTCCTGCATAAGCACATCCCCCTCACTTGCCCACCCACACCGCTTCAAAAACTTATCCGTATTCATTTCAAAATTCTACCACATCAGCAATTTATCCTTCATCAACTTCATAAAAGAAGTCCCCGCTGGTCGCTAGACCAGCGGGGTAGAATATTCATCTTCGGCAAGGACAGTCCCGCCCGTAGCAGTACAGGTCCGGGCCAGTACTACGTTACTCTCAATTATCCCACCGCCTGAATAATAGGTTTTGTGTATAAAAAATAATCCTCCCCGCCCAAATGGCAATTCGGTTGGGGAAGGATTTCTCGGGTGTTCTAATTATCTTCATTAAAGAAAGATTCTATTTCATCTCCTCGGCCAGCTCGGGTGAGGAGCTCTATGATCTTTTGTTTATTTAGCTCAGCCAACTCTGTGTCGCCTCTCTCAAGTGCGTTCGCGCGATCTGTATCAAGGAATTCAATCGTCTCATCATAGCGCTCGGCGCTCTCAAAGCCAGCATCAAGGAAGAGCATGTTACGCTGTAGGCTCCACTCGCCCAAGGCTCTTGCTCGGTCGGGGACTTGATTGATCTGTTCCTCTGACTGATTATCATAGCGAGAGAGTAGCGCTTCGGCGGCAGTAAACTCTGGACTCCCATCTGGTAACTCTGGGTCTACTACTCCCTGCTCCCTCAGGGCACGGTAAGCGGTCATCACCTCTTCATAGGTAACGCGTTTCTCTCCCTCTTTGTTTACACCTTCAATCATTAAACTAATTATACTATGTTCTGACCATTTATAGAAAATTTACTACCTATGGGGACAACCGGCCCAACAGCAGGGGCGACGCATACCGCTACCGAGCTTGGAGAGGGTCTTGGTGATACGGATGTCCCGTGTCTCGGCCCTCTTACCAGAGATGACCCAACATACCCACTCATTGCGAGCTAGGGGCGTAATGTCGTCCCAAGTCCCTTTTGCCCTCTTGTTAGATTCAAGAGCCCTGCGCAAATCGGCTGGCAAATTATGTACTTGACCTTCCTTCGGCATATTCTAGCTGGAGAGGGATCTGACCCCTTTTCTATTCTGCCACATCTACAACAGAAAATGTAAATTTGTAGTCACCGGGTTTAATCTCTACTTCGGAATTAGGCGCTGGCCGAACAGTCTGTAAGGTAATCTGCTTCGTGCCAAATGTGTGCGGGGTGCCCAGAGTTAGGACCACTTCCTCGCTTGAGTCGGCACTCATAAGCTTGACTCTAAGCTCTACCGTGCCAGCCCAGACACAGGTCACATCCGTGGGACATCTGCTATCTTGAGTGACCATAAGGGGCGTAATGCCGAGGCCATTTATCAATATCTCCTTGCCTATCTCTCTGGTGCTAACAGTATTATCATTTGAGCGAGGGCACTCTGCAAACTCGCAGTTAGGGCCCACTCGGCCTACAGCACTGCCGTCGGGACAGAGCTTAGCATCGGCCGTGCAGGCCACAGGTCCACCGGGCTTGTCTGTTGTAGTAGCTTGACCAAGGAGGACGAGCCCGCCCGCCAACACCGCCAACACCACTACCACAATAACTGACTTGAAGTGCAGGTACATAATTAAGCATAGTATACGCTAAATGGTAAAATTCCCATATCTTTCTCTTTCCATCCCCAATAACATCACTACATTCCTACAAACGTAGTAATGTGTTCAAGAATGCAACGAAGACCTTGCCATACGGAGTAAGCGAGTGGCCTACGGAGCGTCCTCTGTGTTTCTTGTCTAGAAGGCCGGAGGTTACTAGCTTGGTTATGTGTATGGACAGAGTGTTGTAGTTGCAGTTGAGCCTTGTTGATAGGCCATCTACGTTAATGCCTGGTTCCTTAGATACCAATAGAAGCACCTCAATTCGCCTATGGTTAGCAATGCCCTTAAGGTGTCGCTCCATCTGCTTGGCGGTCTTGTGTGGTTTAGCTCCTGACTTGCTACCACGTTTAATTGCTAATTGACTTGTACCCATCTCTTAATCTTACAACATCACTACATTCCTACAAACGTAGTGATGTTGATAACTACTCTTTCTCTGGCTCTTTGGGTTTTACCTCTATCTTTCGCCTTTCTGGATTATTATTTCTTCTGTCTGACTCATCCTCGCTTGGATTAAATGGGCTTGGCGCACGCTCTGGTATGGGAGCAAGAGGTTCCTCCTCGTATGGCTCGTCTGGTCTGGGTCGCTCGAATGGATTCATGTGCTCCTAATTATTCCTAAACTGACGACGTATGACTAAGATAAGTGTGGCTAGTAAGTAACCAGCAATGGCTAAACCAGCATAGAAGTACCAATGAGCGAGATCAATTTGGATAATGAAGTAGAGGGCTGGGAGTTGTAGCACCCCGACCCACCAATATTTGTGTCTATCGCCAAAAAGAACAAAGAAGAAAAAGGTGAAGAAGATGTATCCCAATAAAAGTCCTAGTAAGGTTTGTCCTAACGCTTCGTAAGTTGCGAAATAACCTCCAGGTATTACAACGTTGTAAAACTTATCATACAAAAAAATGAAAGAGTTGAGAGTAAAATAAGTTGAAAATAGAGATATCACCACTAACCCTATATTTTTTAGAATTTTCATATTACTGAATTTAAATCTTGGATTACTAAATTATAACCATCTTGCGTAATATCTCCATTTGCTAGACCTTCGGCCAACAACTTATCTATTAGCTTCATTGTAGCCTTATCTATCTTACTGCTCAAGCGTTCAATCCTCTTCTCGGCCTTCTTCTTAGTTAAGTCTATCTTATCGCGCTTATCTACAAGCCTATCAATTTTATTAAGTACTTTAGTCAACCTATCTCTAAACTTACTACTTGTGATCCAGCCCAGAGCGTACATCTGTTCAAGATTACCAACTAAGCCAGCATCACTTAACACGCTTACGTCCCGAGCACCTAATGTGGTAGCGGCCACACTAAGCTCAACTTCTCGCTCTTGCTTAGGTAGGCTTATGGCTTGCAAATCTGCATCTGCATAATTGATGTCTGAGATCAGAGCCGTAGCTACTGTATACTCCCCGCCCAAGCCTGTACCCAGAGTACGGACTATGTAGTCGCCTACTTGCGGGTTAGGGATCACTACATACTCATCGTCTGTACTATTGCCGGAGTAGAAGGCACCCTCAATCTCACTAAGTTCGCCACCTGTGGCAAAGTCTATGCCGACACGCTTGCCGTCGGGAGCTATGATCTGCATATCTACTGGTGAAAGAAGCTTGATAAACAGATAAGTGATATTTGTACCAAAGTCTATCTGTGACAAGTATATTGGGAGCTTGCCCGTAAGCAACTTGTATATCTGGCCCTCGGCGGCGGTAGTAATAGCCGTGTGAGTAGACTCTAGCTCGATCTTGGTGGCGCTCCCAAGAAAGTTAGAACTAACCTCCGGTACCGTGCCATCCCCCACTCCTAGCTCTAGGCCTCTATCTGTATTGGCATTGTCAAATTGTTCTGGATAGCCATGTAGCCATAAGGGTAATAGTTGTGAGGCAAGCGTCCTAATGGTGCTAATGGTATTAGCTATGGGATCCTTGGCTACGATATTACTTACATCTACCTTACTATCTACAAGGTCATGGAGATTACTTAAGTTCTCTAGGAATGGGTTGGTGGGATAACTATCTGGGTAGACTCTAAGTTGGCCAGTGCTGGCGTCTTTGAGATAGCTATAAACTGGCAAGAGCTCCCGAATGCTCTCAATAGGCTTAAGTCTGACATAAGAAAATATATTACTGTATCCCTCTTTCTTTGCTTCTCGAGAAAAAATAAACCGCTTAAACTTATCCGTACTACCCCTTGGGGTAAACTCACCTCCTTCCCATGACAAATAACTATCTGGCGAACCGAGGTGGGGAGTGGCTAGGAAGATAACTTGATCTACATCGTCTGCATAATCAGCACCTTGTACGTAGCTCCTCGCTACCAAGCCTCCCATAGAGTGAGCCACTAGGTCTACTTTGTCACAATTACAGATGCTCTTTATCTCGGCTATTTTGGTCTTAAGCAAGTCGGCTGTTACTACGTTGGAGTTACGCCAATCATATGGCAGGGCAAAAAGAGTCTGGCCTTCTACATAACCATTACCCTCTAGGGTTAGCAAGAGATTATCGTAGGTGTGTTGCACGGGATCTAATACCCAAGTACCATCTTTTTGCCAACTCCCCAATATGCCTGGGATTACCAGCACTGGGTCTATGCGCTTGTTGGGCTCTACTATGGGGAAGGGTGTGCCGTAGATGGCGTGGGTTGGGCCGGCTTGGCTAGCGAAGGAGGCATAGCGCACAGCCTTGTCTACACCACCAGCGTTACGTATAGTAAGGGGGATAGTACCTTGGCAGGCGCCACAGACGATAGGCGTGTTGCTCTCGTCGTCGTACATCTGCCAGTGGGTGGGCGTGTCGAAGCGATACGAGTAATAGCGCTTGTAGGCGGGCAAACTTACATTGGCCGTGGTAGGCCAACTGCTAACCGAGAGATTGCGACAATCTTCGTCGTGAGCAAGGACGCGCATCTTCCACGCGCCACCTTGGTTATTAGGCGACTTAAGGCGGTAGTGCACGCGCAAAAGATTCTCTCCACTTTCAGCCGAGGGCGCGTACTCCGCCCGCTCGTAATTATCGAAGAAGAGCCCAGTGATTATGCTAAAGGCTGGACAACCCTCGGGCGTAGTTAGCGTGTCCGTAAGTACAGGGGCAATAGTTACTGGTAAAACAATCGGGTTATACGTGGGCAGGAAAGTGTGCAGAATTCCTGTGTCTATATATGTAAGTAGACTAAAGGTGTAGTAGTCGGGGAAATCGGGTATATCTACCGAACAACCTTGCAAACCTATAGGTAGGCCGAGGCAAGTAAGCGGGGTATTAGAGACGTTATTCCAAACATTGTAATGAGTGGGTGACGAGAAGCGAATCGAGAAGTCAGTATAACCGCGCGGGATAGGGAGCTTCTTATTTGTAGCACCAGTGGTTTGATTACCTGGTATGCATTCGTCATTCCTTACAAGCCACTGCGTATTTAGAGTGCCACCATTGACCTGGATGGGGTTGAGCTTGAAGTTAACAATTAGCAACCCCTCTTTGCTGTACTCTACACCTTCGTAATTTTGGAAGAAGGTACCCGTAGTCTTAAGCGTGCCAGCGCAGTCAGGCGTAACGGCTTGTAACTTGTCAACTGGCAAGAACACACTCAACGCAAGTAGACACATTAACCAAGTCTTCCTCATACGCTCATATTATATATCAACAAACTCTAAATACGCGAATTGCTTATCCCCGCTTGGTATCTGTATTGAGAACTATATCTTTTTGGCTTTGTACTCTTCTGGGGCATCGGCTAGATACTTCCCAAGCGCTTCGCGAGTTAAGAGGCCGGCTTGGGCGCCGATCTTCTGGACTACGCTCATAGAGTTAATGGGCGCCCAACTCAAGGCTTCGCTCACGCTCTTGCCCAGGGCCAGGGCAATGGCAAAGGTAGAAGCGAAGGCGTCGCCTGCGCCGGTACGATCAAGAGGTGGAACAGGGTCTGGATACGGGGGCATAAACCAAGCAACCCCGTCTTCGCCCAGCGCGTACGCTCCCTCTGGACCGTCGGTCACACATACCACTTTTGGCCCTAGGGCTTGGAGGCCTTGCATAAGCTCTTTAACATCACTTGTCTTGTTATCAAGGATAACTTGGGCCTCTTCTTTGTTGCAGAAGAATAAATATGCGTGCTTATATATCTCGGCGAGTTTCTCTTTACCCAAGCGAATTTGGAAGGTGCCCGGTTGGAAGACGAGTTTGATATCTGGATGCGCGCCGAGGTACTCGGCGATCTCGTGGTGGAACTCGAGTGATGTCTCGCCAAGCGAAGTTAAGTACAGCCACTTAGGGTCACCCAACTCGCCCACTTTATATGGATACTCGTGGTGCTTAACTAATATAGTCCTGTCGGCCTTGTACAAGAGCACGTAGTGGTAATTGCTTGGGATATTGTCGTGCACAGTCACAAGGTCAGTAGAGACGTTATTTTCCTTCAGGGATACTAGATTCTTCTCGCCCACCTCGTCACGGCCTTGATTGGTAAGTAGCGCAGACGAGAGACCGAGGCGGGCGGCCGCCACACTCGCATTAGCACAGTTGCCTACGGCTGAAACAACCTCTACCGAGTCGTAAGGAATTTTGGAACCGTAACTAATACACAACTCCTTAGCACCATCATTCTTGTGTTGCTCAATATGCGCCTCGGTTAAGCGAATAAAAGCATCCGTCACAATATCGCCAATCGCTACAAAATCGTATTGCTTACTCATGCCTAAAGTTTAGCACTTTTCTTGAATTTAAAAAAGAAATAGTCCCGCCGAGGTGGCGGGACTGAAGTGTCAGAGTAGCAGAGGCCAACCCTGTTGACTAAGTGCCCGAGGGCTGTTCCGCCACAGGAGTGGCGGGTAAGTCGCAGAAGAGCGCCAGAACGAAGTCGTCGACCCACGGGTGCTCGAGGTAGCCGAGAGCGAACCCGAAGTCGCCGTCCGAGTAGCGGTGCACGCTCGGGACCCCGTGGTAGCCAGCGGCATCTACCCAGAGGCGGGACTCCTCGTCGAACGAGAGGGTCCACTTGCCGACGGGAAGCTCGTCTCGCTTCTCCTGCCAAATCATTGCTACACCTGGTGCGCCGGTGTAGTAGGCCCGCTCGGCTCGGTACACGTCCATGCAGTCAGCCGAGCTGACCACAAGACCGCTCTTGATCGCGTAGCGCTTGACCAAGTATGTCTTGCCCGGGACCAGAACATGCGTGGGGTTCCCGAAGTTCTTGTCCGTGAGGGCGGCGCTGTTGCCCCACTTGAAGGCCTTCTTGTTCTTGCTCCGAAACCTGTCCAAGAACCCGGCGTGAAAGTAATCGGCGGGGACCGTTAACTCGAACGCGCCCAAAGGCACGAAGGCATCCGAAATTGTAGGGACTCTCGAATGGACTCGGATCAGCTTGTCGAGTGCATCGGGAAAGTCCGGACTCTCGTTGAGCAACTGCGCTCGATCCGAGTCCAGTCCGACACCGTTGTAGGCGTGACGAAACAGGTCGGTGGCCTTACGGCCTTGATCGTGGTCAGCTGTTATTATCGACGTGGACGGCTTTTTTGCCGGCATCATCGTACTCCTTTTTGATTGTTGCGTTCACTTCGGGCTCGCGAGAATGCGAGGGTACCGAACTTTCAATTTCTACCTAATATTATATCATGGTGCATAGAAAAAAGCAACACCTGGAGAACGGCCCTAATTAAGAGCAGATTGGATTAGACACGAGCGCACTTGAGAGACCATATCGCATGGGAGCGGGACTACGGCATTGGCGAGACGTATAAAAGCATCCGTCACAATATCGCCAATCGCAATGAAATCAAAGTTTTTATTACTCATATTTCGATCTTACTAAGCTCTTCTTTCAAAACTGGGATCCTGGTTGTCAAAGTATCCCAAACTATTTTTAAATCCACACCGAAATATTCGTGAGCAATAATATTTCTCATACCGACAATCTTCCTCCACTCGATTTCTGAATGTTCTACTTGGAAACTGTCTGGGATATGATTCGCTGCTTCACCAATAATTTCTATTCTACGAACAACACAATCTTGAACTGTAACGTTTTTCTTGAATTCTTCAAAAGTCATACCATTTGTAGCGCCTTCTATTACGGAAATAGAATCTCTCATGTGATCCAGTAGTATGTTTGTGTCTTTTTGCATAAAAATTAAAAAATCACTACTGCGTCCTTGGATATATACGGCTCTATTCTAGGATGCACTCCCCCATAAGTAATCAGATCAACCTTAATACCCAGAGTATCTTCGAGCTCATTCAAAAGTCCGCTCATATCAAATAGTGTCATACCGTCTGGTGCGTCAATGATAATATCTAGATCACTGTTTACATTTTGCTCCCCTCTAGCATAAGAGCCAAAAATAGAGGCCCGCTTAGCTCCCGCTGACTTCAAAATGGGTGCTACCCTATCGCTAATTTCCTGCATAGTAGTCATATTGCAATTATATCATATCTCACTCCTGTGTATCTAGAATATAAAACAAGCTCCTTGGATTAGTTGATGCACGAGTTCGGGCATGGGGAGGCCAGCAACTTGAGCCGATTGGGGCACCAGGCTGGTATCTGTCATACCTGGAGCAGTATTGGTCTCTAAATAATACACCTTCCCCAAATGATTGGACATCGAATGTCCAATCATTTGGGTGGAGATGATAAAGTCAGAGCGGGAGATGTGACGGCAACCTAGAAGCTGGTGGGCTAGTATGCTGGCTTGCTGGATTGCTTTAGTGAGGGCAGGCGAAATGCGGGCTGGGGTAACCTCAAGGCTCCCGCCCTTAGTGTACTTGGCCTTGTAGTCAAAAAATTTGGCAACTTTAGGGTCCGGAATAATCTCTGTCACTGGCAAAGCCCGAAAGCTAAACTTTCGCGAAAGTTTAGCTTTCGGAAAGTCCAGCACAGTGCAGGTCACCTCTATACCAACTATCATCTCTTGGACCATGGGCTCACTCTCTTTGCTCGCTAAACGCAAAGCTCTGGCAAGTTCACTCTTTTTGCGCACAATACTCACACCTACACTTGAGCCCGAGGCGCGGGGCTTCACCACCCATGCTTCGCCAAGGCTGCGCAAGGCGCGCTTTGGCAAAATCATTCGGGCACTTTGTCGCGAATTTCCCTCCTCGTTAGTGAGCAGGAAAGTGCCTGACTGATTTTGCCTGATTATCTTAGGTATCAAGAGGCCGTGCTTCTCTACTAGCTCACTAGATAAAACTTTGTCCATACAAAGGGCCGAGGCGAGCACACCAGAACCAACATATGGCTTGCCGTAGATATCCAAAAGGGCCTGGAGAGTGCCGTCTTCGCCAAACGTGCCGTGGACTATGGGGAAGATTACATCCGGCTTGTGCTTGCCCAATTGAGTTAAAACTTTTTTAGGATCACGTACGTCTACAGATATGGCGATATATCGCTCTAAATTATCACCACTCTTGAGTGCTTTGATTATGTTCTTACCTGAAGCTAGGGATACTGCCCGTTCGCTCCCGGCCCCCCCACCAAGACTGCTACCCTTAACTTCTTAGTCATACAGTCAGTATAACCCACACCCCACTCAAGAAGTAGTTACTAAAATTAGTTTATAGCTACGGTTACACTCCCGGTGCTTAGTTCGCCTTGATTATTGTAACAAGCCAATGTGTACGTCCGAGAACTGTTGGACGGGGTAACAGATTCGCTTCCGGATGAGGACTTCGAACCTGACCAAGAACCTGAAGCTGTACAAGTGCTAGCACTGAACGTATTCCAAGTCAAAGTTGTAGAGCCCCCAAGATAGACCGCGGATGGATTAGCAGTGAGGCTAATCCTAGGATAAGCAGTGTTGGAGTTATAGTTGTAATTATAGTTTGTACCCGGGTTGTAGTAAGTGTTATATGGACAAGCTACATAAACACCGTTATTGTAGCAAGTATTTGAGTTGTAGTTTGAGTTGTAGTTTGAACCATAGTTATTATTGTAATTATTGGGTACGTAGTTATAGTTACTACTACCCAGGACAGAGCCTACTGTGATACCGTTGCAAAGCTGATTAAGTTTGGCTCGAGTGAACGCACCTACATATCCATTGGCATAAGTAAGCCCTGCTGGGTATAGAATCTCGCTGGCATACTGATTCTGAAATCTAACCACCGCATTGTAAGTATCCTGTCCAAAGTACGAACTAGCGCTAGAGCCAAGCATCCTGTTAAGATCTGCTACCTGCGCCCCACTAGAGCCTATGGCAAGATCATATGTGAAGTTACAAGTCGGAGCAGTATATTGCTGACTAGGCCCAATATATGAACCTAGCACATTGTAATTATTATAACTACCACTACTATAACCTAGCGAGTTAAGTTGGGCTCGGAGAGCATCAAGTTGAGCTTGAATCTGGGCTATCTGAAGCATGTTGCTATTATTCCTATAGCCGTAATTGTCATAGTTGTAATTATAATACTGGGCACTAGCGCTAGTTGGGGCTAAGCTACCAATAACTATAAACATGCTCAAAACAAGGCCTATATTTAGTATATTTTTCATATCTCTAAACTACGCTTATCTAACCAAATGTCAAACTGACCAGAAGTCTTCAGCGCCGAAGTGGCGAACACTTACTTGGACTTGTGTTCGTAAACGCCAGTCCAGTTTGAGGGGGGTGTGTGTTGGAACTCTTGGCAACGTTCACGCAAAACGCGCGTAGGGCCATCCAAGGGAACGATCTTATCGATCTTGCCAAGCAAATTCAAACACTTATCCCACTGGCCCTCATAATAATACTCTCGGGCTAGGTCAAAATTATCTTTGATCTTGTTTAAACTATCTCTGTGCAGGGGAGAAACAACTTCGAATAGGCGCACCGCTTGTGTTTTGCCCTTAACCTGAACACGGTCAATCTCGCGCATTGTTATACCCAATCTAATCAGTTCCTCACTTGCTACTGCTTTTATTGTACCCTCGCTGGCAATAATGCCTACACCATAATATTTAGTGAGACTCTCTAGACGTGAGGATAAGTTAACCGTGTCGCCCATTAGAGTGTAGTCAAAGCGATGCTCTGAACCCATATTGCCCGCCACCGCTCTACCCGAATTAAGACCAATGCCTATCTCAATCTCTTTGAGCCCTAACTCTTTGTTCTCTATATTTAACTTAGTGAGATCATCAAGCATATTTGTCGCAACCAAAATAGCATCTATTCTGTGAGTCTTGCTAACTATTGGCGCCCCCCAGAAGGCCATAATGGCGTCGCCGATGTACTTATCTACAACGCCTCTACCCGTCAGAATGATATTGGTCATACGAGACAAATAGCGATTAAGGAAGTGAGTAAGCTCTTGAGGCGACATAGCTTCAGAGAAGCTAGTGAACCCGCGCACATCCGAGAACAGGACTGTCACCTCCCGCTCCTCACCTCCAAGCTTAACCTGGTCTGGATTCTTGAGGAGTTCGGCCAGAACATCGGCTGAAACATATTTGCCAAACAGATTCTTGATCTCGCGCTTGGATTGCTCTACTCCAAAATAGCGATATAAGATCTGGCCAAGCATAGACAAGAGCCAACCTAGGACTGGGTAAAGGACTGGCAAGGCCCAGCCACCGGAGAATATCGCAACTAAAGACAGAAATAAAACTAAAAGGCCAATCAAGCTAAGGCCTATGGCCAACCACAAGTTGGAGATGAGAATAAATATAAGTACGGGTAAAAGTGCTGATCCAAGTATAAAAGCATAACCTAACTTGATACTGGCCTCTTTATACTCATAGTCATTACTTATGGCGTTGACCAAATTGGCTTGGATCTCAACTCCTGGCATGGCCTCGCCTCTGGCTATGGCTGTAAGTTGTTCGTCATGTAAGTCAGTGGCCGTAGAACCAATCAGCACGATCTTGCCGGCAAGGGTCTCGGCCAATGTATCATCTTGCCACAAGCGATAATACGGGATACGCCTGAATGTCCCCGGCGGACCCGCCCAAACAATGCGCGCCAGAGTGTCCTTGCCCTCTTCGCCTGCCACAAGCGAGGCGAAAGAGTCTAGCGAATGGAAGCGCCGGACGATACCATCTTGGTCTACACTAAGTGAGACCTCGCCATCTGTTACCAAATTATTACCGAAGAATTGGGGCAGAGGCACCACGCCGTCACTAGTGCGCGAAGCAAGCACTACTTTGAACTTGGTACTACCGAGAGCTGAAGCAAGTGTAGCATCATCGCCCGCGCCCACACGTGACCCTTCGGCAAAGAGGACATCTATGCCCAACACCTTGGGAGGGTTATTGCTAAGCTTGCGAATTAGGCGAGCATACTCGGCCCGGGGCCACGGCCACTGACCAATCCTGCCAATACTCTCGTCGTCAATAGCGATAATGACTACATCATTGCTATTCCCTCTTGAAGTAAGTAATGTGTCACCCAGCAGGAGATCGAAGCCGAAAAAGATCCCCCCAAGCTTAAACAGCAATACCAAGATGCCGATAGCAATCCCTAAGACCAGGGGAGCTATTCTACTTCTTCTCATAGTCCTAGCAACCTTAAACAATTAGCCACGAAGGTCGGTCGCTTCTTCTACTTTAGCGGTGACAGTAAGCACATCGCTCTTGCCAACAAGTTCTACATTGTCATTCTTGAATGTGGCCGCCACTGCACCAAATGAGGAACCTAGCTCTGCCACACTTGCACCTAATCTAGCCCTAAACATCCCCGGACGTTCGAAGCTACCTATCTGACCCACTACTTGCCACGTGGCAAGGGCCGTCACATCCTTCTTGCTACCATCAGCTAGGATGGCCACAGCTTTAAACTCGAGCACTGTACCTTCTGCCACCTTAAGCTCGCTCAAACCACTTACAACCTCCAGCCTAACAATATTGGGACGCGATATTTCTGACTTAAGTTCGACGCGCGTGGCCTCTATCTTGCTATTCGGATTCAAGTTTGCTTCGATGCGTCTGTCTTCTATAATCTCTCGCTTATCTTGCAACTTAACCTCCCGCTCTGCTCTCCTTACTTCTATCTCTGCCTTAATATTCTCTCTGATGGCTTCGCTAAACTCTCTCCCCCGTAGACCTTCCTTTCGTAACTCCATAACTCTTACACTCACGACATTGTCACGCTTCTCATTGCTTTCTACCCATGTGCGCAAGCGTTCGATATCGCGTTTCTCTTTGACTATCTTACGGTCAGACTTTATCCTTACTGCTTCCTTATCATTAACCACAATCTCTTGGTCATTAAGCACTTCGCCCGTGTTCAGGTCTATAGGCGCCACTGCGATATCATGCTCGGAACCTACAATAAGCGTCTCGCCATCTCCTGTCACCTCTGTCCCAAAGGCCGAGCCCCTGACTGTGGCTACGGCACTGCCTGTGTTAACCTCCCAATGACTCTCGGGCGTGGCAAGAGCGGTGATCTTGGACCAAACCTTACCAACACTAAGTGCTACGCGCACTCTAAGCGAGCCTGACTGGCTGTCGTACTGGCCTTCGGTAATAGTAAGCGTAGTGCTCGGCTCTATGCGTAGGGCGGAGCCGTCGGCGAAGTAGATTGTAGCCAAGCCAGTAGCATTGCTCACAATTATGCTCCCCTCCTCTACTAAGTCGCCGGTGGCATAAGCACCAAGGACCTTACCTGTGGCATCCACTTCATTTACTTCTGCGACCTCCACTTCAATCCAAGGTTTGGTCTCACTTTGAGCGCTTGTAAGCGAGTCTGACAGTCCTGGCTCGGACGCTTTATCTTGCCAGCCGTACGACCAGACCAACAAACCAATTACCACCACTACAACTGGAATGAGAATCTTTTTTGTATCCATATAATTTAGCTCTAGTTAATAACTCTATATATGCTTAATTATAGCCTGTTTAATTAACTCTTGCATCTTGGTCAATTCCTCTATGCCAGCAGACCTAGCCTTAGCGTGGTCAGCGTCGCCCGAGGCATTCATGGGCATTAGGTGTAAGTGCGCGTGGGCCACATCAAGGCCCACCACTGATAGGCCTACGCGCTTACAATCCGTAGCCAGTTTAAGTGGCTCCGCCAACAACTTGCCTGTATCAAATAATCCGTGATACAACTCCTCGGGTAATTCGAAGACGGAATCAATGTGTCCTTTGGGGATTATCAGTAAGTGGCCCGCGACTACGGGATTGATATTAAGAAAGGCGACGAAGTTCTGATCTTCCCAGACGCGATAGCTCGGTATCTCATTGGCTACAATCTTACAGAATACGCAATTTTTACTTTCGGTCATACTATTGTGTATCTTATGTGTTTATATACTTGAAGTGCAGAAGGCACACTTCTTGGCATTAACGTCAATAACCGACAAGCACAGGGTGCACTTCTTTGTTGTTACCGGTGGGGGAGGAGTCGCGGGACTAAAACGATTAAGCTGTTTTACGATTAAGAAAATAATCAAAGCTACAAGCAAGAAATCTATTACAACATTCACGAACAAGCCGTATTTAAGAAGCACGGCCGGGGCGTCTCCTACTGCCTCTTTAAGCACCCATGCCTTGTCGGCAAAATTGACCCCCCCAAGGAGTAGGCCCACGGGTGGCATAATGACATCATTAACAAACGAGGTGATTATCTTGCCGAAAGCTCCCCCCACAATAATGCCCACCGCAAGATCAACTGCATTACCTCTAATTGCAAAGCTTTTGAATTCACTTAAAATACTCATAACACTCTAGTTGTCTAGGATAGCTTTAAGGAAGGTAGCCATGGGTAACCTTGTGCCATCCACTTCCACTTCTCGTGTAGCGGGCACCTCTTTGCCTTCCACAATAAAGACACCCTCACCAATGGTGATTTGTTGTCTATATACATCTTCTAGAGAGCCCAGTAAGTCAAGCATCTCTTCCTGACTTAATATTTCGCTCCTTACAACTTGTTCTAATCCCTCACTCATATTG
The DNA here is from genome assembly GCA_964348575.1 of uncultured Candidatus Saccharibacteria bacterium. Lineage (GTDB taxonomy): Bacteria > Patescibacteriota > Minisyncoccia > Phycocordibacterales > DATDSR01 > DATDSR01. Next base: position 5,539 of record CAYGDD010000003.1, on the reverse strand, counting down.
ATATTACTTACTATATTTAGTATTTAGAACATATTGTAGCACACAACAAAACACAGCGCGTATAATTTTATGAACTTAAAAATATGAGAAGATCTCTAAAATAAGCTCATAAACTAATCTAATAGAACCAAAAACAATTCCCCATAATGTACCGACAGCCAGACTAAAGGCTGGACTAAGAATAAGAAATAGGGTAACCAAAACCGCCATAAGCTCAACAAATACAAGAACAATGTCCTGACCAAAGAGCCTAACCGTTCTCGCAAGCCTACGTCTCATATTCCTGACTGCTATCTAAAAGTGATTGGTAATTGGAATTGGTCGTCGTGCTCCACTAGGCCTGAAGGGTTATCTTTTTTAAACACGAGTGTGCCTCTAGAGCCCGCCAACTGGGTATCAAAATTAAGTACTGTGCTAAAGGGCACGTACTCGCTGGTCATCCAACTGCCTTGAGCTTGGGCCACCCCCACGGCTATCTCCTTGCCACTTGCATCTAACAAGTAAACTGGGAAGTTGGCCTCAAAGTACCAACCTCCTCGAGCCCTGCCCGTGACGTGCAAGGGGCTGGTTATCTTGTCACCGGTCGTGGGCGAAGTGACTTGGACCAAATCTTTGTACTGATGGTCGGCTGTACTAGTTACTTCACTTGGAGCTAGAGTAGGTTGTGTGAATGCGACTATGGCTACCAATACGCCCAATAGGGCCACCAGTCCGGCCAAACTTAATTTATGTGTTCTATGCATATTTAATATTCTAACATAGCAATGATTAGTGCACTATCTAGTAATTGACACTAAGCTGGGCTCATCTGTTACTATCTCAATATCAAAATTAATTCGGCCGATTACCTGACCGCGCTCGGTCTCAATGTCTACTCGCCAAGCGCCCGGATAGACGGTGGGTTTAAGGGTATAACCCTTGTACCCCCCATCGGCCCCACCAATTAGAGTATAGGGTACGTGCCCTAGCGAGATCCACCTATCGCGCCCAACATCGAAGTACTGCCAGTGATGAGCTACCCCGGCACTAATCTTAGTTGGGGCAAAAATTGCGCTATAGATGAAGGCCGGCTCTCCAGCCCGAAGGTGGAGTGTGCCTCGACCAGTAAGTCTCTCGGCCCAAGTACGCTCCTCGCGCACAATTGCGTACTCGGAGCCCTGCTTGGCAACACTGTGGGCCACTGCGTAATCCTTAAGGGCAAGCGGGATGGGCGGAAGATAGTTAGTAAAGTAAAGGGCTGTAATGCCGAAATAGAAAGCGAGCACCCCGAGAAATAAGCCGAGTCTCCCCGAAGCATGTTCGCTGGGGGTGATCAATTTAAGCAAGCGACTAAACAACCAGATAACTAGCAAGCTAAGCAAGCCTGATGCGACGAAGACGCCTGTGCCCATCCTGCCCACCAAGATAGGCAGGCTAAAAATGGCATACGAGAATAAACAAATAAAGAGGACTGTCCCCCGGAAGGCCAAATGGGCGTAACCGTGACGGAAGAACTCATTGCCTACCAAAAGCGCTATTAGTAGTAGTAGGAAAGGCCAACTGGCCAAAAAGGATGCACTGCGAGAATAGAATATAAAGAAGGCACTTGCCAAGCCTCCAAAGGAGAACTGTAAGGCAAACGAGAAGAGCTCGTCTAGGAAGCCCTGCCCGTTTAAGTGCTCCTTAACAAGGGAGATGAGAACAATCGAGAGCATAGCTACTCCTATATATATGAGCATCACTAAGTTCTCGGTCAAGAGATCAATGCGACGCAAGGTAAACCAGTCAAAAATGAAGCCCCCCGTAAGGGCCAACAAACCTACGTATCGCTCGTTACGTTCCCACCAATCAAGCATATCTTAGTATATCATTTTGAAATGGCAACAAGCTCGGTTCGTTTCAATTCTGCCAGCTCAGGGCTAACAATAATAAACGCGATACCCTCAGTCTGGGAAGGTGCAAGATTACAAGACTGGTTCGCGCACTCCGCTTTTATACCACCTGCCTTCTAGTGTGTACTGGTCATAACCGTGGACAAACATTGCAAGAGCTGTGCCGACGAGAATGATGTGTGGCCAGACAGATTCGCCGAAGAACAAAAGTGAAGCCGTCAAAAATCCGATGAAGACTATAGAGGCGAAACGTATCTCAATTCCCAAAGTAAACATCAGGCCAATAGCAAGTTCTACACACAAGACCCCAAGCACCAAGAAGAGTGGGTCAAATGAGAAGTAATTTGTTAAGTTAAATTTGCTTATAGTTTCTAAGGCTAATTGATAGTGCCAATACTTGGCGTAAAGTGCGGCGTATATAAGGGAGACTCCGAAGGAGATACGCAAGATAACATATCTGTGCTTCTTAATACCAGAGAGATCCTCTACATACCAACTCATAATTGGCCGACGCACTTTGTGAAGAGAATAGGAAGCCCCAAGTAAGAATATAACTAAAGCTTCGCCAAAATATGTAAAGTAGTTAATCATATAAGCCCCCTTCAGAAGGAGCAGGATGCTGAAGATAAATAGGCACACCAAGGCCCCCGCTCTTGTATAAATGCCTGTCACAATTAGGATCCCAGAAATATATAGGAGTATCTGTATAGCATTGGCAGAATTGCCAAATAGGTTAGTGAGCGAGAGTTCGGTCCCAAAGACAGCTCCATTGTAAGCCGAGGCAAGCAGGGCCAGGCCGAGGGCAAGTTGGGCAATATGCCCCGAGTAGTGCTTGATATAAAAGAAGGCCGGATCGATAGCCCGCTCGGCAAAGCGCGAAATAGAGAATTTAAAAACTATCAACACCACAGCTACCACCCCAAGGAAGTACAGGATAAAATCAAACAAGTGATCACCAATTACATCTACCACGTCTAGTGTGGAGCCCTGCATAGCCAGAGCGACCTCTGTACTGTCTAGCACGTACGCCTCGTGGGCAATTGTAGTCTGCGGGACAATGAGTAGAACAAAGAGGGTAAGCAAACTAAAGAACAAACCAAACAATCTTACCTGCCTCTTTAAATTCATAACCTACAAATAATACCACGCAAAGAGAATAACTACATAACTGAAAGTACCGGTCGGAGGTGGCTGGCATTTTGCTTTATGCACACCTCACAACAAAGGACTTTTTGAGAGGGCACATGCGAGTCGTCGTTGTAGTATTGCTCGGTACTAGAGTCGCAGAAGTAGCACTTGCCAATTATCTCCCTTGCCACTCGCCCATTATTCTCATCACTACTCTCACTCCCATGCTCACCCCCACTTGTGTCTACCACGTCGGTTGTCATCCGGTTATCAAAGACGAATAGGGTGCCCTTAAAGTGCTTGCCCGGATACTTACTCATATATGTATGTATGCCGTCTTTAAGTTGATACAAGTTATCAAAGCCCTTCTGGCCCATAAGCTTGGTGGCCTTCTCACAGCGTATGCCCCCGGTGCACACAGTTACAATCTTTTTATTACCCACCAGATGGCGCTCGCGTAGCTTATCCAAATTGGCCACAAGGTCGCGAAAGTTGTTAAGCTCTGGATTAATAGTCTTATCAAACTTGCCCGAGGCAATCTCATAGCTATTGCGCAAATCGAGCACCACAAAGTCCTCTCCCCCCTCGTACCAAGCTTGCAACTCATCTGCACTAAGCTCGCGGGCGGTGGGCACACTTGCGTCTATCTCGCCTGTGCCAAGTGTGACCACTTCAGGACGCACCTTGCACTTAAGTTTAACGAAGCTATTGCCCATTCCCGCGCTCTCTTTGACCACAACATCACCGAAGAACTCTTCACCCCAAAGCCACGCCTTATATTCTTCAATTTTACTAGTTAGCCCTTCAAGGGTAGCGTTAATGCCCTCAGTAGCTACAAGCACCCGCCCCAAAAGCCCCAGCTCTCGACACTTAGCCCTCTGTCTCTCACACACCCCCTTCGGATCCTCTAGGTGTACGAATTTATAGAAAAGTATAACTGTATATCCCGCCTCCATGCCCCTATCCTAGCATACTCTCCGAAGGGTAACCCTTCGGGATTGCCTCTGGCCGATTTGCTGGCTCCGCAAATGCTTTGTAGAGGCCATCTTTACTACGCCTCCCCCACCCCGGGGTTAAACCCCGGGAAGTGAAGTGAAGAGATTATTTAAGTGGATTTTCGCCTCTGATAAGCCTAACCAGTATCATAATAATGGCCACTACGAGTAGTAGGTGGATAAAGCCTCCGATAGTGTAGGAGGTGACTAGACCCAAGAGCCATAAGATGACAAGGATAAATGCGATTGTACCGAGCATGTAATTATTTGTTAGTTAGTAGTTAGTAAATTTGATTAACATAGAAATAGCCGTTTGAGAGTGAAAAACATTACACTTAGGGATATAGGAGTTTGAGTTTAGCGAGACCGCGATGAAGTTGCACAGCTAGAGCGTTCTTGGTTTGGCCGGTGAGGAGGGACATCTCTTTAAGAGACAGGTCTTGCACGTAACGCATACGCATAACTTTACAGTACGCTTGGGGGAGACGGCCTAGTAGCAACATAACAGCCTTGCCATCAAGCTTGTCAATTAGTGCCTCTGTGTAATCAACTCTTGGTTCGAAACCGGCTTCTACAAGGGCATCGAGTGACTTAGTCTTGTGCTTACGGTACTCATCCACAATGAGGTGATTGAGAATGTGGTAGAGGAAGGACTTCATTGTATCAATTTTACCGCCTTTAACTAGGTAGCTCCAGGTTTTTAAAAAGGTGTCTTGTACCAGATCTTGGCCCAGAGCGTGATCGTGCACTTTGATAAAGGCGTGGATATTAAGCCCCTTTTGGTGGTCAAAATGAGCTGTAGATAACTCAGCTCGGCGGGTCGTCCTCTGTTTGGGAGTCATCATAAATATATGCCGTAGATGCTCTAATTACATTACATACGCAATCTCAAAATCCAGTAATACTGGGCAGAATTGTAATTATCTCATTACACTAAGTCACTACGATTATAGCACATTTGTAATACTTTGTTCTTCTAAACGGCAGTACCAGTGTGAAAGCACTAAAAACAGAAACAGGATGGTGGGAGGACAGTTGGACTTACATTAAGACCGTGGTGGACGTGGTGCGCGAACCAGTCATCATTCTAGATAAAGAACTTAAGGTGATGGCTGCCAACGAATCCTTCTATAGAACGTTTCAGGTCGACCAGAAGGAAACAGAAGGTAAGATTGTATACAAGCTGGGTAACGGTCAGTGGGACATACCAGCTTTGCGAAAATTACTTGAAGACATTCTGCCAAAAAATACTTTCTTCAAGGGGTTTGAGGTTACTCATGTGTTTCCATCTATTGGGCATAAAGTAATAATCTTGAATGCTCGACAGATCCACTTCAGGGAAGAGGCGGATTGTGAACCAATCATAATGCTCGCCATGGAGGATGTAACCGACATAATGCTCATTGCCGAGAAGCTTGCAACTCACACCAATGAGTTTGAAGAGACAATGGCTAAGCGAGCAGATAAATTAGAAAAGAGGTTTAAGGAGCTGGCCGAGAGCGTAGGTCAACTTAAGAAAAGAAAGTGAATTAATTAAATTAATAG
>CAYGDD010000002.1:0-45882 GCA_964348575.1 uncultured Candidatus Saccharibacteria bacterium | reverse complement strand
AAAAAAAGAAGTTGTTTTATGTAGTTGGAGGGACACTTATCTCAACTCTCATTGGAGTAACTACAAATCTCACATTGCCATTATTTGGCGTATTTGAATATAACTGGTTAGGACAAGTTACGGTGGTATTTATGGTTTCGGCAATTTTCTATTCTATCTACAAATACAAGCTATTTAACGCCAGAGTTGTTGCGACAGAAATTTTCATATTTTCAATATGGTTATTCTTAATTGTAAGAGTAATAATAGCAGAGGGATCAGCAGACCAACTAGCGGATCTCGTGCTTTTGCTAGCCACGATAGTTGTGGGAGCTTTACTAATTCGCTCTGTTCTCAAGGAGGTGAAGACTCGGGAGAATATGGAGCAGTTGGCCAACCAACTTGCTAGCGCCAACGAGAAGTTGATGGTTCTAGACCAACAGAAGTCCGAGTTCTTATCTATTGCTAGCCACCAGCTACGTAGCCCACTGACTGCCATTAAGGGCTACGCTTCTATGCTCCTTGAGGGCTCGTTCGGCAAGGTAGAGCCCAAGGCTCGCGAGGCTCTGGATAGAATCTTCTTATCTAGTGAAAGGCTTGTTATTATTATTGAAGACTTTCTTAACGTCTCAAGGATTGAGCAGGGCAGAATGCAATACGAATTCTCTTCAGTTAACCTTGACGAGTTGGTAAGAGGTGTAATTGAAGAACAAAAGCAAAACGCCGATAGAGCCGGACTTTATATCAAATATCTCAACAAGCTAGAAGTGGGTAACCTTATAACTGCAGACTTCGGCAAGATTAGACAAGTAGTGACCAACATAATAGACAATGCCATTAAGTACACACAAGAGGGTGGCCTAACTGTAACTCTGGATAAAGACCCAAGGAATCGTAAAGTCTTGCTAACAATAGGGGACACTGGCATCGGCATCTCGCGCGAGGTCCTGCCCACCCTGTTCCAGAAGTTCACTCGGGCTAAGGGTGCGGGCCTAGTCAATACCCAAGGCACTGGCCTCGGGCTATATGTGGTTAAGGAGCTTATGAAGGCTCATAAGGGTAATGTGTGGGTAGACTCTCCTGGAGAGGGTAAGGGTTCCACATTTTATCTCGAGTTTATGGCTGAGTAGACTGGGTTAATATATGCTACTAGTCCCCGTGACCTTCGCCGTTGTTGGTGTCATCATCGCCCCTAACTATATTAATTCTAGTAATCATTAGATATATAGTGCTTAATCCAATAATCTGCTAATATCTATAACATGAGCAAAGCTAAAAAAGTTCTCCTGTCTGGTATTCAAGCATCTGGAAAGCTTCATATTGGCAACTACTTTGGGGCTATGAAGCAGTTCGTAGACTACCAAGATGAGTATACTGCTTACATCTTTGTGGCCAACTTCCACGCCCTAACCACAGTCAAGGATCCAGACCAGTTACGCGCGGACACCCGTGATGTAGTATTAGATTATCTGGCAGTGGGTTTGGATCCCGAAAAAGTGATCCTATATGCCCAAAGTGACGTGCCCGAAGTAACAGAACTTACTTGGTACCTTAACTGCCTTGCTACTATGCCTTGGCTAATGAGGGCCCACGCCTTCAAAGATGCAGGAGCTAAGAGCAAGGAGATTAATGTGGGTCTTTTTGATTACCCAGTACTTATGGCGGCGGATATCCTAATTATGAATCCTGATATAGTGCCAGTGGGCGAGGACCAAAGACAACATGTAGAGATGGCGCGCGAGCTAGGCCTAAAGTTTAACAGCACTTACGGAGAGCTCTTCATCCCACCCAAAGAACTAATCCGCAAAGATGTAGCCGTGGTGCCGGGTATAGACGGGCGCAAGATGAGCAAGAGTTACGGCAATGATATAAAGCTATTCGGTTCTGATGAAGATATTTTGAAGCAATGCATGAGTATTGTGACAGACTCCAAGAGTAAGGGCGAGGCCCTTGATCTAGATACAGACAATATCTTTGCTCTGCATAAATTGTTCTTAGATGCAGATCAACTTGGAACCTTAGGTTCCAAGTACAAGGCGGGGGAGATAGGCTATAAAGAGTCTAAGGAGATGCTGGCAGAGAATATAATTAAGCTTATTTCACCCATGCGCACCAAGCGTGAGCAATTAGCGCAAGATGCTGGATTAATAGAGAGAATACTAAAAGATGGTAGCGATAAGGCGAGAGCCAAGGCAAATGAGACAATGCAGAAAGTGCGCAAGGCCATCGGAGTTCGCTAATAGAGATAATAAATGCCCGATGGCAAGATAAAAAAATCTGGATTACAGTCCTTGCTCCCTGGCCTCCGGGCCGTTTGGGAGCACCTCGCTGTCTACAGGATAGACTTAATCAAGGTGACCCTTGTGGGTATGCTCTTGGCCATAGCTGAGGGTCTAACGCCATATATTGGAGGCCGATTATTGGACGCTATCATCACGCCCCACAAGGTGTCTGTGATGGGTAGCCTTATATATTTGCATATAATCTTCCTTGTATTGTGGGCATCTGCGCAGGCCTTTATGCACATATCTAGCTCGTACAACTCTCGCAAAAGTAAGGCCATAGGATTACGAGCGTTATCGGACTACTACGCGTTGGCCTTCTCTAACCTTATGTTCTTGCCCATGCACTTCCATAAGTCACGTAAGCTTGGGCATATCACAGATAAGATCCAACGAGCGGGTAACGAACTTAGTGATATTTCCGGCAGTGTTATCTCTGATATCGGTCCGCAACTACTAACGTTTATAGTTGCACTCGGTATTACAATGTACATCAATATCACCTTAGCCACTGTCCTGCTTGCAGGAGTGTTGCTCTATACGGTAATCATGTTCTTCCTGGTGCGACCAATTAGTGATTTAACTAAAGCACGTAACAAGTCCTGGCGTAAGGCTTGGCATCTAAGCTATGAGGCTCTAGGTAATGTGCAAGCGGTCAAGCAAGCTACCACAGAGGAATATGAGCAGGGGCGATTGACTAGACAGTTTACGGTGCACGGCTTTAACGCTTGGATTAAAATTTATAGGCTATGGCAAAATTTGGGCCTGATACAAAGGTCCATAATCTTGGTAGTCCAAGTAATTATTTATGTCTACACCATATCCCAAATACTCGCTGGCAATATGACTGTTGGGCAATTACTGATGTTTAATGGTTATGCAGCTATGATGTTTGGACCCTTTGTAACACTGGGTAGAAATTGGCAGACCTTCCAAAGTGGCTTAGTGAGCATAGGCCAAGCAGAGAAGATGCTACAGCATCCACATGAGAAGTATAACAGGGGAGCACAGGGGACCCAAAAAGAATTCGAAGGGATCGTTGAACTTCGTAACGTAAGCTTTAAATATCCCTCGGGCAAAGGGGTCTTGAATGATATCTCTTTTGTAGCTCCTAAAGGTAGTATCACAGCCTTAGTAGGGGAGTCTGGGGTGGGCAAGAGCACTCTGATAGATCTTATCTCGGGCTACTTCGCCCCTACTGGGGGGCGGGTACTAATAGATAATCTAGACGTGAAGAAGCACGACTTGTACAGACTAAGATCTAACATTGCTGTAGTCTCGCAGGAGATTGTCTTATTTGATGATACTATCTTCAATAATATCCGTTACGGTAATACCAAAGCCACCAAACAAGCGATAGAGCGTGCTGCAGAACTTGCTCAGGTGACTACCTTCGTACAGAAGTTCCCAAATAAATGGAAGCAACTGGTGGGCGAGCGTGGGATTAGGCTCTCTGTAGGTCAAAAACAGCGCGTGGCTATTGCCAGGGCTATATTGCGTAACCCCAAGATACTTATATTAGATGAGCCTACATCGGCCCTAGATGCAAAGAGTGAGCACGCCATCAATGAATCATTAATAGAGCTTATGCGAGGACGTACCACATTTATCATTGCCCACAGACTCTCGACAGTGCGCCACGCCGATAATATTCTAGTCTTATATGAAGGTAGGATTGTAGAGCAAGGCAAGCACGCTGAGCTGGCAGATAGAGAGGGAGGGGTATACCGTAAGCTCTACGAGCTCCAGATAGGCCTCCACAACTAGTCCCAGAATTGGTATACTCACATCAATATAATCATGTCTGGCAACGAAAACAATTACGCATTCATAGATAGCCAGAATGTTCATCTTGCTGTTAGAGCACTGGGATGGCATTTAGATTGGAGAAGGTTCCGCATTCACCTGAAGGACAAATACCATGTCACGAAGGCTTTCATCTTTATTGGCTTTCTAGAGGGAAACAACCGTTTATATACCTCTCTGCAGGATGCTGGCTTCATTTGCATTTTTAAACCAACGCTCGTGTATAGAGACGGTACTGTTAAGGGGAACGTTGATACGGAGTTGGTACTTCATACCATGATACAGCTAGTGAATTTTGAGAGGGCAGTCATAGTTACGGGTGATGGCGACTTTTATTGTCTTGTGCAATATCTTGAGGAGCAGGGTAAGCTAAAGAGACTACTGGTCCCAAATAGACAGAAGTATTCTGCTTTACTAAAAAGGTTTGCTAGGAAAAATATAGACTTTATGGATGATCTCAGAAATAAAGTAGCCCAAAAATGAAAAGGACCCTCCAGGCACTAGACCATAGAGGGGACTTTCCGTGGTGATAGATATATATTAGCAAATCAGAATAGCTTGTCAAGAGTGCATACAGTAATACTTAGGAAGGGCAACTAGGCCTCCACAAATAGCCTTATAATTGCTATACTCCAATAGTTAAACACTGACATGCTTAAATTTACACATACAAGGGAGTTGGGAGGGAAGATAGGCACTGCAGAGGGCGGGGTAAATGAGATTGTATTTGTGCAGGGTTTTGTGCAGGCTTTGCGCGTGCAGAGCAAGATTATTTTTTTGATCTTACGCGATATCACCGGCTTAGCGCAAGTAGTTATTACCGCAGAGTCTAGCGAGTTTGAGAGGGCTAAGGAACTGACCCTTGAGAGTGTGGTGCGCATTGGGGGTAGGGTGGTAGAGGCCAAACAAGCGCCAAATGGAGTTGAGATACAAATCAGCTCACTTCAGATTTTGTCTATGGCCGAGCCAGAGTTACCCATACCAGTAGTTACTATTAAGGGTGGAGAAGAGACAGAGGCCCCTGCCCGCTTTGACCATCGTTGGATAGATCTTCGCAAGCCAGAGAAGGCCAAAATTTTTAAGATCTGGACAGAGCTTGAGAGAGGCTTCCGGAAGTACTGGCTAGATAATAACTACATCCAGTTGTATCCACCGGCCCTGATGAATGTGCCTAGCGAAAGTGGAGCAGAGGTCTTTGAGGTTAAGTACTTCGAGGGTAAGGCCTACTTGGCGCAGTCACCCCAGTTCTACAAGCAAATGGGCATTGCCTCTGGCTTTGAGCGAGTCTTTATGACAGGACCCGTGTTCAGAGCAGAACCCTCATTTACCACCAGACACCTTACGGAGTTTACCGGTTGGGACTTTGAGGTAGGTTATGTAGAATCACATCATGACGTAATGGATGAAGAGGAGCAGTTTATTATATCCGGCTTCAAGCAGGTAGCCCTCCGCATGCCCGAACTTAATATTACAATACCAATTGCACCCTTCCCGCGGATAACCATGTTAGAGGCTAAAAAGATTCTAGCCGAAAGAGGAGTAGTAAGTGGCGAAGAGCACGACTTGTCTCCAGAAGAAGAGCGTGTCATCAGCGAATATGTAAAAGAGAAACATAATCATGAGTTTGTCTTTATTCACGAGTATCACAAAAGTAAGAGCGCCTTCTACCATATGCGTACAGAGATTGGTTCTGACTACTCGCGCAGAGCAGACTTATTGTACAATGGGCTCGAGATTACCACCTTAGCACAACGCGAGCACAGACCCGACGTACTCACCAAGCAAGCACAAGAGAAGGGCATGGATCTTGACGCTCTACGTGATTACATAAGCTTCTTCAAATTCGGGTGCCCACCACATGGTGGCGGTGGCATAGGCCCAGGCCGTATCGTGATGCAGATATTAGAGCTCCCAAACGTACGCGAAGCCACTTTCCTCCCCCGAGACGTCAAACGCCTAAACCCATAATTATGGAGATTTAAGAAGAAGAAAACCGCCGAACCCTAATGTTTTGGGTCGGCGGTCTTTCGCACTAGTCGCAGTTGCAGTCTACGTACGGGGGTGCCCCACAGCGATAGCACATCCCGTTATCCTCATAGTCCTGAATCTCAAACTCACAGGGGACATCGCTGAGGTCGATAGTTCCAGTGTGGTCAGTAAAGCACTCTTGCTTGCTACACTTCTCACAAGTTTCAGCGTTCTCGTCGTTGGTCTTGAAACTCCGTTCGCACTTAACACAAACATAAATGTCCATCGGTCTCTCCTTTGGCTGGGGTCATAATCCAGTCTCAGGAGCCCATCCGCTTGCTCTTTCGAGGGGATAAGGAAGGGCGGACCAATCTTGAACCTGATTACCCAACAGCTCAAGATTTACATCCTATATTATACACCACCCTATTGACATTTGTCAAGCTTTTTGCTAGACTCGCCTCAGGAAAGGAGAACTCCGATATGCCATTGATCGAAATTTATCGTAAGCTCGACAAGACCGAGCTGTCCCACTCCGGGAACAACATCCCGGATGCAAATGTCCTGCTGCTAGGAGAGCTGACACGGGAGCTGGTCGCAAAGGAATTGGACGTTCCGGAGGAGCCAGAGGGTCGGCTCTCCGTGGATGAGATCGAGGTGCAAGTGCGTGACGGACACGAGCTCGATATCAACACTCTGCCTCTGCAGATCATCGTCCACGCCAACGAGTACCCGGCACGTAGGGCTAATCTCGATGAGCGACGCAAGCGAATCGCAGCCGGGTTGAGAGAGGGGATCCCTCAGCTCAAGGGTAACTGCTTCATCTGGATTCAACTCCATCCAGCATCGTTCGAGATGCTGTAGACGAGACAACCAGTTAACAAATAGCTCACTGGCCCGCAACCAAAACCCGCCTTAGTCCACTCCCTGGCTGTGGATTCACTATGGAGGCGATCTCCGGATCATGCTCCGTAAACAGGCTCACTCCGTTAGCTCTGGCTGACCTACGCAGTAATGTGTATGGTTGGCTAGGGCTCTTTTTTACTTCAAACTACGCGGTGGGTTGTTTTGAACAATTGGTGCTTAGTGTTAAAATCTACTGATGACTAATGCTTTTGCTATAAATTCTGAGAAGTTTAGCGGGCCAATTGAGTTGCTACTAGAGTTGGTAGAGAAGCAGAAGTTGCACATATCTGAAGTATCACTTTCAAAAGTGGCGGATGACTTCTTGACTTACATAGAGAGCGTGGGGGAGTTGCCTGTGGCTGACACAGCCAACTTTGTCTACGTGGCCTCAATACTACTGCTTATTAAGTCTAAGGCTCTCTTGCCCAATCTGGAGCTTAGCAGTGAAGAGACAGCCGATATCAAAGACCTTGAGGAGCGCCTAGCCATATACCAGATATTAGTCAAACAAGGTGAAGCTGTGGCATCGCTACTTACTGGTAATAGTATTTACATGAGACAAGACTCGTTATCTTATCTTGCCATCTTTAATCCGGGTAGAGATGTGAGCCTAGACGCTCTTAGGGTGAGCCTACAGGATCTACTTAGTCGCACAGTCAAGCAAGTCAAACTAGTTGAAAAAGTTATAACTAAGGTCATAAGTCTGGATGATATAATCAATAATCTCCACGAACGAATTGGGGCTTGCCTGCGGATGAGCTTCAAGGAATTCTCTAATAAGGATCGGGGCGAAAAGATTGAGGTTATAGTAAGCTTCCTAGCCATGCTAGAACTGGTTAAACGCGGTATACTGTCAGTAAGCCAGCAAGGTAGACACGCCGATATAGAGATGGAAACTACTCAAAATAGCACCCCAACATATTCATGACAAACGAGCAATTATTAGAAGCCATTCTTTTTTATAAGAGCGAACCCGTAACAAGGGGGTGGCTGGCTGGAGTATTGGCTGTAACTAGCGAGGAGCTTGATAATATTATAGTCAGCCTTGAACAGAATCTAACAAATAGGGGAGTGTGCCTGATTACAAATGGCGAGATGATCTCCCTAGGCACTAGACCTCTAGCGAGTAGCAAGTTAGAGCAAATAGCAAAGGACGAGCAGAGCAAGAGTATAGGTAAGGCTGGGCTAGAGACCTTAGCAATTATCCTTTACAAAGGGCCAATATCAAGAAGTGGCATAGACTATATTAGAGGGGTTAACAGCCAATTTATCCTTCGTAACCTACTTCGAAGAGGATTAGTGGAGCGTAATCAGGATGAGAATAATGCGAGAAGTATGCTATACAAACCTAGCATTGAACTCCTTGCTCACATGGGGATCGGAGACGTTGCTGACCTACCTGAACTGACAGAGACCAAGCTTAAACTTACAGAGATAGAGAACTATTACAGTAGCAATGCCGAAGATCTATAGCCTCATCTTACTTTTAGCTACTCTTATCCTACTTAGTCCCACCCTGACTATGGCCACAGCGGGTCTGCATATAGACGCACTATCCTACTATGTGTACGATATAAATAGGGATAGAATTGTCATAGCCAGTAATGAGAGAGTCCAACTCCCGCTTGCATCACTCACCAAGCTCGCTACGGCTATTGTGGCGCTTGAGACATTTGAGCCTGACCACTTACTAACTGTTTCGGCTACGGCACTTGGTACAGAAGGGGATAGCGGTCTTGTACTAGGCGAGGTATGGACTCTAGATTCCTTGCTCAAATTTATGCTCATTGCGTCCTCCAATGATGCCGCCACAGTACTTGGAGAAGAACTGGAGTCAAAGACAAACTGTGTGATGTGTCTAAATAAGTTAATAGACCAATTAGGCCTAAGCGAATCATTTTTTCTCAATTATACTGGACTCGACGAATCCCTATCTCTAGCGGGCGGATACGGCTCAGCTAGAGATGTAGCCAAACTAACTACCCGCTTATGGAGTCTTTCTAAACAAACTCTTGATGTAACTACTAGGCAAGAACTTAAAATAGAGTCTGAAACTGCAATACACAAAGTGGTCAATACTAACAGGGATGTCTTGGCCATGCTTGGTATACTAGCCTCTAAGACTGGCACCACAGATTTGGCTGGAGCCAATCTAGTTGTAATCATAGATGCGGGGATTGACCGGCCAGTTATATTAGTCCTACTTGGGGCAACTAAGGAGAAGCGCGCAAAAGAAATGCAAAAGCTAATCTCGTGGACTCTTGCTAATATAGACAGAGATGAAAAGTAACAGATTCCCAGATACAATTATGCTCGCGATAATAATCCTGCTGGTTGTTTGTGGTTTTTTCATATTTATGTCAGCTTCATTCGGTTTACTAACAAGAAGTGGAGCGGGTTGGAGTGACGTAATTTTTTCCCAATTAGTCTTCGGACTTGGAGGGGGGCTACTAGCGATGTTGGCAATGTATAAGCTCGACGTTAGATGGCTCAAGAAGCTCTCTCCATATATCTTCCTCTCCACTCTCATTCTTACAGCCCTAGTCTTTGTACCAGGGATTGGCCTTGCTTCTGGAGGGGCTAGGCGTTGGTTAGTTATTGCTGGCATATCTATACAACCCTCCGAACTACTCAAGCTTGCTACAATTATCATCCTCTCTAGCTGGTACGCATCCAATAAGGATGTGGCCGGTACACTAAAGGAGGGTTTGTTGCCCTTGGCTATAATACTTGGCCTAGTTGGCACAATCCTTTTATTGCAACCAGATACGGGCACCTTCCTTGTGATGCTTATTTCTAGCTTAGCTATCTTTCTTGTAGCAGGCGGAAGTCTTAAGCATCTTGCAATAATATGCGGTCTTATAATTGCTTTAATTACTACACTTGCCCTAACTAGACCTTACGTCAAAGCACGCATTGCGACCTTCGTTGACCCTACTAGCGACCCCTTAGGAAGCTCTTACCAGTTGAGGCAATCTATTCTTGCGATAGGTGCAGG
Source organism: uncultured Candidatus Saccharibacteria bacterium (assembly GCA_964348575.1). Lineage (GTDB taxonomy): Bacteria > Patescibacteriota > Minisyncoccia > Phycocordibacterales > DATDSR01 > DATDSR01. The sequence continues at coordinate 35,943 of CAYGDD010000002.1, read as the reverse complement.
GGGGGCTACGGGTAGAGGCTTTGGTCAGAGTATCCAAAAGTTTCAATACCTCCCAGAACCGACTGGGGACTCAATTTTTGCTGTCTTAGGAGAAGAATTCGGACTTATTGGTACACTTATCATCACAGGGCTCTTTACCGCCTTCGGCCTTAGGGGCTTGGGGATAGCCCGTAGAGCCCCTGATCAATTCCATAGACTTATGGCCACTGGGATTGTTATAATGATAATCTCGCAAGCGTATGTACATATTGGGGCGATGCTTGGGATAGTGCCACTTACTGGCATACCCCTGCCGTATATTAGTCATGGAGGAACTGCCCTTATGTTAGTACTGGCTAGCTCTGGCGTGCTTCTACAAATATCAGCTAAGCAAATTAAAAAGTGAAAATTGTATTTACAGGAGGGGGGACTGGCGGACACTTCTATCCAATCATTGCAATAGTGCAGGAGCTTAACGAACTTATAGCTAGCAACAAGTACATAGCTCCTAAGTACTACTATATGTCGGATGTTCCTTATGATGAGAGGGCTCTATTTGAATATGGGATTGAGTTTAAGAAAGTGCCCGCAGGTAAGACTAGGCGTTACTTCTCACTTTTAAACTTTTTTGATATCTTTGTCACGGCTTTTGGCATAGCTACGGCTCTGGGAAAACTTTTTTCTATTTATCCGGATGTCGTTATGGGCAAGGGAGGCTACGCGAGTTTCCCAGTTATCTTTGCTGCGCGCCTACTTGGTATCCCTGTGGTCATTCACGAATCTGATTCTAAGCCAGGGCGAGCCAACAAGTTCGCCGCTAGCTTCGCAAGGCGAATCGGCATAGCTTACGAGGAAGCCGCGAGCTACTTCCCCAAGGATAGAACGGCCCTAGTGGGCATACCCATACGACGCGAACTCCGAAATCCTAAGGCTGATGGGGCTATTGAGTTGCTAAAGCTAGATGCTAGTACCCCGACAGTGCTTATTGTAGGTGGCTCTACGGGGGCAGTTGCAATTAACGAGATCGTCCTTGATATCCTGCCTGAGCTCCTAGATAAGTATCAGGTTATACACCAAGTCGGTCCAAAAAATACGAATGAGATTAGTAATAGATTATCTGTAATATTAGGAGATAACCCCAAGGCTTCGCGCTATAAGATGTCTGGTTTCCTGGGCTCAACTGCTCTTGGAATGGCAGCGGGCATAGCCTCACTAGTAGTTAGTAGGGCTGGTTCTACATTTATATTCGAAATAGCGGGGTGGGGCAAGCCCTCTATAATTATCCCCATCCCAAGTGGAGTCAGTCACGATCAGCACCATAACGCTCTAGCCTACGCCAGAACTGGGGCAGCTATCCTTCTTGAAGAGCAGAATCTTACACCTCATATATTGCTCTCCGAGATTGAGCGTATTATGGATAATAAGGAAATGCAAAAGACCATGAGAGAGCACGCCCTTAGCTTCGCCACTCCAGAAGCAGCCTCTAAGATGGCCCAAGTAATCCTAGAAATAGCTCAAAGCCATGAGCACTAAAGTCGTAACAAGGTTTGCTCCTAGCCCCACCGGCTTTCCACACCTGGGTACTGCTATGTACGCACTCCTAAATTATGTCTACGCACGACAAAACAACGGCAAGGTAATTATGCGAAGTGAGGACACTGATCCTACAAGATCTAAGCCCGAGTTTGAAGCAGCAATAAAAGACGATCTTAAGTGGTTGGGTATCGAGGCAGACGAGTTTGCCCGGCAGACAGATAGGCTAGATATTTATAAGGCATATATTCAGAAGCTTATCGAATCAGATAAGGCCTACATAAGCAATGAGAAGAAGATAAATGAAGATGGGTCCGAGGGGCCAGTACGTGATGTAGTGAGATTGCGCAATCAAAATAAGATTGTAACTTTCACTGATATGGCGAGGGGAGAGATTAGTGTTGACACAACGGATCTTAAAGACTTCGTTATAGCCCGCGACATAAACTCGCCACTCTATCATCTCACAGTGGTAGTGGATGACTTCGAGATGGGCGTAACACACATAATAAGAGGGGAGGACGGCATAGCAAATACTCCCAGGCAAATACTCATTCAGGAGGCTATCGGCGCGCCACGACCAATATATGCTCACTACCCATTTGTGTTGGGTGCCAATCGCCAGAAAATGGGAAAACGTAATGGTGCGGTGGGTATTCGCGAGTACCGGAAGCAGGGCTACTTGCCAGAGGCAGTGCTCAACTTCTGCTTGCTACTTGTGTGGCACCCCAAGGATGATCGCGAGATGTTTACTTTGTCAGAAATTATAGAGCACTTTGAACTAGAGCGAATAGGCAAGAGCGGGGCCATACTTGATCCTGTTAAACTAGATTGGTTTAACCGAGAGTACATGAAGCTATTGTCAGAGGATGAACTGACTAAGCGAGCTTTGACCTATTGTTCGACGCTCGGCGTCGAACAACCTGGGATTTCGAGGTACATACCTATGTTACTTGAGCGTATAGACAAGTTTGGTGATATTCCAGTTTTGCTCGGCAAAACAGAAAAAACAGAAACTAATCAAGCAAAATGGGGAGAATTAGACTTCTTGCTTAACGCTCCAGCAGTAACAAAGGAACTTCTGATAGGGAAGTCTGGGGCTATAGAGCATGAGATTAAACAACATCTTGAGTGGATTATGTCAAATGGCACAAATAGGGAGGTAGTGTGGCCTTATGCAGAACAAAATGGTAAGGGTAAGGTCCTGTGGCCTATGCGCGTAGCCCTATCAGGCAAGGAGAAGTCCCCAGACCCCTTTGCCCTCGTCACAATGCTCGGTAATGATGAGTCAAGGGCTAGAATCAGATTAGCTCTTGATGTGCTAAAATAGTTAGTACTATGCGACCACACCCTAGACTTAACAGTATTTTTTTACTTGCCGTGCTAGGGATAGTTATATCGGGTGCCATTACCAATACAATACATGCGCAATCATTAACCGATAGAATAGGTGCTTCCCAAAGTAGGATTACTGAGATAGAGAAAGAGATCGCTCAATATGAAGGAGAGCTAATTAAGACAGGCAAAGAGAAGGATACCTTAAACAACGCCCTAAAGATATTAGAGATCAACAAGAAGCGACTTGAGTCAGAGTCATCACTTACAGAGACTAGGATTGTCAATACTAATCTAGTTATCCTAAGCCTAGGCGTGCAAATAGAAGACCATGACAACACCATAGGGCGTAGGTCACAGGCCTTGGCAAGTTCTCTCCGCCAACTCCAAGCCTCTCTTGATGATACCTGGCAGGAGATAGTCCTTTCTGTTAATTCGCTCTCTGAGACGGCTGACTTGGCCTACACCCAAGAGCGTCTGCAAGCGAGCTTACGCCTAGATATGGACAGGCTTGCCAACGCAAGGCAAAAGCTTGATAGCAATAAGCAGGCCGAAGAGAGAGCCAAAAGTGAGTTACTTGCCCTTAAGACTAGGTTGTCGGATCAAAAGAAGATTTTATTAGAGAATCAGCGCGAAAAGAGTGCCATCTTAGTAGAGACAAAGAACAAGGAGTCCAATTATAAAAGTCTGCTCGCTAGGAAGCTAGCCGAAAAGGAATTAGTGGAAAGGGAACTGCGCGCCTTTGAACTCCAACTTAAGTCAGATCTTGACTTTACCAAACTACCTAAACCCGGCAGTGGTGTGCTCTCTTGGCCACTATCTAAAATAGTCGTAACCCAAAACTTTGGCAACACAGAGTTCTCTAGATCTAGCCTATCTCCCTACAATGGGGCCGGACATAACGGCATTGATATGGGGGCACCTATTGGTACGCCAGTGCTATCAGCTAGATCTGGTCTAGTACGTACAACCGGTGATACTGATACGGGTTGTCCGGGAGGCTCTTATGGTAAATGGATACTGATTGATCACAATAACGGCCTAAGCACGCTATACGCCCATTTATCACTTGTTAGAGTAAGCGATGGAGAGCAGGTCTCTCCACATGACGTTATAGGTTACTCTGGCAATACTGGCTACTCAACAGGACCTCACCTGCACTTTACCGTCTATGCCACTGAAGGTGTCCAAATACGTCAGCTAACTAAACCTGGAGGTACTCCTAGTAAGTGTCCGCCTATGCCCGTCTCGCCCCTTAGTGGCTACCTTAATCCAATGCTATACTTGTAGTAATATATACTTGTAGTAATATATGCGACCGGCAAATAAGGGTATCATTAACTTCATCATGATAGTTGTCATCTTAGTTATTATACTTAGCTTACTTAAGGTTAACTTGAGGGGCTACATAGATTCTGACTCTGACAGCGCTCTGCGGGGCAACGTAAGCCTAATTGTAGAGACTGGTAAAATTGCGTGGACGGATTACATAAGGGGACCTATAGTCCGCTTTTGGACTAACTACGCCGTACCCTTCATGACAGGAGAATTCCTTGGGGGACTAAAGACCAAGCTAGAATCTGGTAGAGTTTTACCTCCGGGTTAGTTAGTTAATTGCCCTGTTATTAGAACCTACGTCGCAAAAGGTATCTTGTGCGACGTTACTATAGTTATCCACACCTACCTATATTACAACACGGATCCCATTATAGACCAGGGCAGTTAGCTGCCTTGCTATACCCTCTCGTCTCTGCCTCGGCAATAGTTTGGAACCAAATCTTGTTAGCCTCATTAATCCTCTTCGCCCCAGAGCACCATGGATAGTGATATTTTGTGCCTGATTTAGAACCCACATACTTCCCAAGATTTGGATTAGTGGCGGTCTCTGCTCCTAGGACTCCCCCACCCCCTCTTCCTTGGCTTACCACTGGCTTTGTATCCCCTTGACTTGTGTTAGTTTGCGTGTTGCTAATTGTTAGGACGGGCTCGGCCTCTTGGATCTTAGTTAGGCGCCCAAGGCCAAAGGCCAGTAGCAGGGCTAACAGGATAACAAGTGGGGTAAACAGACTCTTTAGACGCTCTTGCATATTTTTGTATCTTCTGTATTATATCGTAGTACCCAACAACTAACATCTATTACCTAATAATATATGGCACATAAAAAGGCAGGTGGATCAACAAAGAATTTACGCGACTCAAACCCAAAGTATCTCGGGGTTAAACTTGCAGATGGCTCGCTAGCTAAGGCTGGCTCTATAATAGTCAGGCAGAGAGGCACTCGCTACCTCCCCGGTCGGAACGTAGGCTTAGGCCGAGATCACACTCTCTTTGCACTTCGGGCTGGTGTTATTACCTTTGCCAACAAGACCAAAACTGACTTCACAGGTAAGCGCAAGGTCCTATCCAAGGTCAACGTGGGCTAATCACTCCGCGAGAATTTGGAGATTAATATCTCTTTTTGAGGGTCCTAATTTAATTGGGACTTTATATTTACCCACAGACTTAATATGTTCGTCTAGGATTATGCTACTCTCTTTGAGATGACCAAGGGCTTTTGTTAACTCTGGATCCTGACTAAGTTCCCGGGAAAGTAGAGTGAAGATGTCGTGACCTGTGATAGAGGCGAATAGAACTCCCTTCTCGTTAGCTCTACGACTTACTGAAATAACTTTGCTCTCTAGATACTTTGCTAGCTTGGCAAAAACCTGTTCCTGGTCCTGTGCGTGCTTCTGCCTTAACACTTCTATTTGTTCTATCTTCTTAGCCTCAGTACTAGAGTATGGTTTGGCCAAGCCTTTGGGCATAAGAAAGTTGCTAGCGTATCCATCGGCCACTTGGGCGACTTCGCCGACCCTGCCTAGCCCTTTAACATCTTTGATAAATATTACCTTCATATTGTGTGGATTAATTCTAGAGCTTTAAATTGTGCAGCATCAAACTTATTCTTAATATCTTCCTCAGTTACGTTTACCTTATAGTCCGGTTCGAGCCCCTTCTGTGAGATAGACTCACCTAGGGGAGTTAGCCAGCGTGCCACAGTGACCTTAAGAGAAGTGCCTCCGCCAATCTCTACTAGCTCTTGTACCGAGCCTTTACCAAAGGTCTTCGTACCTACCAACACTGCCTTGTCGTGCTCGCGCAGAGCCCCGGCTAGAATCTCGGAAGCCGAAGCGCTACCGCCATCTACTAGGATAACGAGTTTGAGATTATCGTTAAAGATGTCATAGCCCTTACTGCGGTGAACTAATTCTGGCTTGGACTTGCCGAAATACTCTCTTACCACAGGCTTACCCTCAGGCAAGAACCAACTAGCCATATCTACGGCTGCTTCAAGATAGCCCCCCGGATTAGACCTTAGGTCTATGATGAGTTTATTATCTCCGGTATTAACAAATCTTTGTAGAGCATCACGGAATAGGCCTGGTGAAGTCTCAGAGAAGGCATATAATCTGATTATAAATACGTTACCTCTATCATCGCTAATCTCTTCAGTCTTAACTATTGGTAGATCTATTACCGCACGCGTTATGCTAAGCTTGCGGGGTATCCCCTCTGATGTGCGGAGGATCGTTAGGGCTACCACAGTCCCCCGCCTGCCACGAATCTTGGAGACCGCTTCATCTACTCGCAGGCCAGTAGTTGTTACCCCATCAATTTCTAAAATTTTATCCCCTGCTAGGATGCCGGCCTTCTTGGCTGGCGAGCCCTCAAGAGGAGCTACTACTGTCAGGACTTCATCTGTAATCCCTATCTCCATCCCCACCCCATCAAAGTTACCGCTTATCTCACTTTTGAAAATTTCTGTCTCCTTGGGTGGGAAGAAGGCCGTATATGGGTCCCCTAGCGCGCCAGCCAAGCCAGTAGCTGCCCCCCAAACCATATCTTGAGTAAAGAGGTTAGCTCGCTCTAGAGATGTGCTAGACACATCTGCAGGGACGAACTTATCGTTAAGGGCTGTCCAAGTAGCCCAGACAGGCGAAAAGTCTACCTTCTCAGGTAGCTCAACATCTATCCCAGCTACACCATAGAGTCTCTCAACTGGCAAGACGCTAAAACGCCCAACCAAGAAGCCCACCCCAAGTAAAGCAAAGGTAAATAAAAATGAGCCTAATCTACGCATAGAGACTATAATAGCATAAACTGGTATATGTTGGGTGGGCAGATTATAATATTATGATATGGACATTAAACTTTACAATACTCTCACGCGGGAGAAGGAGACATTTATGCCTATTGTGGCAGGTAAGGCTAGTATCTATACTTGTGGTTTTACTGTTTACGATTACGCTCACATAGGTAATCTACGCTCTTACATATTTGCTGATGTTTTAAAGCGGGCTCTCATGTATGGGGACACAGGAGATAGTGGGAGTAGTGTGAGATATGAGGTAAAGCATATTGAGAATATTACTGACGTGGGACACTTGGTGGGCGATGGTGACGTGGGTGAAGACAAGATGGAAGTGGGGGCACGCAAAGTGGGTAAGAATGTCTGGGAGATTGCCAAGTTCTACACAGATCTATTTGTTAGAGATATGAAGAAGAGTAATGTACTAATGCCAGATGTACTTGCTCCCGCTACAAAATATATACCCGAACAGATCGAGTTTATCCAAGAGCTAGAGAAGAAAGGCTATGCTTATAGAACACTGGACGGTATTTATTTTGATACTGGCAAACTTGCTAGCTATGCCGACTTTGCTAAGCTTGACCTAGTGGGGCAGAAGGCTGGTGCCCGGGTGGAAGAGAATAAAGAAAAGAAGAACAAGAGTGACTTCGCTCTGTGGAAGTTTTCCCCTCGGGAAGGACGCCGAGCGATGGAGTGGCCAAGCCCGTGGGGAGTCGGCTTCCCGGGCTGGCACATAGAGTGCTCTGCTATTAGTACCAAGCTCCTTGGCGACCACTTTGATATTCACACGGGGGGCATAGATCACATACCCGTGCATCACACCAACGAAGTAGCGCAAAACGTGGCCCGCTACGGACGCAAGGTTGTTAATTATTGGCTACACAACAACTTCCTCACCGTAGATGGCACTAAGATGAGCAAATCCCTCGGCAATCTGTATACCCTAGATGATATTGAAAAGCGTGGCTTCTCTGCACTTGGACTACGTTACCTATACCTGGGGACGCACTACAGACAACAGCTCAACTTCACCTGGCAAGCACTAGAAAGTGCTCAAATATCTTACAACAAACTAGTCCGCCAGCTTATCCACCATCTGGAGGAGGACGGTCCTCCTCCAGTGCACAAGTTGAGGCAGGAGTTTGACTCGGCTATGGCAGATGATCTTAACACTCCCCAAGCTCTGGCTGTCCTGTGGAAGAGTGTCCACTCCCCTACTCTTGTGTATGAGTTCGATAAGGTCCTCGGTCTTGGTCTTAAGGAGGCCGTAGAGAAACTAAGAAAGAACCTCGCCGATATCCCCACCAGTGTGAGCAAGCTAGTAGCAGAACGCGAAGTAGCTAGACTGGGGAAAGACTGGGGAAGAGCTGACGAAATTAGGGCTAAGATTGAAAATTTGGGCTACCATGTCCTTGATACTGACGACGGACCGAGCTTATCTCCGGTGTGATAGAATAGAGCCTATGGCAGTCGTTAAGGCAGGAATGCGTTTACCTCCACAGGATATTGAGGCCGAGAAGGCCTTACTTGGTTCTATTATGTTGGAACCCTCCATGTTTGCCAGCACTCTTGATGTCGTGGAGAAGGGGGCCTTCTACGTGGAGAAGCATAACTATATATTCGCCGGCATGCTCGAACTCTACAATAAGAGCGAGCCCATAGACTTACTCTCGCTCTCCTCCAAGCTTACTGCCATGAGCAAGCTAGACAAGGTGGGTGGCGCAACGTACCTTACCGAGCTTGTGGGTGCTGTGCCTAGTGCCTCTAACATCTTACATTATGCCGAGATTGTGCAACGTAAGCACACTCTGCGTAATCTTATCTACGCCGCTGACCACATTACCGAAATGTCCTATGACCCGTCGGCCGAGTTTGACAGTATCCTAGATAAAGCCGGCAAGAAGCTAATGGATGTGGCCAGTTACAGCAAACACAAGTTTACATCCCTCAAGGATACCCTCGCCGATGCTTGGGAGAGGATTGAGCGACTACATAAGAGCAAGGATGAGATCAGGGGTATACGCACAGGCTTTGACGATCTGGATCACAAGCTCGCCGGTTTGCAGAAGTCAGACCTAATAATCCTGGCTGCTCGGCCGGGAATGGGCAAGACCTCTCTGGCTCTTGATATCGCACGCAACACTGCCCTTAAGTACGGCACCACTGTGGGCATCTTCTCACTTGAGATGAGCTCAGCTCAGTTAGTGGATCGAATGCTCGCCTCAGAATCGCGTGTGGACTCGTGGAAGTTGCGCACCGGCAAGCTCTCGGCCGAAGAGGACTTCGCCCGCATACGCGACTCTCTAGACAAACTAGCTCAAGCACCTATCTTTATCGACGATGATTCCTATATTGATATTATGCGTATGAAGGGGGTCTCGCGTAAGCTTAAGGCTGAACACAATCTAGGCTTGATTGTCGTAGACTACCTCCAACTCTTAGTACCAAGACGCAACTTTGAGTCTATGGTCCAGCAAGTCTCCGAAATAAGTCGCTCCCTTAAGGCACTAGCGCGCGAGTTAGATGTACCTGTCCTAGCCCTATCACAGCTTAATCGTAATGTAGAGCAACGGGGGGGCAAGCCCAAGCTCTCGGACCTCCGCGACTCAGGCTCGATCGAGCAGGATGCCGATGTGGTAATGTTTATCCACCGAGATGAGAAGGATAATAACGAAGGTTCTCGCAGGTCTAATATGGCTGATATAATGATTGAGAAACACCGAAATGGCCCGACCGGAACTGTGAAGCTCTACTTCGATGAACAGCGAGTGACCTTCTCTCCTGTTGCCAATTCTAACTTTGGTGAGTTCTAATTATGACAAGTGCTCTAGATAAGCTCACGGAGCTCTTTCGCGAATTCCCAGGTATTGGCCCCAGACAAGCTAGGCGCTTCGTGCACTACTTACTTACGCGCGAGGCTAACTACATCAATAGCCTCACCAGTAGTTTGAATGAGCTCAAAGAGTCAGTCACTCAATGCAACAGATGCTACGCGTATCATCTTAAATCAAAACTTAATAAGGCAAGCACCTGTATCCGGTGCAGTAACGATAGTAAAGACCAAACTACCTTGATGCTTGTGGAAAAGGACGTAGATGCCGAGAACATAGCTAAGTCTGGCACATATAATGGCCTCTTCTTCATTATGGGAGGGCTACTCCCGATCCTTGAGAAGTCTCCAGAGCGAGCCATACGTATAAATCAACTTAAAACTAGATTGGATTCTGACGATATGATAACTGAAGTTATTTTTGCCTTCTCTGCTAACAGACAAGGAGATAACACTCAAGATTATTTAGAAACTCACTTGGTTAACAAATATATGCCTAAAATTAAATTTAGCTCTCTGGGTAGAGGCCTCTCGACTGGTACGGAGCTCGAATACTCGGATGGAAGCACTCTCATAAGTGCCATCACAAATCGAAGATAATCCCCGCTCTTTTCTTCCTAGAATCTACCTTATGGCTGTAATCTTAACCTCCGCCTTAATCTGTCTGTGGCCGTACTTAACCTTATAGTTACTCTTAGCTTTATACTTCATTCCTAGGACCTTGTCCCCCTTCTTCTCACTTAGTAGTTCCCCAGTGACAGTGGCGCCAGCAAGGTAGGGTGCCCCAATCTGGGTGGTACTGCCGTCATCTACCATAATTATTTTATCAAATGTCACTTTGCCTCCCACCTTTAAACCCAGCTTTTCAACACTAATAGTATCCCCTTCCGAGACTCTGTACTGCTTGCCCCCAGTGGCGATAACGGCGAATTTTGCCTGTTTAGCTGTCATAGTGAGGATATACTACCAAATCTAGCTTATTCTGGCAACCCGCCTTACTGGCCTGGGGAGAGGGGTAGGTCTAGAGTCTCGCGCCCTATCCGTCGGCTGGCGGATGGGGCCTCGCCTGATATCCTTAGTACATCTTTATCTATTTTGGCAAGTTCGTGGGAAGCTTTGTTATAGTGACTTACTGTCGTACCCAAGGACTTGCCCAATGACTGCATAAACTGGTCGTGGCTAAGCAAGTGCCTACCTAACTCCCCCACCCTCTTCTGGATATCCTTGGCTGTCTCCTCAATCTGTAGCGAGCGCAAGCCTTGGAGTACTGTCTGAAGGTACGCCATAAATGATGTAGGCGAAACTATAATCACCTTCTTATCTTGAAAAGCGTACTCTATCAGATCTCTTGTGCTAGTTTTAACCGCTCCAACTTGGTTGATAAGTAAGTCATAGTAGATCGCCTCTGATGGGATAAACATGAAGGCAAAGTCCATAGTGCCCTCACTTGGTCTGATATATTTAGCTGTCTCATCTATCCTATTTTTCAAATCCTGTTTAAAAACCTTCTCCAAACGCTCGCGCTCTGCTTGGTCATTAGTAGCTATAATCCTGTTATAGTTCTCAAGGCTAAACTTACTATCCACCGACAAGAGTTTGCCTGCCCTACCACCAGAGGAAGGGTCTTTGCCTAGGATTATTACAGCATCGGCTATCTCGCCATTGGCAAACTTATACTGGAGTTGGAACGAACCTGGTGGGAGCACGTTCTTAAGTACAGTCTCAAGATAGTACTCCCCTAGTACCCCGCGCTGTTTGGGATTTTGTAAAACATTCTGCAAGCTTTGCAATTGCTCTGCCACCTTAATCACGCTCTGATTGGTTGCTTGTACGCCTGCTACTTCTTTAGTCATATCACGAAGTACGCCGGCTAAGGCATTAAGTTGGTTTTGGATGAGAGTGAGTTCCCTTTCCCCCTCTCTCTTATCCTCCTGCCCCTCCTTAGGCTTAAAGATCAAATAAGCCCCAATCCCACCCACAAGCAACCCCGCTATCACATAGGCAATGTTCATAACCCTATTGTAGCAAATATTAGATAAGCAAGAACCCCGTCGCTCGCGAGCGACAGGGTTGGTGACTACCTACTTACCGTAGGCGAGGCAAGCCCGCCTGATGGCGAGGCAAGCAGGTTGTTTTGGCTTACTTCTGCCACGGCGCTCTGCAAGGCGCCAAAGACCTGAACGAGGGTGTCCTCTGCCGAGTGGAAGGCCACTGGCATAAGGAACCGGACTGCTAGAAGCACTATGACAAATCCAATCGCTCTGAACATAACTCTGTCCTTAGCGAGGGGCTGTCACTTGCTGACTAGGCAAGTCCAGGTGCGACTAAAGCGCGCACCTCCCTCTTGTAGGTACTAGTTGCTAGTTGTTAGGTACTAGCTAAGTAACTCCAAGAGGGTTCCAGAATCATTTTAGAGATCTACTAACTATAACGAGTTCTCCTTCGATACTGTTACTAGTTAGCTACATACATTATATGCACACATTATCCATTTTGTCAATGCACTCAATAGAATAATAGAATTGCTATCGCTTAAGTAAAGCATGCAAGTGTTATCTAGACGCAGAATTACGACCGGCTATAGATAGAGAGCTAATCTGCCATATGTGATGTAATTGTCGAAGATAAAAGGGGTCAGGGATAAAAGGGGTCAGGTACTTTTTTTGGTCAAATACTAAAGGCCTCTCGTTAGCTCAGTTTGGGACATGGTAAACACTCTCAGCCTTATGTAATGCCCCAAACATGACTGGATAATATCATACAGAAACGGTACCTGACACCGTTTATTTCTGACACCGTTTATTCCTACACCTGATCCCAGAGAGTCTAACAAGTGAGACCTGCTTTGGCCTACCTGAAAATTAAGGGTTGCTGAAATTAAAGGTTCCTGACACCATTAAGCACACCATTAAGCACTACTCTTTGTTTGAAATAAATCAAGTATTAAAACAAATCGAGCCCGGGGCCCAATCACGACGCTATCGCGTATCGTGTCGGACCACCAGGGCTCGGTGGGTTACAGAGTGTCGTAGCCAGCGGTTCGGCCCCATCCCATCCAGAAAGCAGCCATGACTCGGATCTTGCCCCGATCATACTCGTGGACAGGATCCTCACCAGTGAGCTCGTGAAGCAGGCGCATGATGTGAGCGTCAAACTCCTTCTCTGCGACACTCTTGAAGATGTGCCGGACGAGAGGCTCCTTGTAGCGGAGCATCAGCTGGCCCAGGCGGGACTTGATGGATGATTCCGTCTCCGAGAGGTGCATGGTCCGGTCGCACCACTCCTGGAAGTTGATCTCCATGTCCGCAGAAGACCACTCGGCCAAGGGCGCGGTTTCGGATCCGATGTAAACGTTGACCAGCTTGGTGTCGGGCAGCAGGGTGGTGATGGAGAGGCCAAGTTCGGCGGCGATCCTTGCCCAGGGCACGCCCTCGATCTGTGGCATGCGCGTAACCTCGATCACTACTTCCTCCCCCATGCCGTACTCCATGAGGTCAGCGTTGAAGCAGAAGCTCAGTTGCCTGTGGTCTTCGAAGCGCTTCTGCAACTGACGATCGGCCATAACGACTGCCACCATGTCTTCGTAGATGCGACGATAGAAGTCGTCGCCCTTGTTCTGTGGGATCAATCTGATGTTGAAGATCGGCAAAGTGTTCCTCCATTTCCGGCCATTCGACGGCCTAACTTCCAATCTTACATTACACTAGCCGACTTGACCTTGTCAAGCATTTGTCTCCCCCCACAGCACCCAACACCCCGTCCCCATTAAGATAAAAGGGGTCAGGGATAAAAGGGGTCAGGTACTTTTTTTGGTCAAATACTAAAGGCCTCTCGTTAGCTCAGTTTGGGACATGGTAAACACTCTCAGCCTTATGTAATGCCCCAAACATGACTGGATAATATCATACAGAAACGGTACCTGACACCGTTTATTTCTTGTTGGGGAACTACGGAGAATGACTCCCTCGACTAGACAATGGAATGCTACGCATACGTGATATTGTGAGCCACAATAATTCAGTTTCCGTCGAAACTGAATTTCCCAGCCCCGGACTCAGCCGTTTTGCTTGGTAGCAAAACATGCTTCCGTCTTCACAAATCGCACAAGAGCAAAGCAGTTTGCTCTCTGACAAAAACACCCCACGTAGATGGGGTGTTTTTGTTACGATTTGTGACCCTACGGAGAGTCGAACTCCGCTTCCAAGCTTGAGAAGCTTGTGTCCTAACCGATAGACGATAGGGCCCCTACTTCGCTCCGATTTACATCGGAGCTTCGCAGGGCAAGCATGGGTGATTTACCGATACTTGTCCCTCCGAAGCTCATACGCAAGTTTGAGCGTAGGTGGAGACGATAGGGCCTAAAACATTTTGCCAGCAAAATGTTCGGCCGATCCACTACTGTGGATTTAGGCCAAGACACATTAGGCTGACTCGCTTAATATAGCCTATTTCTTGCTAATTTTCCACTCTTACCTACTCGTCACACATACTTATTCACCAAGACTAACTACAGTATCTGTGGATAACCCTTGCATTATATATATGCCTATGGTATAATGCTAATTGGAGGGAACACCATGCCAGCAACCACTGCAACTAGCACTGTGAGGTGGAAGAGAAGAAGAAGGAAAAAAGAAGGGGGAGCAAAATACACTCCTCCTACCGGGTACCGAGAGCCGTTGGTGGGTGACTTAGTCACTACTCGCATTGAGCGAGAGCAGACCGAGCCCCATAATTTCGTGCCAGCAAATACCAAGGGTAGGGTGCAGGAGAACCTCGGCTTACTACCGAGTGGGTACTACCTCCTTGCCGTGGAATTTGTTGTTACTCTTCCTGTGATTGCTGCCGCTGGTGGCAGAACCAGTAAGGAGGAGTGGGTGGACGTCCGTCACAAGGCGGAGGCCAGGACTCGGAAGGTGACTCGCAATGTCACTAACCGTGACTTGGTGCTAGTAGCCTGCTTCACGGAGCAGGCCCTGGCGCTACGAGACTGATACCGTTGGGGGCCTTCCCCCAGCGGTTATTCTTTTCTTATAAGTTTAATCTAGTCTTAACTACTCGTACTTTCTATCTATCTAGCCACTCACGTTCTTGACGAACTAATAATTTGGAGGCTTGAGACGGATCTGCCAAAAGCATCTTGGTTGCTTGTTCCAATCTTACTGATTGAGAAGCTTTAAGTAATACTACGTCACCACTTCTAACAAAAGCTTTAAGAAACTCTCCAGCTTCTATGGCAGTAGCAAAGAAGTGCACCTGACGCTTCTCACAGCCATCAGCCAAAGCCGACTCACCTATTGCTCTACCCAGGGGGCCCACACACACAACTACATCTACCACACCACGTAGCCATTCGCCAACCTTCTTGTGTTCGCTTTCGCTATGCAGACCGAGCTCAAGCATGGCACCCAACACGGCAATCTTACGCCCCGCATTATTACTTGGAACCTTAGGTTCCAAGTTGAGCTCATGCAGGGTATCAAGAGCCATGCGTACCGCAGATGGTGAGGAGTTGTATGTGTCATCTATCAGCATACAATTATTGAGACCTTTTAATAGACGCATACGCCCGGAGGCAAACTTGTGTGCCTGTAGAGCCTCGGCTATATCAACAAAATTTATCCCCATCCTAAGAGCAACGGCTATGGCGGCCATAGATGCAGCAGCACTGCCCCCACCAAGGACGCCCATCAGTCTAATTGGGACACTCTTGCCGTTATGGTCTACCCTAAGCGACATACCCATTGGCAGGCCAGAATTATCATAAGCAATATTTAGATTACTACCCTTAATCTCGCAACCGGGGCCTAGGCCGTACGACACAACTGACGCCTTAGTGCAATCTCTCACGCCCCAAGCTCTCGCGTCATCATGATTAATGAAGGCTGTGCCGTTACTTGGAAGGGATTTGAGAAGTTTTGACTTTTCTACTATGACGGCTTCGATGTTAGGGAAGAACTCAACATGCACTGGCACTTCGTTACCAATCCCTGTCAAGAGACCCATCTCGGGTCTAAGCCACGAAACTATGTTCCCTATGTCACCCGGATGATCTGCTCCCACTTCCAGCACTAAGAACTTAGGATACGAACTGGGATTAATTAGACACTTAATTACTACCTGGCTTCCCTTGAGGGTGTTAACTAGCCAGCCTAGGGGTGATGACCACGCACTGTCTAAACCAAGGATAGTAAGCGGTACGCCGATAGCCGAATTATAGCTCTTAACATTCTTCCTAACCTCTAGACTACTTGCTAGCACAGCATAGATTAGATCCTTAGTAGTAGTTTTACCAATAGTACCTGTAATTGCGATTACTCTGGGACGCGTGATTGCTAACACCATACGCGCCTCTAGAGTCATGATTGAAAAAATAAACTTTTTGTACAAATTTTTTATCATCTGTCCGGTGAGATTTGATAGTAGTTTATTAAATACTCCACTGTGTCCTTGAAGGGCATAGATAAGGTCTCTGAGGCATAGCGTATATCCCGAGGTTCCTCTAGTATAAGCAGGACAAGAAATCTTGGTTTGTATGCGGGAAAGTAGCCAAAGAAGGTGTGCAGGTAGCGATCAGTATAATAACCACCTCTCAGAGAATCTTGAAGCTCTGCAGTGCCTGTCTTGGCTGCAATACTGTAGTGTTCCATACGAACCTTGCCGTTGGCAAGATATTTGTCTACCACGTTTACAAGCATCCGCGTAACCTCTTCGCTAGCCTCGTTACTTATTGTTCGACCCTGCTCCGTCACTTTGGTTACCTCTGTGCCTCCAAGAGTATAGTCAACTGATTTAACTATCTGGGGCTTGATAAGGTAGCCTCCGTTAGCCAGTGAAGCGAGAGCTCTTGTCATAGAGATAGGCGAGACGGCTATGCCCTGACCAAAGGAAGCCGTGGCGTACTCAACATCCTTGCCGTTGGTCAAATTGGAGACCAGATTATTTGCCTCGTTGGGCAAGTCTATGCCCGTACGGTCAAAAAAGCCGTATCTCTTCAAATATTCTAGATATCTATCGTGACCCATCTTGGAGACTACGAAGACTGTACCCGTGTTAAGCGACTGATTGAGTATGTCTTGCAGGCCCACTGTGCCACGACCACGCTTATCATAATTACCGATTACCTTTCCATCAAGCTCTATTACTCCCTTGTCTAAATAAGTACTGTCCGTATTTATTGCCCCACTATCTAGGCCGGCAGCGATTGTTAGAGGCTTCATTATTGAACCCATTTCATACACTTTCTCTACTACATTATTACTGTAGGCCTCCGCATTCTCCTGTGTAGAATATTTATTTGGGTCAAATGTTGGACTCATAGCCAGGGCCACGATCTCACCCGTGACCGGATCAATTATTGTTATTGAGCCCGATTTAGCATGCCACTTATTTACCACATCACTTATTACAGATTCGCTATATGCCTGGACTCTAGGCTCTATGGTTAGATTGATATCTGCTTTGCGCTCGCTATCAGCAACTAATACCTGACTAGAAATATCGCTAAAGAGATTCTTGAAGAAATTTTTGTAAATGCTGGTGGATTCTCGACTTAGGCTCTGGTCAAACTGATGCTCCACGCCATACTGACCCTTCAACCCATCCTTACCAAAGCCAACGAACCCCACAATTTGGGCGCCTAGGGCATTGGCAGGGTAGAACCTCCATTGTTCCTTGACCAAGGTAACCCCCTCTAACTCTAGAGACTTTATCTCTTCAGCCTCTGCTTGTGACAGATGCGTCCTTAACTCTTCATAAGGGTCGTCCTTCTTGCTACTTTTAGACAGATAGGCCTCATAGTCAAGAGTCACCACTTCATTGAGCTTGGAGTATAGCTTCTGTGGGTCTGTGATTTTACTAGGATTTATGGCTAGGATATAGCCACTATTAATACCCGCAGCTGTAATCCTAGCCCCGCCCTTCTCTGTAAAAAAGATACTACCCCTACTGTAGGGAGTGTTCTCACTGGCTGTGTAGTATTGATTGTTGGCCACCTCACGCAACTCTTCACCTTGCGAAATTTGTAAGCCGTACAATCGGATGCTAAAGACTCCACTCGCTATAAGCAAGAGTGCGCCGAGAAGCAAAAGTCTACCTTGACCTTGGCGCATTGGGGAGGTAGCTAATTTCTCCTAATGTGGCGTTGACTCTAACGTAGTCTATGTGCCTAATCGCAACTAAGCCTTGCCTCTCTGCCCTATTACGGTCTACTTTTATGAGGCGAGTATAGTATTCGCTCTCTAGCTTTGAGATCTTTATTAAAGTGCTCCGAGTATCACTCTCCCACTTATGACTAGCTACTAGGTAGTAGACACTGCCTTGGACAAATACAAGATAGAGAAGGAATTGGGCTACAATCAAAAAAATAAGTAGCCAAAAGACGTGTGTAGTATTCAAATATTTAGAGAAACTTAATGTCTTAGATTTCATATTTTTGTCAGCTTTCGTAATCTTGCGCTTCGGGCTCTTCTATTTAGTTTAACTTCTGCAAAGCCGGGTTTAACCACCTTCATATCACTGCGTATGGCTTCTCCTCTCTTGATTAATTCTCTTTGGAACCCTTTGACTATTCTGTCCTCGTGCTCGTGGAAAGAGATAACCACTAACCGCCCACCACTTTCTAGCCTAGGCCAACCATCATGGAGTACTTGCGTAAGGGCGCCGAGCTCATCATTGACTGCTATCCGGAGAGCTTGGAAGATCCGTGTGGCCGAATTAATCTTGCCTGACCTCTCGCCCAAAGTCTCATTAATAATCCCTACTAACGCAGAGGTAGTAGTTATGGGTGTAGTCTTGCGCCGGTCTACAATAGCCTTGGCAACCCTTGCCCCGCGGGGCTCATCGCCGAAGCCTACAAAGATCTGCGCGAGTGACTCCTCTGACCACTCGTTGATAATCACACTTGCAGTCACCCCGTCTATCCCATCTACCCCATCTGCATCTACCCCGTATGCTTCATTACTTTTCATATCACTATTTAGATTCATATTGAGGGGCTCATCCCTCTGGAAGGTGAAGCCTCTACCAGATTCGTCTACATGATAGCTAGCAAAGCCGAGGTCAAGCACTATGGCGTCTAGCTTTGCAATCTTGTGCTTATCTAAGATCGCAATGATGTTACGGAAGTTGCTATGCTCTTGGATGAGCCTGACCTCTAGCCCCATTAGTCTCTCTTTGGATCTTCCTAACATCTCTTGATCAAGGTCAGTCTGGATAAGTACTCCGTCTTTGCCAATAGCCAGAGCAACTTCACGGGATAGACCACCTTCGCCGGCAGTGCCCTCAAAGACGGCATCTCCTGCCTTAAGTCCTAGTGCTGTAAGCGTCTCTTGTAAAAGAACTGTCTGATGGGCCATAAACTATATCGCCCCTATCTCACCTAGCTTCTCTGCAAGCTTGTCGGCCTCTTTGGCCACTGCATTCTTGTACTGTTTCCAGACTCTCTCATCCCAAATCTCAACCCGTGAGTGTACTCCCGCAAGCACCAACTGTGTTCCTAATCCTGCGAACTCTCTTAGGAAATCTGGCACTAAGATCCGGCCCGTACCATCTACATCAGTCTCTACAGCTCCTGCGAGCATAAATCTGCTGAAGCCTCTAGTATCAGACTGACCCATAGAGAGACCTGCCAACTTCTCGGCTACCTTATGCCACTCCCTGATGGGATATAGCCACAAGCACTTATCCAACCCCCGGGTTATCACTATCTGCTTGCCCAATTCCTTGCGAAACTTGGCCGGTAGAGCTACCCGCTTCTTGCTGTCTAGACTATGTGTGTATTCGCCAATTAGCATGATAGTAAGCCCAAAAGTTATCTGCCCTAAATCAGACACAGTCTGATCGGGCGTCTCGCCTATGGCAAGATTAGCCCACTTTCTCCCACTTGTCTTGTATTCTACCCCACAATCCCCCACTCCACCTAACCACTTATCCACACTGCTTCGCCCCTCCTCCGCTTAGGCTACGGAAGGGCAAGCAAAGCTTCGCAGTGCACAGCATCATAAAAGCCCGCCAAAAGCGGGCTCTATCGTCTCCTCCGAAGGGTAACCCTTCGGGAATGTTATTTATCTAGGTGTTGCCGTAGATTTGCTTTTGTACGTCCGAGGGAGGGTTGGGTCGGAGCATGGGGAAGAACATCACATCGTCAATGTTGTGCGCTTCGGTGAACATCATTGTCAGGCGCTCTATGCCAGGGCCTAGGCCAGTAGTTGGGGGCATACCGTACTCCATCATTTCAATAAACTCTAGATCCATAGGGTGGGCCTCTTCATCACCGGCTAACCTACGTTTGTGTTGATCGCTGAAACGTTTGAAGAGCTCAATGGGGTCGTTAAGCTCGGTCCAATTATCTCCGCCCTCTATCCCACCAATGAAGATCTCGAAGCGCTCCACAAAGCGCGGGTCACTCTCAAGTGCCTTCGCAAGTGGGCTCACCTCTACGGGGTGATTCATAACAAAAGTTGGCTCTATCAACTTATGCTCAACTTCGTCTTCAAAGACTTTTACAAGCTCCTCACCCAATAGGTCCTTGCCCGTATACTCTTTCACCAGATCTACCATCCGGGCTCGTCGCCAAGGCTTGGCAAAGTCAATCTTGTGACCCTCTACCACGAACTCTGTTTTACCAAAGACCGTGTCACCAATGTACTTGTACATCTCCTCTATCAAGTCCATATTGTACTCGTAATTTTTGTAGGCCGTCATAGTCTCAAGCATATTAAACTCGGGGCTATGCGAACGATCTATGCCTTCGTTTCTAAAATAGCCAACTATATTGAAAACATTCTCAAAGCCGGCCGTAATCAAACGCTTTAGATATAATTCGTGCGCCACGGCTAGATAATAGTCTACGCCCAAGGCGTTAACCCGAGTCTTGAAGGGTTTGGCTGAAGTGCCCCCATAGGTAGGCTGGATGATGGGGGTCTTAATCTCTAGGAAGCCTTTCTTATTCATAAACACTCTAATAGCAAAGAGGATCTGGGCGGCCTTCTCAAATCTGTACTTATGCTCGGGATTAACTATAAGGTCAAGATAGCGCTGTCTTTGCAAGATTTCGGGGTCCTGTATCCCATCCCACTTGTCTGGCAGAGGCCTAATAGACTTAGCCAGAATTTTGACCTTGGTAGGAGCTACAGATTGCGTACCCTTCTTAGTCTTGGTGACTAATCCAGTTGCTTCTATTATGTCACCCACATCAAGTAGATTAAGATGGTCATAGCCGATGGTCTGTGTGGTCCTGTCGGTAGTAGTGAGTAAATCTTTCTGGATATACAGCTGGATCTTTCCCGTGGGGTCACTGATATCGCCAAAGCTGATGGGTCCGTGCTCGCGCCAAGACATAAGTCGGCCAGCTACAGTTACTTCCTTATTTTCTAGTTTATCAAATTGTTCCAAGATCTCGGCCACCTTGTGGGTACGATCACAACTAGATGGGTATGGATTAATGCCTAAACTTCTTAATTCGTCCGCCTTCCTTATGCGCTCTGTTCTAAGTTCAATTAGTGTGGCCATTAGTACTTAGTCCAATTATTCTATGTCAATTATCTTATACTCAAAGTTGCCTTTAATAGTTTTAACAACAAATGTCTCGCCCTTCTTCTTACCAATCATAGCCTGACCTATGGGTGACTCGTTGGATACTTTGCCAGAGGCAATGTCAGCCTCAGAGGAACCTACCAAGGTTAGCTTCTGCATATCCTTGCTACCACTCTTACAAACCACAAGGGTAGTGCCAACTTCAACCTTGGATGAGTGGTGACTCTCTACAATAACTGCTCGCTTGATAACACTAGCCAAATAAGCAATCCTCTCCTCAAGGGCAGCCTGAGCCGTCCGGGCCTCTTGGTACTCCGAATTCTCACGTAGGTCGCCAAGAGACTTAGCCTGCTCCAAGCTCTGGGCTATCTCCCTCCTCTTGGTGGTGCTTAGGTCCTCAAGTTCTAACTTAAGTTCGGCTAACTTCTCTTTACTTAGATACTCCTTATTGTCCGTCATATTAGGGACTATTATAGCCTAAGTACTCTGGCCTGTAAACTCTCATCCAATCAAAGGTCTGGCCCGCCACAAAGGCTGCTCCGATGGTGTTACCGACATGACCGCGCTCCATCACAATGGCGAAAGCATACTTCGGATTACGGTAGGGGTAGAACCCGGTGATCCAGGAATTAACCCTAGTGCGCGACTCGCCCAGCTCTGCCGTACCCGACTTAGCCGCTATTTCTACATAAGGGAAATCAAGTAACCTAACCGTGCCATCAGTGACACCAAGGCGCATCCCCTCCCTAACTACTTTAAAGCTAGCCTCCTCCACTGGCAGTTGGGAATATTCTATCTTTCTTTGGTTTGTTAAGTGCGGGGTGACCAATTTACCCCCATTGGCAATGGCCGCTGTCGCTCGAGCCATTTGGATGGGAGTAACTCCAAAGGCGTACTGACCAATTGCAGTATGGTAGGTATCTCCTAGGACCCACTCCTCGCCGAAGACTTCCTTCTTCCAAGCAGGCCCCGGGACGACTCCACTTACTTCACCCGCAAGGTCAATGTCTGTCTTCCTACCTAGACCAAACATATTTGAGTACTTATTGATATTAGCTATACCCAAGCCCTTAACGTTCTCAAACCCGCCTCCAATCTCATAGAAGTACACATTTGAAGAGACGGCTAGAGCTTTGCGCATATCTACCCAACCGTGGGCCTTCCAATCTTTGAAACTTGTATACGTATCCTCCACGTAGGGATTCTTTACTCTGATTTCTCCAGTACTCAGGATGCTTAAGCTGGGACTAACAGTGCCTTCAGTTAGAGCAGCGAGGGCTACGTAAGGCTTAACGATAGATCCCGGAGTATAGACTCCAGAAATGGCTCGATTAAGGAATGGCTTACCCGGGTCATTAAGAAGGGCATTCACACTAGCTGGGGTAGTGGTGCCACTTATAACTGCAAGGGGGTACTCTGGATAGCTAGTGAGAGCTAAGATCTCACCCGTGGCAACATCCACAATGACTCCCGCTCCCCCGATGAAGTCACGTTCCTTTGCAACTGCGGTTATATATCCATACATTGCCTCTTGAAGTCCAGCGTCAATACTTAAAGTCAAAGATGCCCCGTCCTTGGGCTCTTTGCGCATACCCTCGGATACAACCCTACCTAGGGCGTCAACTTCCTCTACCTTTAACCCAACCTCACCTTGTAGCAAGTTATCGTATTGGCGCTCAATGCCGGACTTTCCAATACGCAGGTTAGGGTCAGTCAAACCTAAGTCGTTAACATCGTCCCTGTTGGGTAGCCCGAGGTAGCCAAGCACGTGCGCCAAGCCCACCCTCTGTGTGTACATCCTGCCTTTATTAGGATCGGTCCATGCGAGGGGCTCAGAGTTTCTATCATAAATTATACCTCGCTCTGTGGGTATTGCTATCATACGCAAACTATTATCCTCACTTCGTACATAATACTCCTCTGCTCGAACTATCTGCAAATAACCAATACGAGCGGCATATACAATCCCAACAATACTAAAAGCTATTGAGATATACACTAGTGATCTCTTAGATAGGGCTCTCTCAATCCTTCCCTCGAATTGTTGTACGTCAAAGGCAGGTATATTCCCTGTATCTAGTAGCACTTCATCCAAAGCTAGGTCAACATTCTTGTGCTTGCGTTTAAACATAGGCTCTCAAATAGTTCTTAACAAATAGATTTACAATGATGTATAGTATTATCGAGATTACGACTGGATTCACATAGTGTGACTGGTCCGTGAAATAAATAAACTGAATAATTGGTGCCAGGACAAAAACCTCATAATAGTTGTCGAAGTTTAACAAGGCGACTAAGTATAATAGTAATGACACCCACCATGGATATACAAAAATTGTGTAGGCTATGATAATAAAAAAGATTACGCGAAATGTGATTCTATTTTCACTGGACATAGACGACTGCTGTGCTATTGATATTTACTGGACTTCTTGCTAGTACTTTAATAAAGGCCTCTCCCGCACTCTCCTCAAGTCTCGCAACTACTGCAATAATAGAAGCGCCACCACCTGGGCTGTATAATACCGAACCTTCGATTAGGCCTACTCCCTTAGGTAATCTAAGCTGGAAGTTCTGATTACCATTGCCTGTTGCTAGTAGTCTAGTATGGTCAAGTAGCTCGACCTCAATCTCTCTACCATAGGCAGAGTACAATACAACTTTAGACATATCCTCGTATACTTCTACTAATTCTCCCAAGATTACATTATCGTCCGAATATACTTTGGCACCTATGCTAAAGCCTCTAGCCAAACCACCCTCTATTAAAAAGGTACTGTAAGAAGAGGCCGAAGCAGACGAAAGAACGTAGCTGAGCTTAGAACTGGAATTAACAGGATAACCTACTAAAGCAAGAAGTTTTGCATTTTCTTGTTCTAATTTCATAATCCTAGCTCGGAGTAGATCTTGATCTACATGGGCACGCTCAAGCTCTACATTCCGGGCAATAAGTTGGCTCTTACTTTGTGTTTGGCCAACGATGTATCCGACTGTGTTTGCTGGGGCAAATCTGAGCCCCCACATAGGTTGGGCTAGGTACTTTATAACTGGTTCTATAATGTAATTTATATAAGAGCGAAGAAATATTATTAAAACTAGAAAAATTACAAAAATAGTAACTCTGAGGTACGACTTCCCCCTACCCCTATACCCTTGGACTAAGTTCATCCTCATTTTCAACTAAAACATTGCCATATTTACCTAGATTCTCGATTACATAGCCGGTACCTCTAACCACGGAGGTAAGTGGCTCTTCAGCTATATATATAGGTACCTTTAACTCACTCTCTAAAAGCTGAACAAGGTTGCTAACCAAAGCCCCGCCTCCAAATAAGACTAAACCACGATTCATTACATCTGCCACTACTTCTGGGGGGGTGGTCTCTAAGACCTCCTTAACCCCATCAACAATAATAGCTATTGTTGCACTTACGGCTTCTCGAACATCAGAATCCGAGACACTAATTTCCCTCGGTAGGCCAGTTACTAGATCCCTACCCCTAACCTTCATTTGCAGGGGTTGGGTAAGTTCAATCACAGAACATATGGAAACTTTAAGTGTTTCTGCTGTCTTAAGACCGATCAAAATCTTGTACTGGTCTCGAATGTAGTTGATAATATCGTCGTTGAGCTTGTCACCAGCTATGCGTAAGTTTTTAGAAGCCACGATACCACCTAAAGAAATAACCGCTATATCTGTAGTGCCACCACCAATATCAATTACCATACTCCCCATAGGTTCGTTAACAGGTAACTTAGTGCCAATAGCCCCGGCCATAGGCTCTTCGATAAGGTAAACTTCACGTGCGCCCGCATTACGGGCGGCATCGCGCACAGCTCGTTTTTCTACATTTGTAATACCCGAGGGGATGCCAATGACAACTCTGGGGCCTAGTAACTTCTTGGTTGATTGAGCCATCGCCTTCCTTATAAAGTGGGCTAGCATCTCTTCTGTAGCTTCAAAGTTAGATATAACTCCATCTACAAGAGGTCTAACTGCACTTACATGCCCGGGAGTGCGTCCGACCATCTTATAGGCATCTTTACCCACGGCCACAACTCGCCCAGTCTTCTCGTTAATAGCTACGACCGACGGCTCGTTAATGACGATACCTTTGCCTTTGACGTAGACAAGAGTGTTGGCAGTACCCAAGTCTATACCCATATCATCCGAAAAGTATTGTTTGATCTTCTCAAACATATTGATTAACTGAACTTCTTGATTAAGGCCGACCCTGTCATTGCTGTATTCTCTCCTGATTTACGATTCTTGACCTCACACATACCTGCTTCATTTTTCTTCCCAAGAGCTACTTGCCAAGGCATACCAAGCAAGTCTGCATCGGCAAACTTCTCCCCCACACCAATATCACGATCATCATATAATACCTCCACTCCCATAGCAGTTAACTCTTCATATATACTATCAGCCTCATCCCTCTTATCCTTATCAAGAAGCAGGAGGTGTATCCTAAAGGGGGTAATGCTCTCAGGCCAGACAATCCCCTTCTCATCTGATAAGACTTCTACCACCGTACCCATAAGTCGTCCTAGCCCAATGCCATACGAGCCCATCACTGGGTACACCTTTTCGCCGGCACTATTTTTATAGCTTAAGCCCAGCGCTTCGGCATACTTAGTTCCAAGGGGGAAAATATTACCGACCTCAATTGCCTTCTTCTCTACCAAATCAGCTTTCACTAAACCAGTCTTCTTTATATTTTCGTCATTATAAATCTCCTTGTTAATAGCTAACTTCTTGGTCTCATCAAGGTAGATCAAATCTTCGCCTGTTTCAGACAGAGTTTGGAATTCGTCCGTAAAGCCGGAAGTAAACGAACCCCCCGCCGCCACAGTCCTGTACGTTACAGCCCCAATACCAATCCTAGTGAAGATGCGCATATAGGCCTCTGCGCATTGTTCGTAGAACTTTCTAAACTCCTCTTTTGATGTATTGAAGGAGTACAAGTCTTGCATCAAGAATTCACGTCCGCGCATAATACCACTCTTGGCTCTAAGCTCGTTGCGGAACTTGGTGCGAATCTGATATATGTACATCGGCAAATCCTTGTAGGAGTTCAAGTGTCCTATCAACAAGTTAGCTAGGGGCTCTTCATTAGTTAGAGTAAGGCCTACCTCTGTGCCATCCTTAAGTTCAGACTTAAACCAATTGTCTACTACCTCATCACTCCATCTGCCAGACTTCTCCCAGACTGTCTTGTCTTGCAAAAGAGACATGGCAATCTCCTGACCACCAATAGCGTTAATCTCCTCGCGAATAATACTGGCAATCTTGTCTATAACTCTAAAGCCAAGTGGTAAAATGCTATACACTCCGGCCATCTCTTTGTGGATGTAGCCAGCCCTAATAAGCAATTGGGCGTTCTTGCTAACCTCATCTTTGGGGGCCTCCTTGCGCGTTTTTGTAAACAATTTAGATTGTCGCATAGGCCAATATTAGCACACGTACCCATTCCCCACAATTTTCTCAAAAAGAGGTCTAACCTACTTTTTTGGAGAGGCGTGTTGTAATTATAAAGTCGTTGTACACAGAAAGACGGCCGTGTTTTTAGGAACAAGCTTGGATTCAGCTAGAGTAAATTTGCTATATCTCTGTAAGAGATTACTAGCATCAGGAGGATGAGCAGGGCGAAGCCTATTGAGTTAATATAGTTTACAACCTTAGAATTGATCGGCCTGCGGATAATACCCTCTATGCAGATTATGGCAAAACGCCCGCCATCAAGAGCTGGGAAGGGCACAAGATTAATTACTGCCAAAGACATAGACAAAGCAGCAACTAGGACAAGCAGATTGCCAAAGCCCACACTACTTGCTTCTCCCACTAGACTAGCAATGCCAATGGGACCAACTACACCTGATAGACCCATTCCAGAAAATAGACCTACAATAAATGATTTAAGTCCGTGCATTGTTCCTATAAAAAGATAGTAACTAACTCGCGGTGTTACTATTAGGGCATCCAAGACGGGCAATTTAATATCTCCCACTGTGTCTAACTCTATGCCAATGTATGGGCTAGGAGTCACGCTATAAGTACTGCCATCTGTCTTAAGTTCTAGGGCCACGTTGGGATAACGCTTGGCAAAGTTTATAATATCATCAGAGTCTGTCACCACCACTTGCTCACTTGGCGAACTAATAGAAACTACCTTTGAGCCGGCAACTACACCAGCCTCCTTCGCAGAGGAGCCAGGTACTACGGCCGTAATTATAACCTGCTTGTTAGTGTATAAATCAATATGATTAGGTAGCATATTAGTTGGCATCGGCACACCAATACTAATCGCTAGCCAGACAGCAAAGAAGGCAAGCACTAAGTTAAAAAAAATCCCAGCCAAAACAACTGCGCTTTGTGTTAGCTTATTCTTAGCGACAAAGCTGTCGCTTGCATCTGGTAAATTAAGCCCACTTGAATCTTCGCCATATATTTTTACAAAACCTCCAAAAGGCAAGTAGTTAATAGAGTAGAGAGTGCCTCTCCACATTGTGCCCCATATCCTAGGGGGTAGGCCAAGGCCAAACTCGTCTACTCTTATGCCAGAGAGCTTAGCCACAATAAAGTGGCCAAGCTCATGGAAGGTGATGAGCGCTACAAGAACAACAAAAAAGATAATAATGCTCATAATTATAATTACTGTGCTAGTTCTACTACCTTTTTCCTCGCTCGTTCTTCTAACTTATTGTTGTACTCATCTACTATCTGCTGTAGGGCCTCTTTGGCAGAGTACTTCTCATCTTCTGATAGTCCTCCCTCTTTCTCCTTTGATACTATATTATTCCAAATTGCTTCGCGTTCCTTCTTGATTGATATCCTTGCTTGCTCACACTTCTCTCCGACCACCTTCTCCATCATCTTTCTGCGTTCGGAGGTTAAGTCAGGGAAGATGACTCTAATACCCTCGCCATCTACAATAACACTTACGCCTAAGTTAGCTGCTTGAATGGCACTTTCTATACCCTTGATACTGCTCTTATCCCAAGGGGTTATGCGCAAGGTCTTAGCATCTTCTATAGACATATTAGCTACGTGACTAATCTTAGTCTTAGTGCCATATGTATCCACAAGGACTCCATCTAATAATGTGGGAGTGGCTCGACCTGTACGAAGGGAGGCATACTCATTGTCCTGCCAGTTAAGGACGCTTTCTAACGATTCTTTAAACTTTGAAAAATTATACATTGCAAATATACTACTTTTTAACTTTAATTTAGACTTCTTGAGGGATAATGGCTACTAATTGCTCAAGAGCCATTTTACCAGAGATCTCACGATTAATCATCAGCTTCCTAAGTCGGATAATTTCTCTTAAAATTCCAGCCTGCGCAGGGAGGGACTTTTGGCCAATCTCTAACTCCAGCCCATCTAGGAGTCTGGTCAAGCTCTCTGTCACCACTTCTCCGTCTGCATCTAGATAGGCTAAGCGACGACCGGAGGGTTCACTTTGTATAAATTCTTGAGCTTGCCCGCCGGCTAAGGTTGGGGTAGTGCCCAGATTAATACAGCGCGAGCGTATAGTAGCAATAAGCATCTGCGCGCTAGGCACAATAAATACAAACAGAGAGTTGGCTGGTAGCTCCTCTAGGACTTTAAGCAAGGCGTTCTGAGCCTCAAGACTAATACTTGATAATTCAACTATTGTAACCCTCTTACTGCTACCGCTAGTGCGGGAAACTAGATCTCTAACAGTAAGTGCCTCAGTAATACCAAACTCAGAGTAGATTAGAGTCTGCACGTCATATCTATTTTGGGTGAGGATCTTGGCTAGATTATGCTTGTCTACCGGCTCAAGTATAAGCACACTACTCTCTACTGCATCAAAGAATTTCAAAAACTCAGTTAGCCTCATTAGCGCTTAGATAAAATACTTTTCTTATAAGTCTCAAGATGCTCTAGAGCAATACCGGTACCCCTAACCACGCAGTACAGAGGGTCATTGGCCAGACTAGCTTTAACTCCAGTGCGTTTGTGGATTAGTTCTGGTAAGTTAGGCAGTTGGGAGCTACCACCGGTCATTATAATACCTTGGTCAATAATATCTGAAGCTAGTTCTGGGGGCGTTTCTTGAAAGACATCCCTAATGGCCCTGACAATCTGCTTTAGCTCATTATCTATAGCTACCACTATTTGGTTTGTGCTGATCTCAATAGTCCTAGGTAACCCAGTTAAGAAGTCTCGGCCCTTTACAGGATGCTTCTCCTCTACACTAAGAGGTAGGGCTGAGCCAATCTTGATCTTAACATCCTCCGCTGTCTTATCACCTATAGCGAGGTTGAAGGTCTTCTTTATATAATCCGCGATGGCCTGATCGATCTTGTCCCCAGCGCACTTAACACTGGTAGAGGCCACAATGCCACCAAGAGAGATCACGGCTACGTCTGTCGTACCACCACCTATGTCCACCACCATATGTCCTTTAGCCTCGTATATGGGTATACCGGCGCCGATAGCGGCAAGAATTGGCTCCTTAACTACATATGCGTTCTTTGCCCCGGCCTTAATGGCAGCTTCTACCACGGCCCGCCTCTCTGTTGAAGTTACGCCGGCGGGTACGCTCACCATTACCTCTGGTTTAAAAATATTCCATTTACCTAAAGCCTTATTCATATAGTAACGCAACATAGCCTCAGTAATCCTATAGTCCGCGATGACACCATCCTTCATCGGCCTATAGGCCACAATGTTATCGGGAGTGCGTCCTATCATCTCCTTAGCCTCAAGGCCTACCGCCATGACACGCTTATCTATCTCTGACACGGCCACAACTGAGGGCTCGTTGAGCACTATCCCCTCCTCCGGCACATAAACGAGTGTGTTAGCAGTGCCGAGGTCAATTCCCAATTTGCGTATAAAGAAGGCCATGCGGGCATTCTACGCTAGCTCTGACCTTAGGGCAAATCCCCACCTATTGCTGGTTGGTAGTAGTGGGGGTGCTAGTGGGTGACAAAAGTGGCACTTGGGGTAGCGCAACTGGAGTGCTGGTGGGAGTTAAGCTTTGCTGTGGAGTAATAACGGTAGTGGGCGTGGTGGTAGGGGTTGTTGTGCTAGTAGGTATTATTTCTTCCACCGGTGTACTAGTAGGCGTCTGTGTGGGGCTGATATCAACTACGGGAGCAGGGAGACCATTCTCTTCTGGACCGTTAATGTATATGTCATTTTTTATAAGTAAAGCTCGCAGGTCTAGCTCGTTAATGCACACACTACCCACACACAATCTCTGTGTGCGCACTTCACGCGTGCGCAAGAGACCATCAGATGAGATACTCCAGTTACTATTTACATCATTAAGATAACTTACTTCACTTATGCCTTTTCCTGCTAAAGCAAGTATGCTTAGAGAGTTGCTACTAAAAGCTGATAGATTAGAGTTAAGTGAGGTTGCAAGCTTTGTATCTAGCTCCTGAATGGCACGAGCAAGGATGGCCACAGTCTCACTATACCTCACACTTCTGATGATGCCCTCAGGGTCTCTGGCAACTAGCCTAGGGTCAATCTTATCAACTTCTTCGGCAATAAATCCGACATGTCGTCCCTCAAGGCCGATGTAGTTATAGCTAACAGGTCGTAGACGTCTAATAATGTCAAGACCCTGATCAAGATCACTGATGCTCTCCTTATAACGCGCCGATGACATAATACAGTCAGTTTGGCCCAAAGCTAGACGTATCTCACCCCCCAAGGTAGAACAAATGGCAGAATCTCCAGCCGCGCTTATACTGATGTTCTTTAAAAAGACTGAACCATTTACTGAGAACTGGCCTGTGGGAGTTGTAGTGCCCACACCGACATAGCCATTGCTTCTATTTATTACCAAGGCCGTGCCCGAGGAAGTAGCTACCACGAATATTGCATTCGATAGTGGCGTGGTAGTAGCAATAGCCAATGTGCTCATGAAGGTACTAGTTGCAATAGTAGAAGTGGCGAAGTATTTATCCGCCACTACACCCGTTGAGCCTACTACAGAGAGAGCGGCGTAGGGACTAGTTGTCCCGATGCCAACTAGGCCAGTAGAAGTAATACGCATACGTTCACTAAGGCCTATGCTGCTACCTTTGGTAGAGAAAGTAAGGGCTCCGGCAGGTGAAGTCGTAGATGTATCAGTAAGTATGCCAGCAACACTGGCAGTAGTAGTTGAGGTAGTGGCATTGTTCTGTGCCGAGAAGGTAAGGCCAGCTCCAATACCCGCCCTCACACCAACGCTCGTGGTGGCATAGTGAGCTAAGTTGAGAACATTAGCTACGGTATTATTTGAACCATCTGTTACCGACCCTCCAATGGCAGGAAGTACGGCTATAGAACTGGTAGAGAAGACCCTGAATGCGCCTGCACCTAGTGACCCAATTCCTCCCATACCTACATTGAGAGAAGTATTGAGAAATGCCTGGCCCCCCACCACCAGATCTCTTATCACACTCGCCCTGCCAGCCTCAAGGTAGTGAGCAAGGACCGAAGCAGACTCAACAGACGAGTTCTCATAAATAATAAGCCCAGAGCCAGAATTAGTGCTTGCCACAATATATCTACCTATTAATTCAATACCATATACGTGGTTGCCAACTTCATTAGAGGCTACGGCCACGGGCGCCAATGGGTCAGCAATATCGTAAACAAAAATTTCTGGCCCGGCAGAATTTGTATCAATGCCAATATACGCATACCGTCCACTTACTCGGACGGTTTCTACATCCTTTCCAAACTCAACCCCACCCATTAAGGCAGGGGCATATGGGTCAATAAGATCGTATATCTGGTACTCGTTCACAGAAGCATTTTGTACTGTGCCCACATGCAGGTATCTACCATTCACTTCTAGCGACTGGGCTCCAGCGGTGGTCGAGAAGTTGGACACAAGCTTTATATTAGTCGGGTCGGCTATATCTAGGATCATCACATTGTTATTCCCCGCTCTTGCAAATATATATCTACCATTTACGGTCAAGCGCGATAGGTTAGCTCCCACTCCAGGAGTTGTATAAATTTTTAATAACACTGGGGCATTAGGGTTAGACACATCGTAGGCTCTTAGTGTCTGATCAAGTGGCGAAATATACAGAAAACCTCCCGCCACAGCGAACCCACCTATCCTAGTAGCAGGTTCAACTACTCCGACCAATTCTGGCTTTGAAGGTCTAGAAATGTCAAAAATGTCTACTGAACCTGTTGAACCTGTGTCGTGTGACACATAGAGATACTGTCCGTCTATTTTTATACGTCCCCCACCCGCAGTAGCTGTGGTTATGCTGGAAACTAGGGTAGTGCTGGCATTTGGACCAATAAACAACGTAGCTAAAACAGTACTTGAGTGTAGATACACATATCTGCCTTGACTTGCTGAGAATGTATAGCCACCCAGTGTACTAATGTTAGATGCTCGTACTAGTGTACTCGAGCTCACCGCATCCCCAAGACCAAAGAATCCAGATCCCCCTACTACGGATATCATTCTCGAGGGCGAGCTTGTGCCAATACCTAATCTGCCCGTATTGTCATCCCAGATGAAGGTAGAAGTAGAAGTGATGGAGCTTGCGCCATTCCAAAATGTCAGGCGACCAGCACTACCACTACCACTGATACTCCCCACGCAAGTACCACTAATGGCGAAACACCCACCGCCTGTGATATTAACACCGTTGCCAGTCCAAGTACTTGTGGCCGTGCCCGCCACAGACAGTGGCCCCCCGAAAGTAGAACTAGCGCTAGTAGTACCGGTAAAGTGACTAGCCACCACCTCACCTACTACTGAGAGTTTGGCGTATGGAGAAGTGGTGCCGATGCCAAAATTACCAATACTATCTATTGTGAGTCGCCTCACTCCTGCTGTTGAATCATAAATTATAAACGCCCCTGACTCGTTCGTACCCTTAACGCCAACCTGCCACGACCGGCTAGTATTACTTGTTATGTTTATGCCAACTGTAGCACCAGTGCCAGAATCACCGTCGATGTCTAACTGCGTGCCGCCATTACCTGCCACCATTAATGCGTGCGCTGTGTATGGACTAGTAGTGCCAATACCTACGCGTCCACTAAAAACAGCTTCCCCAGCGAAAGTACTAGTGGCATTAGTATTGGTTGCATGGTACTTACCGGCCACTACACCAGTACTACCCACTATGGACAAAGCGGCGTAAGGACTAGTTGTACCTATACCAATATTGCCACTGTTGGTAACAGTGAACACTGCTCCGGCAGAATTAGCTAGACTAAATATATTACCTGCCCCAGATTGGGTTAGGGCGAGGAGGGTTGAAGCTGAGCTAGATGCAATCGTGCCCGAATCATCCGAGCGCACGAACTGGCTAGAATCTAGACCGTCTAACTTATCTGCTTCAAAGGCGGCCGGCACGGCTCCGAGCCTTTTCCTTGGGGTCATTTCTCCGTCCCAGACGGGTGTAGTAGTTGTGCTCCCAATCTCCACTCCCAAATATAGTCCTTGGTTAAAGTCAACCGATGTTAGAGCGAGATTAGAACCCAAAAGGACACTGAAGAGCCCACCTGTTACAACAACTTGAGTACTTGTAGAAGTCCACTCCTCTTGCCAGAGGGGTGCCCCAGCTGTGGCTGTAGTGTACAAGCGGAAGGTCATATTATAGCTACCATCACTAATTGACACGCTCGAACTATCGGTAAGCTTGCCTTGATAATTTATTAACTTATTAAAGCTTGAAGATGCAGCCACTGTTGGCTTGGGCACAGATAGCAATATAAACAAACCTGCAATAAACAACAGGCTAAAGATGCGACGAGAGATCATCCTTGTATACTTATTCATGAAAGATGTACTCATATAATACATCATCTTGGTGAACTTATAAATCTTAAACTCTTCTTTAATTTACCCTCTACTGCGTCTATGATTATATTTTTACGGATTACTCCCTTTGGTAAATCCAGAACTTCACTCTTATGAACTCTCATGTAAGAGCCGTCATCGACCTTAGCGTCTACTGTAAGATAATATTGTCCTGGAGAAACTAGTAGGTTAAATCTGCCTAGCTCATCAGCCACCACTGTCTTGACTTCCTGATTTAGGCTAGCTAGATATATTCTCACAACTGCAAACGGATAAATCTCCCCTGTGGAATAGTTCTTAATTTGCACTGCCTTAAATTTGAGCTTCCAAAATATGTTTACTACAAATAAAATTACATAAAAACTCATTACAATGGCATTAAAGAAGCTTGGACTTAAGACTAAGGAAATAAGTGTGAAGACAAAGCCCAAAAAGTATAAAATATCTAGCGCAATAGTCGTAATCTTATGACGTTTAGAATATATCTTGTAAATAGATTGCTTGCCTTTTACAAACTCATTCCAGTCAAAGTCAATAGGATCAAGTGGTATGTTACGAGTTAATAATAGGCCAGAGGAGTTCTCGATCTTCTCTCCGTGGTAGAGGTTATTATACAACTCATCACTTGTTTTACCTGCTAAGCGCTTTGAGGGGAATGTGTAGTGCGTCTTGCCCGCTGTAATCATATATGTCCCCTCTGGTAACAGAAAGCTGTACCGACCATCAAGATCGGTGATAGCATCAGCTATTTGCTTGCCCGATATAGTGCTCGAATTATTTGCACTAGTAACTACTACATAAGCTGGGTCAAGAGGTCGCTTAGTAACAGAATCATACACAGTACCCCAAGGCACTCTCTTGCGCCTAAGGCCGAGGAAACCGAAGAGCGCTCCTAGAGCTCTGGCAATGATTAAATAAACATCAAATAAAGATTTAACATTTGTTGACAACACAATTACCTGAGTTAACCCAGCCATCAGGCCTATCACGCCTCCCGCCGGAGCAAATCTAGTAAAACGTCCATCTTTGAGCGTTGCAACTATTGCAAGCTTTGGTATTTCCAGAAATCCTTTGTAGCTTAGCAAGCGAGCGTTCTTGTGATCCAGCAAGGTAATAGTCATGTCATATTTACCAGCATCAAGAAGTGGCGCCACACTAGCTAAGAATTTAGTCTTGCCTGGATCAACTCTAAGTAAGAAGTTAAAGACCCGGTCCCTCACCTTTGGGTGTCGCAAGCTAACCACTATCGTCTTCAATACTTCGGGCAAGTCATCATAGGGTATATATATAGTGGTTAAAACCCCCCCATCTATAACTAGCCCAGAGCCCTGCATAAATGCTTGTGCCTTATTCCCTTGAGAAACAATAAATGTGAGCTTACTGTTCCACACTACATTTTCTGTTGAAGGAGGAAAGATGTCTGCGATAGGTGGCTTATCTATGGGAGGTAAATCTACATTGGGCTCAATATCCCCAATAGGCACCCTTGGTACTTCTTCCAAAGCAATAGCGCCAGAAGAATATTGCGAGGCTAGATCTCTAGAGAAGGCAGTATAGTAGTAAGTTACACCATCTGCAATATTAGTATCATTATATGAGGTGCCACTACCTTCATAAATAAGTAGGCCGTCACCTGGACTTGACGGAAAGAAAGTGGTAGAGCGCATAACGCGCACGACAGAGAAGTCAGGCTCGGGCGTGTTAACCCAAGTTAGGCGTATATCATTATTATTACTTCTATATACAGCAGAAAAGTTAATTGGATTCGCTGGAGGGTTGTCTATGGG
>CAYGDD010000001.1:0-49511 GCA_964348575.1 uncultured Candidatus Saccharibacteria bacterium | reverse complement strand
AATTAGTTGAGGATATTTTCATATTTTTTCAATATGGAATACTCTACGATCGCCTTCAATTATCGGCATTAACCTATCATTGGCTAATTCCATAGGGTCAAAAAACGCGAACTTTGATTATTCCCATATGCAGCTTTCTCGCCATGTCGTCCTATGATAGTAACTTCATTTTTATCGAACTTAAATATCCTTTCATGGTAAATTGGCCTCTTAAATATTAGTTGCTTCCTAAGATATCTTTTAAGAAAACTTCTAAAGAACTTTAATGGACCGAAGATGAGATTGGAGATTTTAAATAACAATCCTAAAATAGGTGTCTGTGAAATTTCTTTTATTTCCACAATGGCCCCTGAATCAGAATAGTGCCCAACATTGGAAACTAAAGTAAACGCCCCTCCCTTATTTGTATTATAGGCTATGTAGTAGTTCTTGCTTCTCTTAACAAATAACCTTGAGTTCTTGAAGTTTCGCTCGACATCATTTTCCAAAACAACTTTTAGAAGCTCCTCTCCAGGCCTGTAGGTTAAACCAGCTCTCAACCAGTGACTAAGCATAGTAAGCATGTAATCGTCACTCATACTACCAGGCCAAGTAGCAGTCCCCGCTTCTAGTGCCCGTGCCCCAAACTCTTGAAATAATCTGTGTCCTGACGGCACTACATAACCTGTGTCCCTGTAGCCGTATTCCCCTCCAGCAGTAAAGTTTGGATGAAGGAAGTAGGACAAGAAGTTAACCGCCTTCTCAATCGCATTGCCAACCTTTCCTAATTCAAAATGCACGTTTATGAGCTTAAGGTAATCCACAGTCAAAGATAGGTATCCAATATCTGGACCACCATATTCACTCCACCACCCCTCTTCGTTTTGTTCCAACAAGAAGCGTTCCAACTTTAATGAAGCGTGTTCTTTGTAGGCATCTTCGCCCAAGACTTGCGAAGTAAGGACCAAGGCTAGGATGTTACCTGCAGTCTGATTACTGGCCACGCTCTCATATTCATTTAACACATAGTCTGATGCTTTTCGCAACAGAGATTCAATTTTATTTCTATTCACAAGCTCGCCATTCTTAAACAGAAGTGCGCATTGAGCCACTGCCACAAGCACAAATGATGTGCATACAAAAGACCTCTCGTTATAAAACAACTCATCGAATGAACCATCGTCATGCTGGATCTTTATGAGATAATCTAAGCCAGCATTAATCCATTTCAATATTTGTTGATCCTTGTAGTAAATATTACCTTTGAAGTTGCTACTATAGAGAAGTGCAAGAAACCAGATGGCTTCTTGTTTACGGGCATTAGGGATATCACTTGTATGTAATAACCAATGCTCTCTATCTAAAGATCCGTAAGTACCTGAGAGTGGAGACCTATTAAGAGAGCTGAGTAAGCGTGGTACTTGAGACAGAACTCTAGTTAAGTAAATATTTTCTACTTCTTTTTGCATTTTATTATTACAACCGAACCAAATAGACCGGCGTTTCTAAAGCCCTGAATCTGAATAATAAAATTGATCAGCTTAGAAATAAAATCTGTCCGCTTTTCCCTGTGTAGGTAACTCGTTCCATCGCTTGCTTTAAATTGAAGATACATCTGATAGGCCTGTTCATAGAATGTAGGGAAAGGAAAGTAGCTTTCATAGGAAATCTGCTTGAAGCCAGCCTGCTTCAATTCTTGAATAGTACTTCTTAGTGAGATAGGTCTATAGGGACCGAAAAAGTTGTAGATACCAGTCTTTCTGATATCCTTCCCAAATAGAAATTTAATCACACTAAAAAATATAGCCAAGAAGAAATTGCCTTTTCTAGCTATTATGATAAATTCCCCAGCCTCCTTAAGACTATCATGGACTACTGTAAACACGTCTGTGCGTAATGATTTTGGTAATCTCTCTAGTTTGTAAATTAATGTTGCATAGTCATATTTCATAGCACCACTATATTCTTCACCAAGTGTAAAAGAGTGTACGTTTTGTAAACTTTTACAGGCCACCTTGGTATAATCAGCCGTCTCTCTGCACAGGTCAATTGTGGTTAGGTCAATGCCGGTTGGGAATTCTCTTACATATGCACC
The DNA here is from genome assembly GCA_964348575.1 of uncultured Candidatus Saccharibacteria bacterium. Lineage (GTDB taxonomy): Bacteria > Patescibacteriota > Minisyncoccia > Phycocordibacterales > DATDSR01 > DATDSR01. The sequence continues at coordinate 47,437 of CAYGDD010000001.1, read as the reverse complement.
GTCGTAGGTCATAAAATCTATAAACGATTTATGTTCGTCAATTCCTAAATCTAGTGTTCTCTTAACAAGCTCCCTCTCGGCACTGCTCATAATATCCATCTCTTTACCCAAAAATGTCTTCCGGCAATAGTGACGCTGATGTGCAATGAGTGTCTCTGTTGTCCAATCTTCTGGATTGTAAGAAAAAGGTGGCCTAGTTCTTTCTATATAAGTCCCCCAGTGAGTTACCTCGCTTGCATTCTTGCGAGGTACTAGGGGTGCGTTCTTAGCTTCCTCGTCCGCATAGCCCAGTAGCACAAAACAACAAATAGTCTCATTCTCTGGTATGTTAAGTATAGATTTTACTTTCTTGTCTGAGCCATAACTATTCATAGGCAATGCCCCTAAGCCATAGTACTGGGCCGCTAGGAGAATGTTGCCTACTGCAAGTGCACCACCCTGGATAGCCTCTTTATAGTTCCAGCCATCGTAACTCACCACAATGAGCACAGGCGCTCTGCGGATAAGCGTATTTGAAGCCGCCTCTTTGATTAGTCTCTCTTTAGTTTGTGCATCTTCGACGACTATGAAATTCCAGAGTTGCTGATTACAATTTGTTGGGGCATACACAGCAAGGGCCAAGATCTCCTCAACTATTTCTCTTGGTACAGGCTCGAGTTTAAAATTTCTAATACTCTTCCTAGTCTTAACTACTTCAAGAAAATTGTCCATAATTACTCCATTTCAGTTCGTAACTTATATATATGTCTATCTGAACTCCTAAAATATATTCTCGATAACATCTCGGCCATGATACCGAAGAAAATAAACTGTAAAGCAATAATCACTAAAAAGATAGAAACCATAAACAACGGTCCGTGCTCGACTAGAACTAAGGTTCCCAAAAAAACCTTTTTGTAGAGCAAGAAAATATTACCCAAAACTCCTAAGACAAGCAGTGAGAAGCCCACTGATCCAAATATTTGTAAGGGTCTATTTACATAACTCGCAAAGTACTTAACCACTATTAAGTCCACTATAACTTTATATATCCTGCCCAGGCCATAATTAGATTTGCCGTATTTACGATCTGGATTGTTGATTGGAAGTTCTACATATTTGTATCCCCCATTCCAATTGGCAAGAGCGGGAATAAATCTATGTAACTCTGAGTAGAGCTCTATACCTTCCAGTAATTCTTTACGATATGCGTGGAATGTGCCACCAAAATCATGCAACTTTAGACCTGACATCTTCTCTATTATCCTATTAGCAAGCCAGGAGGGGATTTTGCGTGTCAGAGCATTGTCTCGTCGTTTATGACGCCAAGATATAACCATATCATTTCCCTCTTTAAGTTTGGTCACGAAGTTTGGTATCTCCTCTGGCTCGTGCTGAAGATCAGCGTCCATGGTTAATACGTAATCACCTTTAGCATTGTCAAAGCCTGCCTGCAAAGCTGAAGCCTTACCAAAATTGCGAACAAAGGATAACACTCTAGCCCTACTATCTTTCTCTCTTAAAACATTGAGTACCTCCAGCGTCCGGTCCGTAGAGCCGTCATCAATAAAAATAACTTCCCACTGCCAGTCGATTTTTCCTAGAGCAACCACCAATCTGGCCCACAGTTCGGGGATGCTTTGCTCCTCATTCTTCATCGGGATTATTATAGAAATTTTCTTCATATTTTCATCATATATTTTTTACTCCGAAACTTGTGAGCTCAAAATTATATTTAGAAACTAATTTTCTGGCACGTTCACTTTGTAATATCTTCGCCTCTTCTTCCCTAGCATAAGTTAGCTTATTTGGGATAGTTGCTTGTAGTTGCCAAAATTCTTCATCAAGGTAACCGGGATGTGTTATAAGTTCAACTTCGGCTTGTTCCGACCTGCTAGCCTGCCTCAAGACTCTCTCTAGGCCCACATAGCTAGTAGGTGAGTACGCCACACCGCAACTCCCAACTTCTGTATTATAGCTTGAGTTTAACCCCAAGACAAAGCTCTTCCAAGAGCCCAGTAAGGGCTCCTTAACCACTCTAACTTGCTTTATCCCGTACTCACTAGATAATTTTTTTACTATCTTATACACCTTGGGTGACAGTAGGTGAACGTGCTTCTCTGAATCTAAATGGGTAGGTCTTATGCCTGAAAGTATTATTTTATCTATCTGAGCTCTAAACTCTGCCTCTATTTGTGAAGTTTTTACTTTACCAATCATTAAGTATGCTACAAGTTTTGGTATGCTCCCATATAGCACATCGCTCGTCTCCAGCAGGGGTGTCCCTCGATAAAAGTTCAAATGCACCCCCACGGAGAGTGTTGGGTTAGCTTTTGCTAGGTAGACTGCATGGTCATAAGCTTGGCCTGTGGCAAGTAAACTAGTACTGGTTACTATGCCGTTTTTGTGGCAATCTATTATTCCTTTGTTTATACCCTCCGACCAGCCAAAATCGTCCGCGTTTACAATTAGCTTCTTCATTTAGCTCAATGCTATACTTATTTTGTGCAAGATACAATCATCGTCATCCCTACCCTAAATGAGGCCGACAATATAGGCCTACTAATTAAAGATATCTTGAGTCTAAGTCAAGACTATCAAGTCTTGATAGTAGATGACAATTCTAGTGACGACACCCAGCAAGTAGCCATGAGTTTGGGCACTAGAGTCCACTTACTTGCAAGAACGAGTAACTATGGCTACGGGCCATCAGTCATGGCTGGCTTGGAGTGGGCACTGACTCACAACTTTGAGAAAGCAGTCTCTATGGACGCTGACTTCTCTCATGATCCAAAAGTCCTCAATAAAATTGTAAGTGTCTTGAAAGGCAAGCATGCTGATTTTGTAATAGGCTCGCGCTATTGCGCTGGTGGAGGCATTGCCAACTGGAAACTCCACAGGAGGCTGTTAAGCAAGTACGCAAATCTTTATGTAAAACTTGTCTTGCGCGCACCCATAAGTGACATGACTTCTGGCTTTGTTGGCTATTCTAGGCAAGCACTAATGGTCATAACAGGTGCACACATTAACTCAAGTGGTTACGCCTTCTGCGTAGAGACAAAATATGTCCTGCATAAGCTGGGCCTTAATAGCACAGAAATCCCAATTACATTCACAGATAGACGCGAGGGCAAGTCTAAAATGTCCGGTAAGAAAATTTTTGAATCTATATTACTGCCATGGAAACTACTCTTGAAAGTTCCCGAAAAATAATCTACCAGTTATATACTACTTTCTACGCCAGACTTCGAGATTCTCTATCTTTGCACTTACCACATAGTTCTTCTCGACCAGCGATCTGTATGGGATGAAGTCGATGTTATTGGGCTTAGTTATTATGTAGTCAAATTTATACTTATCTAGCTCTAGTAATTTGTTTGGCATAACTTCCCTATCTTCAAAGCGTGTGTGGAAGTAGAGGCGGTCTAAGGGCACGACACTGGCAGTCTCGGCACTCCAAAGTACAAATACTTTGCCCTCGGGTGCCTCTGTATTAACAAACTCGGTCAAACGCGCATACCAAGCATTCTGCCAGAAGCTTTGACCTATTACTTTGTTAAATTGGTAAACATGCAAAGTAAGGGTTAGAATAATTACTAACGCAACTAGCCACTTCTTGCGAATTAGCCCGGCTAGAGCTACCGGCAAAGACAACAGTAAGATTATCTGAGTAGCAAGTAAGTATCTGTTCCAACCAGCGCTAATTAGGAAAAATGCAGTCATACCCAGACAATATGAGATTAAAAGTTTGTGAGTTTGGCCGAAGCTCTGATGAGTAAGTTGGCCTGACTGATCTGTAGACTTGCTTCTTATTATGAATCTTGAATGTAAGGCAAGCAGAGAACCTAGCATCAGAGTATAAATTAACGAGAGTTCATTTGGCAGGCGAGATAAATTGGTAAATATATTCTGTACTAGGTTGCCGTGGGTCGCCCTGTTCTGATACGTGTTCAAGACGTCACTAAATGTAAAGCCATTTGGTAGAACAAGAACGGCAAATATTACAATAGGTAAGGCAAAATAAGTCGCCAATACTCCCCACTCCCGCTTGCTCATATTGTCTCTGTTAGACAAGTGCACGAGCAAGGCCATAAGTGCGACGGGAGCGAAGAGTGGTTTACTCGCAAGCATAAGGCCCAAAGCAAGGGCATGCGCTCCTAGGTACATATGGCCTCGATCACTTTGGTATCTAGAAAAAAAATACGCAGACCAAATCATAAATGTAAGTGCCGGGGCTTCGCCGATAATAGAGAGACTATGGAAAATTATTGGGGCAAAAGTACCAACAATAAGTGCGGAAGCGAGGGCAAGCCAAGGACCAGATAAGCGTCTTACAAAGAAAAAAACGCTTGTTAATAATGCGAAGAACCACACAAGCATATAACCTCGAGCCAGTTCAAAGCTTGCCCCAAAAAGTTTAAACAAGATCGCAAGGGGCGCACTAAGAGGATAACCACTAGTTTGGAATTGGTAAGGTAAAGGGTAACCCTCATCTGGAGTAATAACTAGGTTTAGTACACCCGCTTCAGCTCCGTTGCGCGCGATCTGATAATTGACTGCTTCGTCATACCAATATCTTGGCACTTCTAGCCTGTGTGGCCACCAAAGCACTACAAACATAAACATAAACGTAACAAGACAAATGACTGGCCAATCTATCTTCCTACTCATAATTACTTAGAAAATAAGTTGAAATAAATAATGTGCCAAATGGCCGCTAGGCCGTCCTTCCAGTTTATCTTCTTGCCCTCACCGTAGGTTCGGCCGTGGTAAGATATGCCCACCTCATATACTCGCCACTTACCCCTAGCCACCCGAGCGGTTACTTCAGGCTCAAAACCAAAGCGCTTAGATTCAAGCTTATCCTTAAATGTATCCACCACTTGCTTGGTAAAGACCTTATAACAAGTCTCCATGTCACTAAGATAAAGTCCAGTAAGAAGATTGGAAAAATGGGTTAGGAATTTATTAGCAAAATAGTGATGCAAGTAATATACCCTATGTGGTCCATCACCTTTAAAACGAGAGCCGTAGACAACATCGGCAAAACCGGAAATTACAGGTTCTATAAGTTTTGGAAATTCATTTGGATCATACTCAAGGTCCGCGTCTTGGATTATGACAATATCCCCACTGGCTTGTAATAATCCAGTTCTAATAGCTGCACCCTTGCCTTGGTTAGTTGAGTGGTCGAATACGAAGATATCCTTTATGCCCCTTAATATTTCCTTAGTCTTGTCTACTGAAGCATCATTAACCACAATTATCTCTTTTGTAAAGGCCAGAGGCACCGCTTTAATTCGAGATATCGTGCGCTCTATAGTAGCCTGTTCGTTATAGGCAGGGATTATGATTGAAAGCTTTTGCACAGTTGGATTCTAACCCATTTTAGCTTTGGTGTCACTTCATAATATGCTAGTATCTGCCTATGATTTATAGATATGGCATAGCTATAAAGAAGGCCCTTTTTCTATTTTTTTACTCTATTAGGCTCTTTCCCCTGCGAGACTGGCTCTATTTTTGGTTCACTTTTGGCCTCACCAAAAAAATCAGGATTTCTAATATTGAGCTAAATATAAGAGCGACCAATACAAAATCTAAAATAGTAGATCTCTATATGGCAGTTAGTTGTCTAATGTGGAACGAATATGCTAAGTCAGACCTAGCTCTTAATAAAAGTAATGTAGTAATAGACATCGGAGGTCACATAGGATCATTCTCACTACTTGTCGGTAAATCTGGAGCTCTAGTTTATACATACGAACCTGATCCTCTGAACTATCTCGCTTTGCTAGACAATATTGAGCTTAATAACTTACCGAATGTAAAAGCTTATAATCTTGCGGTAAGTGGTATTCCTGGGCTGGTACCCTTATACAAACATAGGCACAACACTGCCGCTCATAGCATACTAGCCACTGACAATAACACTCCAATTAGTGTCCCTTGCACGACACTTGTAGACATCCTTGATCATAACAATATATCTTCTTGTACGTTCCTAAAGCTTGATTGCGAAGGAGCAGAGTATGAAATACTATTAAACACACCATTAAATTATTTATCTAAGATTGAAAGAATAAGCTTAGAATTCCATTTACATCCCAAGTACAAACCGGAGGAAATTATTAGATATCTAGGTAGAGCAGGCTTTACTATTACTAAGTTTGATAAAGAGAATAGGGTTCAAGGAATAATATGGGCAAAAAGATCATAATTCTCTTTGTGCTTGCTATGGCTATGAGACTCCTAGCCTTGGCTTCATTTGATTCAGCCGAGTCTATTATGCATCGCGATGGTAAGGACTATTTTGGTATTGCTACGAACATTGTAAATCACGGCGTTTACTCTATGGATGATTCTACGGGGGAGCTCAAGTCTGATAACTTCAGAACACCTCTTTATCCACTATTTCTTACCCCATTTGTATTACTAGATGCTTCATTATATACGATTGCCTTAGTCCAAAGTCTTATAATGAGCCTAGGCATCGTGTTAATTTTTTTACTTGCGAAAGATGTCTTCGAGCCAAGGGCAGCATATTACGGTAGCCTAGCTCTAGCTCTAGAACCATATACGGCTCTGCTCAACAACCAACTTGTAACCGAGTGGCTATTGGCTTTGTTCTTTATTCCCGCTCTTCTATTTACAGCAAAGTATTGTTTGGGAAGAAAGATAATTCACTACATGCTTGCTTCGTGTCTATTTGCCTTATCAGCCTTAATTAAACCTGTAGTTTTCCCCATCTTATTTCTAATACCCTTTGTAGCTTTTATTGACGGCTGTAGCAAGCAAACCCTCAAACATGCCTTGGCTTCATTAATTGTTATAGCCACCATATCTGCGCCTTGGATAGTGAGAAATAAAATCCAACTCGGCTTTTGGTCTTACAGCACCATAGTAGAGTACAATGTCTACAACTATAATGCCAAGCACTTTAACCGATGGTTAGAAGACAGAAGACTCCTAGATAATAACAAACTTGATTATGAGAAATTAGACCTCACCCATTATTGGCAAGCCGAAAAAGCAAGTACTTACCTTAATGCTGGGAAAAGATTTATCTTGGAATATCCATTTTATTACGCCGTATTCATTGGTCAAACATTCTCAAATATGTTTACTGATACAAGTTATAGCACCATTACTGAGGGCTTAGACCTAAACCAAGTTACTTCTGATTTCATACTTAAACTTTCAACCTGGATTTTCTCTTTGATTGCCCTTTTTGCTTTTTTGGACTCAACTCTTGCAAAAAATAGGCTACTAGTTGGAAAGTTAGTAATGATACTGCTAATCCTTGGACTTACTTTACTCAGTGCACCATTCGGAGCGGCTCGCTACAGAGTTGGGATCAATCAACTTTTGTTTATTATGGCAACTAGTTACGTCCTACTAACTTACCAAAAGCTAAGAACAGGAATTTGTCCATCCGAAGATGTTGCTCAAAGTTAAGTCTAGCTTCTTTTTGCATATTGGCATATGACTCACTATTTAGACTCTGCCATTTGGCCGTAACAATAGTCGAGAGATTGTTCATATCTTTGTAATCTACTCTTATTATGAATTTTTCGTAGTTTATTAAATCTTCCATTGGTAATTCTTGGTCAACATCAATAAGTATGGGTATCCGCCCAAGTGCCAGAGCCTCAAAGAAGCGGATAGAATAGTTGCCATTGCCCCTTGGCGCAAGCACAAAGTCGCTCTCTACTATACTCTTTATATAGTTCGCTCTAACTACTTCTGGATCACCTAGGATAGTATCGCTATGACCAGAGTATGTCTTAAGAATTTTGAAATTAGTGTCTATCCCTTCTGCTTTGGACAATATTTCAATCGCCCTCCTTCTATAATAAATTCCGGGTTTGTCTCCCCCGCCTGCAAACAGTGTTCTAAGCAAATAAGCCATTTTAGATTTAAGCGAATTGTGTCCCGCATAACCCATGAAGCTCACAAGTGGCTTATCTCTATAGGCTCTAGGCATAGCCACCTTAAGATCCTCTACAAAGGGTGGCATCACAATCACATTGGATCTTTTTTCGCCTCTTTTTTGAGAAACTCTAAATACAAGAGCATTGCTTACATCTATCGGCTCTGTATAATCGCTAAAGTCAAAAATAATAATCTTCTTATTAGCTTTCTTGGCTAGTGTTTCAAACTCCCGTATATAACTCTGACGCTCACTTATATTAAAGAAGTCATATGGAATAAGGAGAAAGTCCGCCTCACTAACATTCTCTACAATATCTACGACCGGGGAGGTCAGACAATCATACGCGCGATCCAAAAACAGTCTACTATCTTTATGTTGCCGGCCTAGATTAGGATACAAAATTGGTAGATAAGATTTCTTATCCGACAGGAGCTTACCAATATAAACTTTAGGTCTCATAATTATAAATATAATCTCTTGTTACTTGATTAAACTATCAATCACGCTACTAACTATCCTATCAACTTTATCTTGGGCAAAGAGTTCTTGCGAACGCCTATGGCCTGCGTTGGCAAGCTTCTGCCGTAAACCCTCATCAGTAAGCAACATAATCTGCTCTACAAATTCATTTAGCGCTCGGGACGCTAAGTAGTGCTCTCCAGCGATAAAGGGGTAACCGGCTATGGCTCGTTTTGAAGTAACAAGGGGTAGACCAAGGGCCATAGGCTCGAAGACCTTCTGTTGCATACCGGCTCCAAAGAGTGAAGGCACTAGGGCGATGTCCATATCTTGCAAGTATGTTACCGGGTCTTGATAACCCACATACTGAACATTATTAGTTATATACTTGTCTAGGTCTGCGGGAATTTGCTTACCAAGAATATAAAAGACGAACTTGTCCCGAGCTTCCTTCCAGACTAAGGGCGCGATCTCTTTGATAATAAATTCGAGAGCAGCCCTATTATGATGCACATTATATGTAGAACCCATAAAGAAAACTTTAAGCACTGCCCTGCCAGCTTTAACCGGCACTTGTTTGCCTAGCACTTTGCTCAAGCCACGCAAGGGCAGGGTGCTAGTTTTACCCTCACCACCCCAGCTCTTATATATCTTGGCTTCGTCTGGCGTAATGGCAAATATCCAGTCACTCAAGCGGATAGTAACAAGTTCGCTTATAAACTTGGGAATGAATCTGACAAGATTAATTAGTGTGTAACCATCTTCTTGTAAGAAATGCCGAGCTTCAAAATTTATTGAACGGGTAATAATAGGCACTCCCCTCTTCCTCACTTGCTTATACAGTGGCCAAAGATATGTGTAGTCAAACCAAACAAGATCAGGTTGGAAGGTATCTAGAGCTTCTTCTAGAGCTTGCCTGGTAGCCTTGTGGGCATATTCGTAAGCGGCCCCGTCCCAGTTCCAGGGCAATAAATGCCCAAGCCAAAAGCCCATACCCCTGGTGCCCATAAAAACATAAGGCTGGGTAATGACCCGGATACCTTCGCTCTGCTCAAAATTGGCGACAGCAACTTTGTCGTAACTTGGATGTACTTTAGTAAGGACTTCTACTTGGTGGCCCATAGCCTTAAGCTGGAGCAGGTTAAAGTAGCGATCCTTCTCGCAGGCGCCAGTGGCAGGTAGGGGGAAGCGCGGAGTGACTACAAGTATCTTTTTAGAACTGTTTTGTTGTCCTCTACCCATTGCTTAAGTTTAACTATGCCCTCTTTGGGCGATACTGTTGGTTGCCAACCAAGCAGACGCTTGGCCTTGCTAATATCCGATATATATATCGGCTGGTCGCCAGGGCGAACCTTACCAAAGTTATAACTAGCGTTATCCAACATAGGTAAGAACTCAAGCAAGGATAGGGTGTTGTCTACTCCGCCTCCAATGTTAAACACTTGCCCTCGGACCTTCTTGATATTATTTATCAGCTTCTCATAGAGCTCGCAAAGGTCGCTCACATAGAGTATGTCGCGCACCTGCTTACCATTGCCATAGATGCTTATCTCGCGACCCATGTTGCTAGCGATAATAAACCAAGCTACCCAACCTTGGTCCTCAATACCAAACTGATGTGGGCCATAGACGCATGATTGGCGAAGGACGACTGTGTTGAGATTATAAATGCGCGCATAATCACGCACATACTGATCAGCTGCCCCCTTAGAGCATCCGTAGGGGGAGTGGAAGTCCAGTGGCTCATCCTCGGCTATGCCCTTCGGACGATTAGAGAAGCTATAACGCTTGGCCCCTTCGCGCACCCTCGCTCCAGAGAGCGAACCGTAAACTTTGTTGGTTGAAGAATAAATAAGTGCTGGTTTATGTTTGCTTATACGCACAGCTTCAAGAACATTAAAAGTACCTAGGGCGTTACGCTCGAAGTCGTCACGTGGATTAGTAACTGACTTAGTCACTGCCACTTGGCCCGCCAAGTGGATAACCGCGAAGGCGTTGGCCACCGCTTGTTCCAAAACTTTCCTATCATTACATATATCAGACTTGATTATCCTTACTTTGTCAGAATAGATACTCTTAAGCCATACGATGTTATCTTTAGACCCGATACGCGAGAAGTTATCCAGAATGACCACCTTAGTACCCCCGGCTAGGAAGTGTAGGGCGGTGTTAATACCAATAAAGCCGGCCCCGCCGGTAATAAGCACGTAGCCTCTACTCTTATTTGTAGCCATTACTCTATTGTGTGCTAATATTTGCGATATGACAAGGTACGACTTTCTTGCCCAGTTTCTCAAGGATTTTAAACAAAGTGATCTCGCAAGAGTATTAGACATTGGCAATTTAGATAAGAAAGCCCGTTTGCACACAGAATTGGTACGAGACTTCCCTGCTTGCGAGTTCTTTGGCCTTGATTCGCAAGACCCGAAGTCCCTCAACCTTAATCTTCCCAATCAACATGTTGGCACTTTCGAAAAGATGCCTTTTGCTGACAACTACTTTGACCTTGTCTATATGGGACAGGTTCTTGAGCATACTTGGACACCAATGATTGTCTTGCAAGAATGCAGACGGGTGCTTAAGGTTGGGGGCAGACTAGTGCTTGACTTGCCCAATGTCTACTCGCTCTCGCGCATCCTACGCTACACAGTACAAGGAAGAGAGGACTTGTTAGGCAACAGTGACCATAAGATCTTCTACTCCCCCCTTCAGCTCATGAATATGCTAGAACAAGCTAAGTTTGGAAATATATTTGTAGATACAGAGCGCGTCTTCTCGGCTAAGATAACCTTCACTCTGCCGTCCATCGGCCCATTGAAAAAATTAGGTGAGTCGCTAATTGCTACGGCTACAAAATCATTATGATTAAATACTCTTCATCACAAATTAATGTATGGGAGTTCAAAAACTTATAAATCTTCTGTAGTTAGTTCGGTGTGTTTTGATATGCGAGCTAACATCTTAGAGCCAATCTCTTCGCTGTTGGAAAATGCCCAAACATAGTCTGGGTGTCCTTCTTTTTCAAGAATTATGTGTTAACCACTCCCATGTCTTTTGATCTCCCAACCAATCTTAATCAATGCGCGAAAGACCTTGCTCGCCTTCACACTTGGCCACTTACTCATATAAGAGAGAACGACACATTAGAGAAACTAGATGGTGAAGTACTATGACTAGCTTCTAGTTCATCAGCAAGTACTCGAAAAGCAAGAGCTTCTACTTTGGCTCTCGCTTGTTCAGCACTTCCTCCATAGGTCAAAACGCCAGGTAACTCAATAACTTCAGCTATCCAGCGCCCATCTGCCTCTTGTTCTGTTTCGATTGTAAAACTTCGATCATTCTTCATACATATATATTATAGCACACTCTGAAAGTGAAGTAGCCTATAGATTTTCTTCCTGTTTTAACGCTTACACTTCGATTTTAAACATTTTAGCCCATAGTTGGAACGACAGGACTAACCACAAAATGTTGGCGTGGTACTTACTCTTGTCATAATGCTCCTCAAGCATCACATTAATCTCATCCCAATTGAACAAATCTGCACTGGGTGGGTAATATTCTGGTGTAAATGCTTCTTTGGCTAGGTTGTACACTTCTGGTCTACGCAACCACTTGGCAACAGGTGAATAAAATCCCCTCTTAGGTTGACCAAATAGGAAGCTGGGTAAATCTTCAGCGAAAGCAGCTTTAAGTATCCCTTTCCCTGGGATTTTAGTTGCACTCAAGTTTAGGCCTGCTATAAAAATTTTTGCTCTTGCGGGGATAGTTGCCGAATATTCAACCACATCTCTATCTAACATCGGGACTCTAAGCTCTAGGCCGTGGGCCATAGAGAGCTTATCTCCTCTATTTAAATCCTCATCTACTAGCCATGTCCTGCGATCTACTCGCATAAACAACTCCTCGAAAGAATCCCTCTCTGTTCTGTAATCTTTCTCGGGAAAATACTTACTCACAAAGTATTCCCTAGTTATCGTTTTGTTATCGTAAGTACTATTTATAACTCTTGATATCACGTCTTCCTTCTGGAACATAAACAAGGCATACCTATCCACTCCCTCATTGGTATTAAGCTTCGCAAGTTTTGGAAACTTATTAAGCCACGAACGTATAAAATTTGGTACGGTTAATCTATAGCTCGATGCCCTATAGGAGAGTTGGTAGCGTTCGTAGCCACCAAAGAGCTCGTCCCCGCCGTCTCCTCCCAAGACTACGTCCACCTTATTCTTGGCAAACTCAGACAGAGCCATCATCGGGATAATAGTGGCATTAACAACAGGCTCGTCCATATGCCATATAGCCTGCTTAAGCAAATCAACCACCTGGTCTGACTTTATAGTTAGTTCGTGGTGGTTGGTGTTAAAGTGCTTAGCTACTTGTCGTGCAAGGTTAAAGTCAGCATTAAACTTCTCTTCTTGCTCGCCTTCCTCAAGGTCAAAGCCGACAGAAAATGTATCTATACTGTCTCTGAACTTCTTCATAGAGGCCAAGACCGAACTAGAGTCTATACCGCCCGATAAATACACCCCGAGTGGCCTGTCTGAGGCCAGCTGTCGCTCAACAGCTTTTGTTATCTTGCTATACAATTCCATACTCCTTAGACTCTCAAAAGTCGCCCGCCTATCTACCTCTTCCGGGATAGGGGTTTCTAAATCCTTGTTCCAATAACGAGTCAACTTAAGACCAGAACTATTTAAGATGGCGGAATGCGCCTGAGGCAATTTATTTACTCCATCAAACAACGTAAATGGTTCCGGCACATACAGCAATCTCAAGTAATGGTTAAAAGCAGTGAGATTTAATCTTCGTTCTAACTTATGCTCTAAAATGCCCTTAATCTCGGAGGAGAAAATAAATTTAGGAGGTTCTTTACTCGTAGCGGGTGCGTAGTAATAGTAAAGGGGCTTAACGCCCATCTGGTCACGGGCTAAGAATAATTCGCCCTTCTCTTTGTCCCATATAGCAAGCGCGAAGATGCCGTTAAACTTCTCTAACATCCCACTACCCCACTTACTATAAGCGGCCAAAATCACTTCGGTATCGCTCTTAGACTTATACGGATAGTCGCCTACTTCCTTCTTTATATCCAAATAATTGTAGAGCTCGCCGTTGTAAGTAATTGTATAGCGACCATCTGCGCTATGCATGGGCTGACTAGCTGACTCTGATAGATCAATAATACTCAAGCGATTATGCCCCAGAGTCACTCCCTTATCTACATATACCGCCGTGCCGTCTGGACCCCTGTGAGCCGTAACCGCATTCATCCGAGCTCCCAGCTCCGTATCCGACCAATTAAACCCATTAATAGCACACATACCGTGCATTATACCACGCCCATCACTACTCCCTTCTCCAAGTCCCAGCCACTCCAGCAACTTCCAACTACCTCCCCCACTTCTTCACTCCCCCAATCTGTTCACCTCACCTGTTCAACACTGTTCAACACCGAGCGTCAAACAAGTTAATTGAAAATAGCCCCGAACCCAATCCGCCGAAGGTGGCGAAAAGGATCCGGGGCTCTGGGGGTTATATGGGGGGTGATGGATAGACCGCCTGACCCTTGATCGCTTGGAGGAACAGTCCTGCGTCCAACAACCTGCGCACCGGGAGCTGTTCTCTCGGAATGTTGCCGGTTGGTCGGAGGTTCAGGGCGTACTTGCCACCCGACCCTCCAGTATCCAAGTCGTCGGTCCGAACAGCGCACGCGATCTCATTCTCGTCGACCGGATGCCAGAGCTCGACCCGCGAGAGCTTGGCGGTGAGCCTGCTCGCATGGAGTTGGACGTCGAGAAACTCGCCACTGTCCCTGTCGTTGATACTGAAGGCCAACTCCCGGCACCAGCGACCGGCGATGTCGTTCTTGACGGGATAGAGGTCGATCGTGCCCGTCATGACCTTGGAGTGCATCCAGACCATAACGTGATCCGGCTCCTGTTCCGTTGGGACGACGCACACCACGACCATCTGCTCGACCGCGCCACTTGGCCAGGATGCCGTCCTGGTGTCGAACGACAACTGAGTGAAGCTGGGGAAGAAGTAGCAGGTGGTGATAGCCACGCCGACAATGGCGAATAGAGCAAGAACCTTTTTCACGGTTTCCTCCTGTTGTTAGTGGCCATAGCAAAGCGCTAGACCGGGTTCAGATTCAATGTGTATTATACATCACAGACAAGCTAACTGTCAATGGCTATGATCAGGCTTAAAACCGGAGGAGGACGGTCCTCCTCCGGTTAGTTGAGTTTGTAGATAATTATGCTGGGACCGTTTTGGGGCAGGGAGTACAGAGTGGTGAAGCCTCCTGCGAACCAGGGGATAGTTTCGCGCGCTCCAAGTCCCCCGCCAAACCAGTTAGCCACGTCGCGCGACCTATCCATATATCCCTCCTACTCCTGCCGGAGGAGGACGGTCCTCCTCCGGTTAGTTGAGTTTGTAGATAATTATGCTGGGACCGTTTTGGGGCAGGGAGTACAGAGTGGTGAAGCCTCCTGCGAACCAGGGGATAGTTTCGCGCGCTCCAAGTCCCCCACCAAACCAGTTAGCCACGTCGCGCGACCTATCCATATATCCCTCCCACTTAGCTACGCCTCCTTCAAAAGGCACAGGCTCACCAAGAGTAAGTAAATGAGTAAAGCCTTTGCGCTTGGCTTGCTCTAGGTCTAGGGCTAGGTACTGATAGTTATTATCTTTCAGATATGCTTCTAGGTTGGCGAAGAATTGTTTGTCTTTGATATTATATGCATTAAGGACGTGCAGGCCTTGCTTGTTGTCTAACTCTCTCTCGGCCTTATCTACACTCCGCAGAGCGTCAGGGTCCAACACTTCTAATTCGTCTACCGCACTTGCATTGGTAGGCATGCGCCAAGCATCTCCGTAGACAAATACTTTTGTCCCCGGGGCTAAATTGCTCATCATCCATTTGTTAGCTACAGAACGCGTGTCATTTAGATATAGCAAATAATCTGCTTTAACTATTGGGACAAGCATTGCAGTAAAAATACATGTTACAAAAATTTTCTTGGACATAGAAAGATCGGAAGGAGTAGAAATATTAACGTCATCCTTGTTGGCAATTATCCGTTCAAGGCCATAGCCAGCGTAGAGGGCCAGTATGGGTAAGAGCATCATAATATAACGATCAACCTGGAACAGCAGGAAGTAGAACACCGCCACATAGATTATACTAAAGTAAATAAGTGTGAGTGTCTCTCGCCTATGCCGAGAAGCGTAATATAATCCCAGTAAGCTAAATATGAGCAAAATAGGGTCGTTAAAGAGCAGGGTGGAGGCATGGAAGGCGTAGCTAAGTAACAGGCCCCCTAGGCCCTTAGAGGCCCCATAAACGTCATTAGCTGTGACTACGAAGCCGGCAGGATAGATAAGGTAGGCCAAGCCAAGCAGGCTAACAAAGAGCAAAACAAGCTTCCACACCCAGGTGGCAGAGAGAGCATCCCGAAGCCTCTGCTTGTCATACAAGAGATACCACAGAGGCAAGAGCAAGATACCAATGGTCATCTGGAAGTTAAAGCCGATGCCAATGCCCAAAATTAATGTGGCCCAGAAGTAACGCTTGCTTTGCGCAATGTCACGCCGGGATAGCATATACATAGCAAGCGTAAATATAAACGTGACCGACACCCAGTGTCTGCCCCAATGCGAGAAGATGGTGTGGATGTACGAGAGACTGAGCATAAGGGCCGAGTAGAGTCCGGAGCGCTTACTCTGCCACATCTGCCTGCCGATAAGATAAACCAAGTAGACTGTAGCAGTGCCCAAGAGGACCGAAATAAACCGAGCTCCCAGATAAAATACAGTGGGGTCAGCAATTAGCAAATTTTTAAGCAATTCAAAATTACTTGTAACAGTAAGAAGTTTTACCCCAATAGCCATAGCAAAAAACGGTAGGTACAAATATGATATATAAGGCGGGTAGTATAAAGTGCCGGCAAAGTCAGCCAAGTGCATAAAGGGTAGGACACTCTTAAGCTCTAACATCTTGAGAGCCCCGAAGACTAAGCCCGGCTCATCATGTATAAGAGTCATAGGTAAGCCATAGCTAATACCCACCACCCGGATAACAAATGCCAAAAATAGAATACTTAAAATTATTTTTTTAGTATCCATAAGGGTTCGTCATAAGTATTACCCGCAATGACAAAATCACCGATAATCGGCACTCGCAAATCTTGCCTTCGGAGTAACCTATTTATCATCGAGCCAACAGTCAAGTAGCGCTTATACCAGATAGTCTTAACCACCTTCATACCAAGCACGCGAGCCAGGTATGAAATGCTGTGGTTGTTAAAGTATGTTAAGTGGCCAGGCACAAGAGCGTGCCACCTCTTGCCCATTAGACGCGCCGTAGGACTACCAATATCTGGCGCAGTAATAACTATTGCCCCCCCGGGGGTAAGCTTAGAACTTAGTGTCTGGACAAGAGCTTTTGGCTCACTTACATGTTCTAACACATCAAAGATAGTGATAACATCGTACTGCTTGCCCTCTGGAATAGCTTCTACAATATCTAGATTATAATTCTGCTTGGCATAAGCGCGAGCTACACTAGAAGCCTCTACCCCAGTAACGTCATAACCAAGTGTGCGCGCTTGGTCTAAGAAGATGCCTGTGTTGCAACCAAAGTCTAGAAGCGTCTTCCCCTGCACGTACTTTAATACTTCCCGGGCAGTCTTCTTCCTGCCTACTACATCTTTGATATATACCAGATCTAAGGGGGCTTGCTTGTAGTAATTGTGCAAAAGTCCCTCTAGCTCCCCTGTACTTTGAACAAATGAGGCCCGGCAAGTTAGACACTTATAGATATCTCCATGCTCCCCTGCACCTTCTTCGGTAATGGCGTAAGGTTTTGCAAAGAGCTTCTTTGGTTCTGCTGTAGCCCTCTTCAGCAATTGCACTTTCCTTTCACCACAAAGCCTACAAGTTACACCCGACTTGATTTTATCGAAAGTAAATTGTGCACGATGAAAGCCTAGTTTATGAAGAATATACTTTATCATAACAACCAAAATAGATAGACCGTATCTAACCGACTTTCCAAAGCCGATCATCGAGGCCTCAGGGAAATAGCGCGTACTGATGGGAATTTCCAAAATGCGCATTCTGGCTACCGCCATCTGCACAATAATCTCTGTATCAAAGACAAAGTTATTGGAGTTAAGCTCTATGGGTAATTCTAATACTCGCTTGTGATAAGCGCGAAATCCCGAATGATACTCAGTGAGATCAAGTCTCAAAATAAAATTCTCAACCATGGTTAAAAATTTGTTAGCATACCACTTCCATCTTGGCATGCCCCCCTTTAGGGCGTCCTCTGGGTGGACCATACGCGAGCCAAAGACTGCGTCTGCCTCGCCCCTTGCTATGGGCGCCACCATGGCCGGAATATATTTGGGGTCGTATTGGAAGTCTGGGTGGACCATCACCACGATCACTGCGCCCAACCCAAGAGCCTCGCTATAGCAAGTCTTCTGATTGGCGCCGTAGCCTAGATTCTTCTCGTGTACAAATGTTTTAATCCCCAAAGAGCGCGATACCTCGACTGTATCATCCCTGCTACAGTCATCAACCAAAATTATGTCGTCAACAACATCTCTGGGTATCGCCTGCAATGTGCGCAAGAGAGTACGACTAGCGTTATACGCTGGGAGTACTACAACAATTTTTTTACCCTGCAACATTATCGTTGACGTCATTAGCCCCAAGACGGAAGATCAC
Organism: uncultured Candidatus Saccharibacteria bacterium; assembly: GCA_964348575.1. Lineage (GTDB taxonomy): Bacteria > Patescibacteriota > Minisyncoccia > Phycocordibacterales > DATDSR01 > DATDSR01. The sequence goes on along the minus strand of CAYGDD010000001.1, from coordinate 29,331 downwards.
AAAGCGGTATATGAAGAAGCTCCAAAGGGCAATTACTGCTCCAGAAATTATTTGAGCAATGACATAATGCTGATTACCGTGCTCTACTAGATAGTATATAAACCAAGTGTTAAGAATCATATTTACTACTAAGACTCCCAGATACGAGAAGAGCTGACCGTGCATTGCTTGCGTACGAGTATCCCGGAAGGCCCAAAACTTCTGCAACAAGAAGCTAACAATGAAGGCAAGAGTGAAGGCAAACACGGCGCTGGCCAGATACCATACCCCGAAGTACTCGGTCGCAATGTAGAGTATGACAATATCCACAAGCGCGGCTGTGCCTCCAGATATTACATATCTAATTAAGAGAGAATATTTGCTAATAAGTTCTAACATAGACTTCAGATTAACATTAAGCGAGCATCTCTACAATGAGCTTAATTAAACGCGCGAGACCATGATTATCGCGCACGTATTTAACTAGCTCGAGGTCAGGAGGACTAGCCAGTAAGCTCTTTGCCTTAGTCTCTATCTCTTGCCTATCCTTACTTACCAAGTATTTAGAATTGAGAACACTCCTAAAAGCTTCGTTAGAAACAAGAGGCAAGCACCCACTGGCCATAGCCTCTAGGACTGCCTTATCTATACTCCCAGTATCGCTTAAATTTATGAAGACTTTTGCTCTCTTATAATATGGCCCGAGAGCACTGTGAGCTTTTGGCCCTGCGAATTTAATATTGCCATAATTCTTAGCTAGGAGGGAGTCATAATAATCACCATCTTGCTTTGTAATCGGCTCGCCCACTATTGTCACTGGCACATCAAGACTATCTGTAGCCGTGGCTATGAGCTCTATGTTCTTGGCGCGACTAATCCTGCTCACTGATAAAATTCCCCCGCGTTCTTCCCACTTTGTGTCATTGGGATTAAATTTATTAACATCTATGCCGTGACCCACTACGCGCAACTTGTGACTTGCAAGCCGGAAGCTCTCGGGCGAAGCCGAAAAGATAATATTGATCAACTTCTCTGCCAACCTCAATTTAGAATCTACATGCTTATGTGTGTACCACAACGAGACATGCTTGCCACCCATGCGCCACAGGGGGGCACCTAGGAGTACGTACTCGGGGTTCATATGGACGAAGACGCGCTCATATTTAGACCAAAGGCTAATAAGGTATTTGTAGAAGTTAAACAGTCTAGCAACTCTATAATTACCACGCTCTTTACCCAGTGAGTAGACTTGCACATTGCTTGGCAACTCTATCCGACCCAGCTCAAGGCAAATCACCGTCACTTGCTCATAGTGGCGGGCAAACTCCGCGATCCACGCATGGAAGAAGCTCAAGTTACTATCATCCATGTCCACCTTCTGCGTTGTAATTAAGATTCTCATATCAAGATGTTGGGGTATCATGTTTAACTATACATCTCTCTAGGCTAGCTTTAAACAAATTCATATAGGCATCTTTGTCTGGTAACTTTTTGCTTATCTGTAGTAAGCGTTTAGACATCATGCGTCTAGCTTCATCATTCTGCACTAAGAAGTTAAGACAGTCCGCTAGCTTGCCCACATCTGCTACTGGTGCCACGAGAGCATTATGTGGAGTTATTAACTCCCCCACTACGCCTACATCTGTAGTAACAATAGGTAGGCCCGAGAGAGCAGACTCGACAAGAGTTAGGCCGTAGCCCTCATAGTTAGAGGTAAGCAAGAAGATGTCAGCCGAGTGGTAATAATCTCGGAGCTCTAGCGCCCAAGGCAAGACCACTACACCCCCTCCCACTAGCCCTGCCTGCTCACTACCTCCACCTACAATAACTAGGCCAGTCCTGGGGAACTTGCTTTGCACTCGTGATACTGCTTCAAGAGCTAGGGGTAAATTCTTTTCCCTTGTAAAACGGCTGGCCATAAGGATGATCTTGTCAAACTGGGGAAATCTTTGGTGTAGATTATCTCGACTAGTATAAGGCTGTAACCAGTAATCTTTGTCTAGATACACCGGCAGAACACTTATCTTCTTGCCATCTATTCTCCATCTTGTAATGAGTAAACGGGCAATGCGCCGAGAGACCACCCGCACAGAGCGCGCCCTCTTTACCCCCAGCCAATAACCCACCAACCGGAGTCTGTTGGTTAAGGACTCTTGCTTAAAGTACCGACTAAGAACATCTGTATGTATCTGGACCTCTAGCCCGAGGCAAAAGAATACAGATAATATTATGGCTGGGATATTAGTCATGCCCTCCTGACTAGTGATAACTATCTCATTTGTCGTCTTCTTCCACTCTTTGATAATTGGCCAAGCAAGTTTAAGCGAGTCGTAAAAATATCTATAGCGTTTGCTACTATTAGTAGGATATACGCGCACATTATTGCCAATAGTAACTGATTTGTAAGAAGGTCCAGTGTAAGTAATAATGCACAGCTCTGCTACCTGCTTGCCATGCTCACGGATGCGCATAGCCACCTTACCCTTGGTGTCAAATAGTTGCGTGCCGATTCCTAGTGATAAAACTTTCATAACTTGCTAACTTTAGTTTGCTTAGCTTTATCTTCTTGCTCTATTAATGCTAAAAATTCTTTGGCTATATCAGCATAAGTATGTTTGTAGGCAAATTTGGCTATGGCATTTTTGTATTTCAAATACATCTTTTTATCTGTTAATTTAAGCATCGCCTTGGCTAACTCGGCCTTATTGGTTGTGTCTATTACTATGCCAAACTCTCTAAGCCAATCTGCATAACCACTGTCTTTCGGCATAACAAAAGGCTTACCAAATGATATCGCTTGGAGCACAAGATTAGGACTAACTTCTGATAATGACGGCAAGATCAAAGCATAGCACTCCAACAGCTTTGGCCATACCTCCTTCTGAGACAAGTCTTTATATATAGTGAGCGTAATGTCTGGATTATTTTCTTTAGCAATAGTATAAGCCTCTTGTAAAACTCTCACATTCTTAAGAGGTATATCTCTTCCAATCCAGATAAAGTTTGGCTCTATCACCTCTTTAAACACACCCACACGTTGTAGGTAAGCGTTAGTTATGACGCTAGACTTGGTAGCAACTAGATCGTTACTATCCATAACTATATCTCGTTGCCACAGAGTGCTGAAGACGATATGATCAGCGTGGATATAAATCCAATTTATTAAATATCTGATTACTTTCTCTTTATATGACAGCTTTAGCGAAGGAGAAGTTAGTACGGAGTTAAATCTGGACAAAGTTATAAGCTCGCCCGTGCGATTAGCATAGTGCTCCCACAAGAAGTCGCCCCCCACTCGCACTACCACCTTGGTCCGAGTGAGCAGACCTGCCCAGACTGAAACAAGAGCCACAGAAAAGTTATCTAGGGCAATTATTGCGCTCACTCCCCTACTTGCGAATACTAGTTTGAAAAAATAAACAATGTGTCTAAGACCAGTGGGCAAGTTGGTGGCAAAGGTTAGTATGCGCACTGGGATACCTTTATTTATTAACTCCTCGCTAAGCCTAGTAGCATAATAAGTGCTACTTGTGCTGTTAGGAGCAAGGGGGGAAGCAATAACAATCTTATCAACCCCAAGGCCCTCTCTTAATCCTTGGAAAATTTGTGAGTAGTCTGTTGCAAACTTTTCCCACTTATAACTCGCGCGAGCAACTAACTGCACTTCCTTGGATATGCGAGCAAACAATATTGGATTAGCAATAAGCATCTTAACTTTACTTGCTAGGTCCTCTGGATCTCCCACTCTACAAAATAGGCCGGTCCTATTATCTACAAGGAAGTCTGGGATACCGCCTACTTCTGTGGCCACTATGGGTAAGCCCACGGCCAGAGCCTCAAGGAAGGAGATACCCAAGCCCTCCGAGAGTGAGGGCCGAACGAAAATGTCTGCCATAGCCAAATATCTTGCCAGCTCTATTTGCGAGACCGCCGGTAGGAATGTAACCCTGTCAGCAACTCGGAAGTCCCGAGCAATCAGAGCAAGCTCATCAGCCAACTCTCCATCACCAATAGATAGGAACTTACAATTAGTGGGCAAGTAGACTAAGGATTTGATAATGTCACTAATTGCATTCTTGACATTAAGTCGGCCTGTGTGGATAAGCACAATGTCACTCTTCTTATAGCCCAAACTCTCTCGTAACTTATTGCGCTCGGTGGCCTTTAACTTAATGTTAAAGAACTCGTCTGCCACCCCATTTGGGATCACCGCCGACTTACCCACATAGCCTAGGCCCATTGCTCTATTGGCCAAATATTTGCTAATGCCAACTAGATAATTAGTCCTAGTCATTACCGCTCGCCAAGCAAGGCCCAACAAACCATGGTGCCTCCTTCGCAAATGTTCGTCAGAGTCACCTTCTTGCAAGGTTAGTACCACCGGCACTCTATGCCAGAATCTTAGGATGTTAAAGATGTAAGCCGAGCCACTGACATAAGTCACCATAAACGGCCAAAAGATGTCAAACTCCCCCCGAGCGCGAATAAGTTGAAAAACTTTCAACGCACCGATAAAGGGAGCCGTAAACTTGCGCATAGGGAGGCTCCCTACTCCAACTCTGTGCACTAATATTTTGCCCACCTGCTCGCTTGTGGAACTTGTGGGATCAAGGTGCACGGTCAGCATCTCGAACTCATAATCTGGCATCCTACTTGTAAGCTCGCGGATAGCGATTTCGGCCCCAGACCAGAATGGGGCGTAGGCAGTAGAAAATAGCAAAACTCGCTTTTTAGCCATGTTTATCAAATCTTAACAGCAGAATCCCAAAAGTAAAGCTTCTATTTTTTGCCTAAGATTTTCTTTAACTCTTCGGTTGAGATCGCTGGGTCAGTTGGTTGCTCTGTTTGGTTAACTACTTCTGAAGCTTCTTCATGCTTGTAAACTCTTGTTACATCGCCATCATCTTCATCTTCATCTTCATTATTTGGTTCGTAATGAGCCTCTTTGAGGGCGTTAGCTAACAGATCTTTAAGATTACTTGCCCCCAGTGCCTCTTGGGCCTCTTTGGGTATGGCCATCTGGCGGGGTGGTGGATTGTTGGTATTATGGCGGACATTATTAATCACCGGCCTTTGTGCAGGATTACTTTGCTGATTTTGACTATTAGCAGGTCCGGGAGGTGTGGCCCGTGTTGCAGATTGCGTTTGGTAGGTAGGCCTAGGTCTCTGCTGTTGGTTACTGCCAGCAAATTGGGGCCGACTACTAGGACTACTACTTCTACCACGATCACTGCTCCCACTTGCAACTGGCATAGCCTGATGCCAGTCCTCAATCAACTTCTCTACTTGAGCTCGGGGCTTGGCATAGGTTGCGCGCGAGAAGGCCAAGGCTTCTTCCCGGCGTGACTCGCCGTCGAGTACTATTGGGGGTATGGTCTTGGCCGAGAAGGGAGGCGAACCGATACCGTCTATCATAAGCGAAAGATATATCTGGTTACGTCCGAGGTTAACAAGATCCTCTACTAAGAAGTTGGGGGCAAAAACTTTCTCTAAGAGTTCGGCATCAAGTGGTCCAACTCGGAAGGCAATAGTAGTCCCCACGTTGCCAAAGACGGCGTCACGTACTTCCTCGGGCATTTGTTCCACATATTGATGCGCGATGGTTAAGTCTAGTTTGTATTTGCGCGCCTCCGAGAGAATATTGGCAAACGATTCGTTAACAAAGGACTGGAACTCGTCCACGTAAAAGTAGAAGTGGGGTAGTCCAGCAAGTTCACTTGCCCTGACTTGGGCTCTGGACATAGCAGCCAAGTACATCTTAGTAATTAGCATACCACCCAACAGGGCGGCATTGTTCTCGCCCATCCTACCTTTAGAAAGATTCATAATCAGAATCTTCTTACTATCCATAGCCTCACGAATGTTGAAAGAGGAGGTAGTTTGACCAATTATATTCCTGATAATGGGTGAAGATACAAATTGGCCAATCTTGTTCTGGATGGCAGCCCCAGCCTCTTGCATATACTTGTCAGTATACTTGGCAAACTCGTCCAGCCAGAAGGCACGCACGGCAGGGTCGGTAATGTGGGCCACCACCATATCTCGATAAGACTTGTCGGCCAGCATCCGATTAACACCAAGCAAGGTAGAATCTGGATACTCAATGAGGGCGAGAAGGATGTTGTTGAGAATGTACTCCATGCGCGCACTCCACACATCAGGCCAGATCTTCTTAAAGGCAGCCATAAGCCCATCAGCCACCAGGTGGCGCTGGTCCTTGCCCACGTCCTCCATAACGTTAAATGAGACTGGATTCTCAAGATCAAATGGGGCAAAATAAATTACATCCTTAATACGCGACTTAGGCACGTGGTCAAGTAAGAGCTCGGCCGAACCACCGTGAGGGTCAATGAAGCCTAGACCCGAACCGTTCTGGATATCTTGGATGGCTAGATTCTCAAGCAAGGTAGACTTACCCATACCCGTCTTACCAATGACGTACATATGGCGAGAACGATCCTTCTCTTTAATACCAAAACGCTGTTTCCGATTGCGGAAGTCTGTCTCAGCGAAATATATAACTCTCTCGCTAGTGTCCTTATCCATCTGTAATATTATATCACTAAATCAAGAGCACTTATGGTGTACTTAACACTGGGGTCCCAAAGCATCCAGCTATCAAGACCCACGTCATAGACAGCCTGCTTCTGGGCTCTAACCTCGGTCTCGCCATAGATACCCCCGTAGTTAAAGTCTTGCAACCAAGGCCGGAGCTTGCTTGGAGTAGAGCTTGCCATAATAGCGCGCTCTACAGCACTACTCATTACAAAATGGATTAGCTCGTAGGGCACTTTATTAGGATCGGGCCAGCCGTTAAAGTTGGGCGGATAATGCGAGGGGTAGACCATAGGAGCAACGTAATCAAAGTGGGCAAGGGCGTTCTCAAGGACTTGGCCTATGCCCAAGTCATCGGTATTGGTTGTAGTCATGCCGAAGATGTCAGCCGAGATTGGAATACCTTCTGTCCGTAACTTGCCATCAAGATAAGCGAAGAACAGATTAAGCTGATCGCGCTTGGCAAGAGTGGGGTCACTGTGCGGATATAAAGTGTTCTGCATATTGCCGTCAGAGGGAAAACGGATATAATCAAAGTTAATCTCGTCAAAGCCAAGTGCGTAAGAAGCCTGTGCTATGCCCACCACATAATCCCAAACTTGCCTGTTGCCCGGGTCAAGCCAAGCTATCCCCATGCGATCGCGCCATACTTCCCCATTATCTTTGCGGAGTACTGCCAGCTCTGGTCGCTCGGCGGTGAGAAACTGGTCTTGAAAGACCGACAATCTACCGACGACGTAAATATTCTCATCGTGTAGCTCTTGTATAAATTCTTTTACATCAGGTATACGCTTACTATCTGCCCCCATCTCACTGTATATAGTCCCGGGCAGTTCAAAGGATATGCGTCCGGTGTAATCCTTAATATCTATCACTAGGGTATTAATTTCAGTAGTGGTCGCAATGGCGACAATCTTCTTACGCCAAGAGTAATCACCTTCAGCATTCTTATATCCTGCCACCCAAGAAGTAAGATACAACCCGCGCACAGGGGTGGGTGTCTTAATGTGCAAAACTTTGGGTTTAGGAGGCACTTGGGCAACCAGACTAGGTTCTTCTTGCCTAGCTACATAGACCAAGCTCGCCTGATTAGCAAAGCCGAAAACTAAATATGTACCAACAACCAAAGTTGCAACTATGATAAGCAATACTCCTGCGATCTCAAATTGATACCTCTTCATCAGCGGGAGTTGTTGGCTCTTGATAAAGTTCGGGTGTCTCCGCCGGAGAGGGTGTAGTAGTATTGAAAGCTACGAAATCACGCAAGTAACCTCGGCGAATATTGTGCAAAGAAATTAGAATAAAAGATATGCCAATAAACATATAAGCTACCCTATCCACGCTAGCAGGCAAGCCAAGCAAAGGTAGTATCACTACAACAGCTGAGCCGAACAATATGTACCACCATCTCTTCATGACAGATATCATACCACAAAATTAAAAGAAACCCCTAGATAAGACCTCTGAGGTCTTATCTAGGGGGGGTTAAAATTTCCAGGTGGCGTTGTTGGCGCAGGTGACGATGAGGAAGCTGGCCACGAGCGACGGAATTTCCGAAAAGTCGTACCCCAAGTCGCAAAGATAGCCGTAAGCCTCGTCCAACTCCGGGTTGTCTGGGTTCTTGGCGTTCAAGACGATGAGATACTGCAAACCGGCGAGCAGGAGCGTCGGCACTACTTTCGTCTTACTCCTCCTGCTCTTGATACCTCGGAGCTTGCACACAATCTTTTGCAAGCCAAGGACTTGCTCTGCCGTAGGGCCCGTACGAGCTGGGACCTCAAACTGTAGAGCCAAGCTACCGCCGTTACTACCACTTCCATTTCCTGCCATTTTGCTACCTCCAAGGACCAAGCTACCACAAATACCCATTTCTGCAACTGTTGGACATCGAATGTCCAACAGTTGAAGTCATGCGACAGGATTAAAGAACTAGGACGACGAACTCGCCTCTTTGTTTGCTGGGGTCAGATTCAAGGAGGGTGCGAACTTCGGTGACTGTGCCTCGCAAAACTTCCTCAAACTTTTTGGTCAGCTCACGACCTACCAACACTCGCCTATCTGGGGCATACTTCTCTAATTGAGTAAGAGCTTTAACAATGCGATTAGGCGATTCGTAAAAAATCTCCGCCAGACCCATAGATCTATCTGACTTAGCCGACGGTCCGCTAAGTGAGAGGGCAATCTGTTTGAAGAGAGTTTCTCTCCCCTTCTTGTGGGGCGGGAAGCCGTGGAAGGTAAAGCTGGTGATGGTGGTGTCCGAAAGTGAGATGATGGCCGAGATAGCCGAAGGCCCCGGCACGCTCACCACCTCAAAGCCAAGAGCCAAGCTGGCGCGCACCAGCTCTGCTCCAGGGTCCGATAAGCCGGGAGTACCGGCGTCACTTACATAAGCAATACTCTGGAGGCTAGAAGCTAGATTTTGGAAGCCAGAGACGCGGGTGTGAGCGTTAAATTGTTTTAGAGGCTTAGTTATATTGTAGCGCTTAAGTAGCCTAGCCGTAACTCTGGTGTCTTCGCAAAATATTACATCTACCTCGCGTAAAATGCGCAAGGCTCGCATAGTAATATCTTCCAAGTTGCCAATAGGTGTCCCGACAATGTAAAGTATGCCCATATGGGTCCTGTTAGGAGTCTAAGCCAATATAGTCAATAATCATGTTTTTCATTATATACATTAAAACAGCTAACTTCTAATAGGATGGAAGAATTATACACATATCTTAAAGAGCATCCAGTCTTATATATTACCCGCCAAGCCGAACGTGCCGATAGCCTAAGCACGGCGGGCTACGAGATCTTTAGTGATGAGAGCAGGAGCACTCGTGAATTATTGACAGACCCGCGTGTGGCTGAGCTATTTGCAAATAAACCCGAGAAGAACCTAGTGATATTTAAGACTAATCGCCAGGCCGAGCAGGTATGCAAGCTTAACAATTGGAACTTACTTAACCCCAGTGCGGACTTGGCCGAGCGCGTAGAAGCCAAGATCAGTCAGACCAAGTGGTTGGGCGAACTGGCCAACTTACTCGTACCCTTTGCCATCCGCCGATGTAGCGAGCTTGTATATGATGGTACGCCAGTGATTGTCCAATTTAACCATTCGCACTCTGGTCTTGGCACTATACTTCAAGATAGCGAAGCGCAAGTGCGCGAACTTGCCACCGACTTCCCCGATAGACCTGTGCGTATAAGTAAGTTTATAGATGGACCAGTCTTTACCAGCAACAACGTGGTGACAGGTACGCGTGTAATCCTAGGCAGTCTTAGCTACCAAATTACTGGCCTCCCTGCCTTTACGGATAATCCCTTTGCTACCATTGGCAACGATTGGGGTATTGTGAATAAATTACTAACAGCCGAGCAACAAAGAAAGGCCCGAGAAATTTCTACCAAAATTGGCGAGCGTATGCAGCGAGATGGTTGGAGAGGTTGCTATGGAGTAGACCTGATACTCGACAAGAATACTGACGAACTGTACCTAATAGAGGTCAACGCACGGCAGACTGCATCTGTAACCTTCGAATCCATGCTACAGAAGTCGCTCGTGCCAGAACTGCCCACAACCTTTGAATCTCATATCGCATCCTTGGCGAACATACCTTTTGAAAGTAGTCCTGCTATGATCACAGCTGGAGCGCGACTTATACGCAGACAGTCAAGTGTGGCCATCGCAGAAGATGCCGTGGGCAAGTTACAAGTACTGGGGCTTAGTACTGTTGAGTCTGTGCCCGAGAAGCCGGGCGAGGACTTACTCCAGATAAGGTCTAATAGTGTAAGCTTGATGGCTGGGCATAATAAACTTTCACCATTAGGCGAAGAAGTAGCAAAGCTTGTGTCATGATCAATTCCAAACTAAGCCATGAGGCCAACTTAGTGCTTGCAGAATTCCTTCGCTTACCAGATCTGGGTGTTAAGTGCCCATACTTTACCAACGAGCGCCAGAAGGTGCGTGGGGCTCTGCGAGTACAAGTGGGCAAAGGGAGTGCAGAGGAGATTGTGGAGGAGGCCCTGCTAATTGCTCACAAAAGTAAAGTCGAACTAGCTAAACTCTCGCCAGAAAATAAGACTAAGTTCTTGGTAGACCACAACTTGGGCATAGACTGTTCTGGTTTCGTATATTACATCCTTGAGGCCGAAGGCGTAGGCCGTGGGTATGGTCACTTGGTAGATAAGCTATCTTTCCCTAAGGCCAATAACGTACTTTCTATTATTAGAAAATTATTTGTTAAGCGCCCAGTAGAGAACATGAGTGTAGCTGTCTTTGCTGACGCAAGTAACAGTAGGCAAATCAAGATCAATGAGGCTAGGGCGGGAGACTTTTTTGTTATTAACAAATATGCCAAGCAAACCGGCACCCCACGTAATCACATAATGGTAATAATCAAAATTGAAAATGGCGAAATAGAGATAGCCCAATCAGTGGCCCTACCAGAGGATGGCCGTTATGGGCATGGCGTACGCATAGAGCAAATAGACTCAAGTAACCCCCCCGGAGAACTACGACGCCTAAACTGGTTCTAAATATTTGACAAGTGTTTATTCATGTGATATGCTCTGTAGTGGACGTTTTGGGCTGACTGGGGACTAATCCCCTACATGACCTGAGACACAGGAGGCAACATGATCGGGACGACAAGGCTCTACCTCGCAGGCAACCCTGAGACCGACCCGTACCTCAAAGAGGCGCTGGAGGGAAGGAAGCCGAAACAGTGCGAGCGAGGCGATTTCTACCTCGACTATAATCATTTCGATCCGATTGCCCCGAGGTCTACCCAAGAAACACCCGGCCTACCTGACAAGTGGGTGGCAGGTGTTAGCCTGTGGTACCACCTTGATATGGGAAAGATGTCACCAGGCTATTACCTGGCACCTACCCATAACGAAAAATTTGCAAAGATAGAGACCCGGCTATGTGGTCAAAGTTCCACTGGGAACGGCCGGCAAACATGGACGCAGGATATCAGCCTTTCTGCACGATCCATCCAGGAAGCAGTACAATTCCTTTGGATGATCGTCAATGGCGAAGTTAAGCCGACGTTCGCCATACCCCAAGCCAATCCTTGGGAAGATGATGAGAACACTCCCGCAGAGGACGCTCCCACCGAGTAGCCACACGCCCCCGAGACTAATCTGCCCCTGCGCAGTACGGTCTCGGGGGTTCGACATTTATATGATTGAAAGGGGGAGGGATTTTTGCTAATGTTAGGCTCTATGCAAGACATGGGACTACTTACCACTTTCCTCGGCTATATCATCTTTTCTTGTTTTATTGCTTTCCTTTGGGCTCCAATTCTTACGCACTATCTTTACAAGTGGGACATCACTAGACGCAACCCATATGACACTACACTTGCGCTTGATTCGCGTAAAGACAAAGTGGGTACTCCCATTATGGGTGGCTTATTGGTGGTCGTTACGGTAGCTGTCATCACTATCTTGTTTAACTGGTCACGAGCCTTCACCTTCGTCCCCATAGGTGTGATGCTCATCTCCGCCTTCTTGGGTGGTTTAGACGACCTGCTTAACATCTTTGGCAGTAAGCGACGTAACCCCAAGCTCGCACACGTCCTGCGCTTGGCCCAAGTACACAAGAACCCTCTTATGCGCATCTGGCTCTTCCTTAGTCTGCCTTGGGTGGCCTTCAAACGTATGAGTATGTGGCTAGGCTCACACCCCGGTAAGGGCGTGCAGGTACATGAGAAGTTGCTCCTCCAATTTATAGCTGGAGGCATTAGTGCGTGGTGGATCTATTGGAAGCTAGGCGAGAACTGGCGTGAGATTGCTCTTCCCTTTTCCGCTGGAGGCGGGTCCGCCTTTGGCGGAGACATCAACATCGGCTTCTGGATAGTACCCTTGGTCATCTTTGTAGTCATCGCTGCCGCCAACTCTGTTAACATTTCTGACGGTCTAGACGGCCTCTCGGGCGGAGCCCTCATACCCACTTTTGGTGCTCTAGGTATCTTGGCTTGGGCAAGTGGCCTACGCGAAGTGGCCATCTTAGATGCCGTAACCATGGGCGCGCTTATTACTTACACATATTTCAATGTCAAACCTGCCCGCTTCCAAATGGGTGATGTGGGTAGTCTAGGCCTCGGGGCCCTTATGGGTATTAATGCGGTTGTTACCAATGCTATAGTTGTGCTCCCGCTACTTGCTTTCATTTTTGTAGTTGAGACCCTGACTGTAATTATCCAAGTTTTTGGACGCACATTTCTTGGTAGGCGCATCTTCCGGATGGCCCCTCTGCACCACCACTTTGAACTCATCGGCTGGAGCGAAGAGAAGATTGTAATGCGCTTCTGGCTTATCCACCTAGCCGCGGTAATCTTTGGCCTCTGGCTCGGCCTCCATTAGAAATGTTAAATGTTAAATGTTAAATGTTAAAGGGAGGAGAAAACAACTATTTAAATTGGGAGGAGAAAACTATTACGGATTTTTCGGATGAGGCTGTTCGCGATTTGTATAATCAAGGTTACGTCTTTACCCGTAAGGGTAAGGGTGTTATGCAACAGACTCGGAGTGTGAGGGTGGACCTAAGTAAATTTGAGCTATCTAGTGAGAACAGACGTATACTTAAGCAACTAGAGGGCATAGAGCTAAATGTTGAGAGCCTGCCCATGGAGGACTACTCTTGGCAGATAGCTAAACTGGCTAAAGACTTCTATAGCACCAAATTTGGCCCCACTTCGCCCGAGGCTTCGCGGGGTAAACTCATCTTTAGTGCTAACAAAGTAAAAGAGCTACTAACTGACCCAGATAAAAGTAACTTCAATGCATTGATAAGCTTCTCAAACCCACTACTTAGCGGACCGTCGGCTAAGTTGGGGTTGGGGTATACTATTTGCTATGCGGGGGAAGGCTTACTGCATTACTCTTATCCATTCTATAGTTTACACAATGACAGCTCCGACTCCGAAAGTACCCAAAGCAAAGATGCAATAACTAGTGTGCCTAAGAGTATGGGTCTCGGCATGATGCTTATGGCTATTATGCTTGCTAAAGAGCAGGGAGATAAGTATGTATACCTAGGTTCGGCCACAAGACCCACAGATACTTACAAGCTCCAGTTTAGTGGCCTTGAATGGTTTGATAAAGATACTGGTTGGCAAACAGATCTAGAAAGATTGAAAACTTCACTTAAGCAAGTGTGATATCCTTATCTAATGGCAAACTCTCAAGCAAGCAAGAAGCATGCCCACATCATTGGCATTTGTGGCAAGGCCACAAGTGCCCTTGCCCTTGCCCTTGCCAATGCTGGCTGGAAGGTAACAGGCTCGGATAAGGGCTTCTATCCGCCGGCCTCGGACTTACTCACAGAAGCTGGTATAAAATTTTACCCAGGTTGGCACCCCGAGAAGATGGGCAAACCCGATATAGTCATCCCCATTAGCTACGCCGGGGAAAATAATCCCGAATGGCAGTATGCAAAAGACAACAACATCCCCCTTGTACCATATACTCAAGTCTTTAGAGATTATTTTATCAAACCTAAGTCGCTAGTCGTCGCGGGGACTTGGGGTAAGACAAGTTCTACCGCTCTTCTTGCTCACATATTTACACAAGCCAAACTTGACCCTAGCTACATGATGGGGGGCATACCTAAATCGGGCGAGCGACCTGCCCATATTGGCAATGGCGAGTGGAGCGTCTTTGAGGGAGATGAGTACCGGAGCGAGCGAGATGACCCCACGCCCAAGTTCGTCTACTATAACCCTACGCACCTACTACTAACAGGCTTATCATGGGACCACGCTGACTTATACCCCACCGAGGACCACTACTTCGCAGTGTTCGAGAAGTTAGTAAGCTCCATCCCACCCACCGGCCTAATTGTCGCCTGTGATAACGACACCGGAGTTAAGCGTGTACTTGGTGGGGCTTTGGCCAAAGTAGTAACCTATGGACGTCAAAGCTCGGCCGATTATCAATATGTACGCGTGGGTCAATCTAGCACTGGTCTGCGCTTTGGTATCAAAGATAAGACCAATTCCTATGCCATTGAAAGTGGTCTAATCGGCGACTTCCAAGCCGAGAATATTACCGGAGCCTTTGCCATAGCGCTTGAACTAGGGATCCCAGCCAAAAGTATAATAGCAAGTATCCGAAGCTTCGCTGGACTTAGGCAACGCCTAGAGAAAGTCTGCCAAACCAAGAGCACAACTGTGATTAACGACCTAGCCCACTCACCCGACAAGGCCAGAGCTACACTTAGGAACTTGCGTGAGATATATAGTGGCAAGATTGTGGCTGTGTTCGAACCCAATCTCGGCGGTCGCAACGCCGAGATGGCCTCACGTTATACTGGGGCCTTCTCGGCTGCTGACAGTGTCATTATCCCCCGTCTAAGTAAGCAGAAGATTGACCCCGACAGAACTGCCAAACCCATGGATGGAGCCGACCTAGCCAAGCTAATATCACGAGCACATCTTGACGTGCGCTACATCCCAGACGATGATAAATTAGTTGAGCAGTTAGCAACAGAGGCTCCTATGGTAATTGTCTTCTTAGGTAGCCATGGCTTCCGCGGAATGATAGAGGCTACTTGCCTTCGTCTACAATCTCAACCGTAATTGTTGGAGTAGTAATGTCTGTGACCTCTAGAGTAATACCGCATGAGTCACACTCTATGATCTTGCCAACCATAAGTTCGCCAGAGGCCACAAGGTCTATGTCATTTTTACATTCCGGACAAATTAGTGATTTAGTCATAAGTGATTAGGTATTAGTATTAGGTGTTAGGTGTTAGGCCAAAACCTGATACCTAGCAACTAACAACTTATATAGAGTATACTACGAGTTATGATTACCCCGCAACAGGAAGTCCCCCAACTAGCCAAAAGGCTTGGTGTGCCTAGTTTGTACCTTAAACGTGAGGACTTGCATCCTTTTGGCTCACACAAGGGGCGCTCCATCCCCTATATGATTCGGCAATATGCGGGAGGTGGTCAAAAGCGTTTTGCTATCTCCAGCTCGGGCAACGCCGCCCTTGCCGCACTCTCTTACATAAATGAATACAACACAAAGTTTACCGAGGACCCGCTCATGCTAGATATATTCGTAGGTCAAAACATTGACCAAGATAAGCTGAACATACTGAAAGAAAAGATAACTGATCCTGGCTTCACACTTATCCAAACAGACCGCCCTGTACAATCAGTCCATATGTTAAATAAAAAGGGAGAGGCTAAAGCCTTGCGCCAATCCAACGACCCCTTGGCCTTAATCGGCTACCAAAGTCTTGTTGACGAACTCTCTGAAATTAATAAAGTTTCGGCCATATTTGTACCCACATCAAGTGGCACTACCGCTCTAGCCCTAGCTTCGAAGTATCCTGTGCACATAGTACAGACCAGTGCTTGTCATCCCATTGCCGAAAGTTTAGATACTAAGTTTGAAAGTAGCGAGACTTCCATAGCTGATGCGATAGTGGATAAGGTAGCTCTACGCAAAGATAGCCTACAGAAGAGTCTGGTAGGTGGTTGGGTAGTAAGCGACCCTGAGATTATAGAAGCCGTAAAGTTAGTTAAGGACCTTACTGGGATAGACATATCAGCCAATAGCGCTCTCTCTATTGCTGGTCTAGTTAAGGCACAGAGAGAGGGCTGGCAAGCTGGAGCGGGGGGAGCTATCGTGTGTCTAATAACTGGTAAATAAGCTAACAGCTAAGAAAAGGTTCAGCCTCCTTAGCTGTACTGCTTAATATCCCACACTTCCCTTCCTATAGAGTCCTCTATACTACTAAGGTCGCTAAGCAGTTGCGCTTCGCGCTTCTCTTCCTCTGCCCGTAAGCTACCCGAAAGTTTAGCCTTCTTCACCAGTTCAAGTTCTGCTTGGATATCGCGTCTAATAATGGCGAAGCCTCTATGCACAGAGGCTGTGGCCTCTTCTATCTCTTTGGTTAGGAGAGCGTGCTTCTTCTTGCCTGCTTTGTAATAATAGTACGCGCGTAATAGTAAGATTAAGCTTAGAATAAACGAGATAATAGAGACAAGGCCAAAGATAAGTTGATAGCTGATCCTAGAACCCCCTACAGAGAAGGCGGTCTTCTCTACATTAAACTTGGTTTGGGCAGAAGGGGGACTCTCTACATTACCCGAACGCGCCTGGGTCCAGACACTATACTCCCCAGCCGGCAAGAATCGGGTCATAGAGTAGAACCAGTCCCCTTTCTGATTAGTACTTGTCAGGAAGCTACTTGTCTCGCCACTATCCCCTTGGAGGTAAATGGTCACGATACTCCCTGGGACGTTGTGTCTACCACCAATGTAGAAGAGTTCTTCATTGCTAATATTTTCAGATATAAGAGTGACACTTGGGGGGGCCGGCCGGTTAGGGTCATCAATGTCCGCTCGAGCCATGCCAGCATTGCCAAACAATGTGGCTAGCAAGGTTAGGACAACAACTAGATGGCCGTACTTCTTCTGATATTCTTTAAGCGTCGCTAGCTTCTCTGCGATGTCACCCTGAGCCGTTGGGCCCATAGCATGCTGGTGGGATAGTCTAAGATGCCAAAGATAATACTTCCTAGACAAGTGGGCACTAATAAGGAGGAGGAGCAATAAAAGCAGGAAGCCAAGCCACGTAGAGGGCCACAAGAAACCGATAGCCCCCAAAGCCGGCGGGAGGATAGTTATCCGTTCTTTAACCTCTCTGTAATTCCCAGCTTTATCGAATGCTCTGAGCACTAAATCATACTTGCCAATCTCAAGCTCTGGGATATAGGGGCTAGTACTCTCAATAAAAAACTCATTAGAAACTTGGCCCAAATTAACAGCTCCTACGCTAAGGGAAATCATCTTAAGCTCAAAATAGTCTACTCCAGAGGCGCCGTCCATGGTGTCAAAGATTATGATAGGCTTTCTATTGGCGGTGGTCTTACGGGGCTCAATAATTAGCCTAAAATCTGCCGGCTGAGTTTGGTCTACCTTGACTGCAAAATGGGTCACACCACCCCATACGCCATCTCTGTAAGCCTTGATATGGAAATAGTGTATGCCGTCCTCAAGGTCGGCATAAGTGATACCAGTGGAGCCCGACTCTTGGATATTATCTGGGTTACTGACAGGCTCACTGTTTAAAACATAGCTAAACTTGTCTAGTTCGCTATCACCTGACCAGGAAAAAGAGACTGAACTGTTGGGATACCACTTGGATTGGTCGGGGTTAGTAGAAGATACGACAATAGGTCCTTGAGGAGGGGGTAAGACAAGATCATAGATGGCCCCACTGGTATTACTTAATACATTGGTGGCCTTGCCATCATTAAGCAAAACTTTGGAGCTGTCGGTGAACTTAACAACAGCCTTACCCACAGACTTAACCCTAAAGGTAAAGGTAGAGATAAGCCCCTGTGAGGTAATAAGACCCGGGTTGGGGATAGCCCCTCGGAAGTTGATTGTGCCCGCCGAATTAGAGAAGCTAGGTTGGCCAACCCACACCCCGATAACAGACTTGCCAATAGAGGGCGAAACTATTTGCAACTTATCAGGTGGAAAAGTGATGGCTGACTCTATGGCATTAACAGACAATCCCCCAGTATTAATATATACAGATACAGAGAAAGTATCGTCCACCGCATAGTTACCGGTGCTGGGCGTAAGATATAGTGAGGTTCCTGTCTCGCTTTGGGCACTAAGTGTCGGATAGAATAAAAATGAGGCCACAAGCAACACCGCACCGAGATACGCAAAGTGGGCTAGATGTGAGTTTGGAATTTTCTTCTTATCATCCATACAATTAACAATATGACAAATGCGATTACTATAAGTACCTGCGAGCCTGTCCACTTACCACTATTGCTTGCGGAATAAGGCTCAAGCGCAACAGTCCGGGCGTTACCGGCGAAGTCAATCGCCCTAACTAATATTATACCCTCTAAAGCCTGATCTTCCAAAAGGTACGGGCTCTTAGCGTTCTTAAACTTATCCTCACCCTCACTCACTTCGTATCTCTCTACGCCCGAACCGCCATCGCTAGCATTAAAGATGAGCGTATATTTATTATCATAGATATATTTTGACTTTATCAAGGTTGGTTCAAATACATCCGGGGGTTCTGTGTCATTATATTCGTAAATATCTACCGAGCCTACTGCACTTTGGTTAGCCCTGACAACTAAATTATAAGCAGGTAACTTAAGCTCTGTGCCAAGACCATCATTCTTGATGACTTTGGTGGTCTCAAATTCAATTGTAGACGTGCCCACTACCAGTGGCCTAAAGACGAATGAAGCAATATTGCCCGCCCTCTTCTTGCCTGTAGCTATGTCTATTAACCCACTAAAGCCTCCGGGCATAATGCCCGCCATAGTTATAAGCCCTTCTGTGGCCACCGGAGGAGTAAGCCAGATACTTACCACAGACTTACCTGTTGGCCCAGATTTGAAATATAATTTAGTCGGGTCATAACTAAGCTCTAGCTCAAGAGCGTTAATATCTCCACCCTCTGGATCAAGCAATAAGTCCACAGAGAAGTCCTTATTAACCGTCACCTCAACTGACTCTAGGCCGAAACCAAGCCAAGCCCCATAGGCTGTATTACTCGTAAATTGTATGCAGAGTATGGTAAAAGCGAAGATAAAAAAACAATACGAAATCAATCTAACCGACTTTGAGTTTTGTGCTTTGAGTTTTGTGCTTTGAGTTCCCATAATCATCCTGTCCAATAATAAGCGAGGATGCTAAAGTCTTCCAGACTAATTTTGCCATCGCCACTCAATCTTCTGGCTTCCAATTTCAAGAAGTCAGCATCTAGGGTCCTGCCCCACCAATAAGCAGCGATGGAAAAATCAGTAAGATTAACCTTACAATCAGCATTAAGGTCACCCAAATTAGAACAGCCGGTTATTTTATCAATCTCACTTGATAGCGTGAACACGATTCCTTTAATCTCTGTAATCAAGCCTCGGCTAAGCTCTAAAGCAAACGACTGGGGCCGGAGAGTACGCCCTAAGGGATCTGTGGCGTAGATGTTGAATATGTACACTCCGGGAGGGATCTCTTCAATGCTTAATCTAAACAAGTTATCAACACCTACCCTAGTGACACCTACCACCTTGCCATCAGCTAAGGCGGTGATACTTGCCCCGGGGAAGGCCCTACCCGAGAAGATCACCTGTGTACCAGTTAGAGTGACCGTAGGCAAGATTGGACCGTTACCCCCGCCGGGGGTGGTAGTCGGTGTGACAACAACCTCGCCAGACTCATCATTGTCCGTTAGGCTGTCACAACCAAGGTCAGTCGGAAAATCTATTCTAGAATCGCCGTCGTTATCTATGCCATCATTGCACTGTGGAGCCACTGGGTCAGTCTCGTCGTTATCAAAGAGACTAGTACATCCGGGGTCAGAAGGGTAGTCTACAAAGGTATCGCCGTCATTATCAAGAGTGTCATTACATTCGGGGATTATCACCGTCACAGTAACTACTGATGTCTCGGCATATATCTGTAGTGCTCCCCCGACTACTAATATACTCATCGTGAAGTAAAATAACCATCTCATTTCTTAGACCTATTTCTTATCCTCTTAAGAATAAACAGTAGGAACACTAATAACAAAAGGATGCCCAAGCCCATACTTATCATCTGGCTGTATTTGTCTAAGAAGGTGGACTTGGTTACGTTAAATACTCCCTTAAACTCACGCACTGTCCCGCCACTGTCGTTATAAACTCTAACCAAGCCCCAGTACTCACCCACAGAGAGCCTAAGAGGCAGGGGGAACTCTACATTTACAGTCTTGGTTATAAAGGGTTCAAGTCTAGCAATCTTAACTCCCTGCACATAGGCAAGACGTACGTCCCCATACTTGTTAAACAATTCAAACGAAGCCTCGGCCGGGCCGGCGGGCACATTGCCCTTATTCTCTATAGATAGGTCAACGGAAGGCGACTGATGTTCTTTGATATTCTTGAGGTCTAGATTCCTAATGACGTACTCATAATACACGCCCTCTCCAACTGTGAGCTCTATGGTGGCTACAGCCCCAGCCACAATACTCACACCAGAACCAGAACCTTGCTCTAATGTCTCAACTGGTCTTGCCGAGGCGCGAATAAAGCCCTTATATATACCAGTCTTGGCGTCGCGAGGCACTGTAATCCTAATGGTAACCGGAAACTGTTGGATACCCTTAGGTATTATGACATTGTCTGTGGGAGTAATACTTATCCAACTACCGATCTCACCGTCATCAACAGACAATGTAATGGCCAAGTCCGCGTCTGGTGTACCTTGGACGAAGTATACCACCCGGTCTAGCACAGAGCCTTTGACTAGACGGGTCTCAATAATTTTGGCAGGTGAGACGCCGAAGCCCGCAGACACTACCCCTGGAGCCAAGAAGGTTAGCACCAATAAGAGGGTACCCGCATATAGCCTTAGGTAGTTATGTATCATTAAACTAAACTGTATCCAATTTTACTAGATAAGTAAAGAACCCTCCTCTCCCCTCTGTGCTCAATTAGGACTAGTCGGCTACGGCTGCGAGGGTACTGGAGCCCGTGTAGGTACCGTTAGCCTGACCAGACTCAATAGCTATACCCCAAGAGACTAATTGCGTTTCTACTGAAGTGGTACTTAATGTCTTAACACTGGCGAACTCTAGGTTGGGCGTAGTGGTAGAAGTTAAGTGTACTCCAGCCGAACTATAGATAAAGGGCGTGGCCTGATACTTCTGCCTTGCGATATGGAGTGTGTTAGCTCCAGATTCCATATACGAGGCATTACCATATACTTGAGCGTCAATAGCTATGTTGCCAGTGGTGGTGGCGGTGGTGGTGGAGTTGGTGCTACCGGTGTTGGTGCCGGCTGATACCGAACCGTAGGCAAGCGTACCCGTAAGATCTAGAGCGGCGAGAGTATTAATCTCTACTGTTTGGTTAGTATTAGAAGCTGTAGTAGAGGCAAGACCATCAGAGGTAGAGGCGGCCACGGCCCAGATGCTAGAGGCCCAAGAAGGGGCGCTGGCGTCGGTGGCCTCGGCAATGAACCAGAGCTTAAAGCCACAGTCATAGACTACAGAAGTATCTAGACCACCCGTACATTGATTACCTGTGGTAGTAGCCAAACACACCGCGTCGGATAAAGCTGGATAACTTGCAGTAGACGACGAGGTAGGATAGCAATTGTTATCATTACCAGTACATATGGTACTGGCAGGGGCGGAGGTAGAGGCTAGGAAGGCTGTCGCCTTAACGTAGTTAATACTGTTACAACCGTTAGCGTCTGTAATAGTAAGAGTGGCAGTGGCGTAAGCATATGTGGCTTCGTTAAGAGTGATGGCATTACCCCCATTAAAGTTAACGGAGATGGTAGGAGCGGCATTGCCCACAGAGACACTTGTGTTGGCCACATCCGCGATTACCACAGAGACAAAAACGAAAAGTCCAACTGCAAAAATAGCGAAGGCAATTAGGGACTGCGAATAATTATATCTCGTCATTATATTTAACTTTATACTTCAACATCCTGTTCTTAATAATAACTCAGAATCCAAAACATAATTTGATTCTAATTATACTCACTTTTGGCCTAGACGTCACTATTGTTATCCCCAGCCCGTTATATCTGTATTGTGTTAGTACCCGTGTACGAACCGGCCGGTTTACCGGCTGGTACGCCTAAGCCCCAAGACACGTAGTCAAGCACGGGCGTAGTGGTAGAAGTTGGAGCAGGCAAGAGCAAGTTAAGCAAGGTCGCCACCGCGCTAAGAGGTGTGCCCGCACCGTATATGAAGGGCAGACCCAAATATTGTTGCTGGCCTACCAAGATAGTGTTAGGGCCAGAGGTCATATCGGTGCCCGACAGCCTAGGGTCTACATCGCTATTACCAGTATTGGTGATAGTGGTAGTGGCGTTAACCGAGCCGGAGTCTGTGCCAGGGTCCAGCGAACCATAACTTATAGTGGTAGGGCTGATGCTAAAGGCCGAGAGAGTGTTAATCTCCACTAACTGACTGGTGTTAGTAGCTGTGCCGGTAAGGGCGCCCGAGTCGGTGGCCGTGGCCGAGACACTCCAGATACTAGAGGCCCATGAGCCCGTGTCGGTGGGTGTAGTGTTATACCAGAATTTGAAGCCACAGTCGTACTCCACTGTAGTATCGGAAGCTCCGCAAGTATCACCCGTAGTGGTGGCTACGCAATTGGATACTGCCGTGGTAGAGCCTACGCCTATGTAGCAGTTAAGGTCGTTCTCGGCACAGAGGGTGCCCGAGTTAGTGGTAGAAGCGAGGTAGGCCTTGGCTGTTACGCTGGTGATAGAGGTGCAGAACTGGTCATCAGTAATAAGCATAGTGCTGGTGGCCCATTTATAGGTACCCTCTATGAGATTGATAGCGTTACCTGAATTGAATGTATGGTTGGTAATAGCTGGTGCGGTATTGCTGATATCAAATGTATGAGTAATATTACTGGCCGAGCCCGTGGGAGTAATTGTCTTGGTGCTTGTGGCACCGGTGGAGCTAGCTTGAGTTGAAGCAAAGCTCATAGTCATAGTGTCGGCAGACACCAAGCCAGTCATAGAAAGCACAGCAAGCAGGCTCGTAGTGGCCGTGGCTCCAGTAGAGTTTGCGTAGTAGGCAGAAGAGGTGGCAAAATTTATGTACCCACTTCCACCAGAGATAAAGACCGTGCCGTCATAGCCTATCTGACAATCCCCAGTACAATAAGTAACCTCCACGTACGATTGGGTAAATCTGAATGAATTCGTCCCCGCAATACCTACAAAGAAGATGCCCGAGGATAAGTTATCCAAGTCCTTCCATTGCCAAGCTAGGCCGGTAGCTGGGTTAACAACCCAATCATAAGAATAATTTTGATAACCTGTAGTGGTGATACTCGTAGTGGCGTTGGATTTATAGTTTACGGCGTTTATGTTGAGCATATGTCTGATGTTGGCTGTGTAGTTAGTCCCACCATTTAAGCCCATCCGGTTAACCACTCTTACATTGGAGATATGACCTGTGGTGGTAGAGTTCACAAGTGTATAAGTCTCATCGGTGGTAAGGGTAGCAGCTGTGTTAACGAATGTGCTGTCGTCATCGGTGGTATCCTCATCTACACATAGATAGTTAATGGCACAACCAAATGCGGACAAGCCGGTATTTTTGTTAAAGTTTGGCCGTAGATAAGCCTTAGCTGTGGTAGAAGCACCTGCATAGCCGTCGTTATTGGCATCAAAATAGAGACGGGCGAAGCTAAAGTTAGAAGTATCAATACCTGTGATACTAGAGAGGGAAATAGTAGTAGTCGCGATACTAATACTCTCACCCGAAGCCCCTAGGCCAAAGCGATAATGCACTGATGTGGTTGGGGTCTGGGTGTCCCACTGGTCAATTACTTGACCGGCAGTGTGATTACCCAAGAAAAGGGTACCTTTTATGGCGGCAGACTGGGTGGTGGTGGCATTAAGGGATTGATCGGTAGCTCCATCGGCGAAGATACCAAGGTAAGCGGGGGTGGAGGAAGTAGCGGTGTTGAAGCTCTTGAGTTTAAGACCCGATATCGTAAGGGTCTGACCAGCACTAAAGTTGGTGGTTACATTTATAACGGCTACTGAACCCCCGCCCTCATATGTCACAGGATTAGTGACGTTGCCTGAGCCAGTGCCACCGTATGAGGGAGTGGTGATACTAGTGTCCCAAAGCATGTTAATACTCGAAGTGGCTATGGGTATGCGGAGTTTGTTGGTGGTAGTAAGTACCCCATCTATGTCGGTAACGGTTAGCAAGGCCGAGGTAGAGGCGACTCCGCCGTAGTTAAAGATCTCGTCATAAGCACTAGAGATGCTCACCGAGGGTGGTGGCACCACCTCCAACCAGACTACGCTCATCCTAGATCTAAGATCGCCGTCTTGGGCAAGCTCGTGATACAGAGCCAACCCCTCGCCCTCATACAAAACCAACTGGTGATCATTGGCAAAGACAACCTCACTGAAGCCGAATCCTTGACCAAGCACTGCTGGTGAGGTTCTACCCATAATACGAGAGGAGCTACTCCAAATAGAACTTGTAGAGACTCCCGTATGCCTAAGTTCTGCGATAGGCGTTCCCGAGGTTGTGTCTTTCTTCAAAACATTTGCGTTGTCAACCAGAGTACCGCCCGTTGCGTTGCTCATTTTTGCAATTGTCATTGGCCCATACACACCTGCCGCCACAAGAGCCATATCTAAGCCCAGGCGCTTAAGCACAAGGGCCTTACCCGAACCCGCGGGGTTATATATCGAAGCATATGTATACATTTCGCCTGTATTGCCCGCAACTGGGCCAATCGAGGCAATATATTCGTCCTTGCTTGCGGGGGCCGTGTTTTCCTCATCCCACTCGACCAAGAGCTTGACTCTAAGACCCGTGCTACCTACCGCCTCTTGCCTCACCACAAAGCCCTCACCCTCCCTTAGTATAATCTTATCATTAGTATTATAAATGAATTCATCGTAGCCAGAGATCTGAGGAGCGGCAGCTGAACCCACTGCTCCAGGGGTGATCACTGAAGTCAGATTAGAATCGGAGTTCCCCACCAAGCCCGCCGTGACATTGGTATGCCGAATACTCATCACAGAGTTGCTAGAACTAGCATGCTTCTTGGGTATGTCCGAGGCCGCAATAAGGGTACCCGCAGAATGTGAGCTTGTCCTCCTAATAAAAATAGGGACATACACCGCGGCCGCGGCGGCGTCTATGCGCAAGGCCACCCGGTTAACCACCATGACTTTACCCGAACCACTCGTGTTGAAAAAGGAAATATAGTTGTACGGGTTGGTTGCACTACCAGTTATTGGCCCTGCAGAGATCACATATTGATTTAAGGGGGTTGGTAAGGTGGCTTGTTCCTTCCATTCGAGTAGAAGCTTGACTCTAAAGTCTATGTCGCCCACTCCAGTCTGCCTTAGCACCAAGCCCTCTCCCGGTTGGAGAATCATATCTTCTGCATTTTCAAATACTAAATCCTCGTGACCAATGAGTTGCCCCACCGCCCCTGGGGTAGTAATATCCATAATTTTCGAATCTGTTCCCCCTGCCAACGTAGCCGTGACATTTGTATGCCTTATCTCAACCACAGGCGTACTACTGCTGGCATGTTTCTTAGGTATATCAGCCGAACTGACAAGAGTCCCCGCAGAGGCTGTTGTAATTCGAAAAACAGACATAGGTATATACACAGCGGCCGCGGCCGCATCCACTCTAATCCCCAAGCGCTTCACAATAGCATTCTTGCCGGAACCACCTGGATTAAAGATCGTTATATAATTATATGGATTAGTAGTATTACCGTTAACCTTGCCTACACTCATCATATACTCATCTACAGCTGTAGGCCCACTGGCCACTGCCACCTCCTCCCAAACAATTGACATACGATTTATCTGATCAACATCAGCGGTAATATCTAAGTTCGTAAGTGCAATACCCTCACCGGGCTTGATTATTAGATATTCATCGTCCGAATCAAAGACGAACTCCATATGCGAATGTGGTTGGCCGGCCACCGCTCCGGGGGCAACATTCATCAACTTGGCATCCGCTCCTCCCACTTGGGTCACGGTAACAAAAGTAGAACCTGTAGTACCCGTAGTATAGCGTAACTGCATGGCCGTATCTCCTGTACTAGAATGCTTCTTGGGGATGTTGACCGCCGAAAGAAGGGTCCCATTGGTCGATGTGGTAATTCTGTAAATAGCAAATTGATTTGTATATATGGCCGCCGCGTCATAGTCTACATCTATGCTCAACCTCTTAATCTTAGCGACCTTGCCTGAAGTTAGGGGGTTAAAGAAGGCGTTACTAACCATACCCGCAGTTAGGGCTAGCTCTACTTTAGGCATAGAGATCATATACTCATTGCCCGCAGAGGGAGCAGAGGTTTGTTCATGCCAAGTGACTGTAAGGCGCACTACATGATTTGTGTTACCAGCCGCTTCCTGATACAGGGTTACTCCTTCCCCTGGTTGTAGAATTAACTTTTCGTTGTCTCCAAAAACAAGCTCATCCTTGCCTATATATGCTCCCACTGCTCCGGGCGCGGTTAGGGAACTTATTCTTGAGTCCACACTCCCACTTAAGCCCACAGTCACGTTTGTGTGTCGCACTTCCATGATAGAGTTGGGACTGTATTTGTTTTTCTTTGGAATGTCCCCTGCGACAATCTGCGTACCCGCAGAAGCACTTGAAATTCGCCTAATTGTCATACCCACATAATTTGCTGCTGCAATATTATCCACGCCTATGCGGATTCTTGTTACCACGGCAGTTTTACCCGAACCACTTGGGTTAAATAAAGTGGCAAAGGCATAGTTGGCACCGGTGTTGCCCGCAATTGGGCCTATTGAGATCGCGTATTGGTTATCCGTGGAGGTAAGCGAGGCCTCTGCGGTTTGGGACTTCTCACCAAACAAGTTCGGCCAATACGTAGTGGTCAGCAATACAAAAGCTAGCAGAAAAATACCTCCTACTTTGTAGACTTTCTTTACCTTACTGCTTGCTTTGTATAACTTTCTTAGCATGCCTAATTTAACTCCAAGAGCTTAGCTGTCACGTCACCAAAATCGTCCCCAAACACCTGGCCCCAGTCCTCTCTGTAGAAGTATAGGTCGCTCCCCATCCAAATAACATCGAAGTCATCATCTGCCATCCTGACAGTGTCAGTTTCACCCAACGAAGGATTAATAGGGGCTAAACCCTTTTTCCTCAACATATTAGTACGCGGATCGAAAGAGTTTAAGGTCCCCTTACCTGCACTTACCCAATAAAATTTGCTCTCCTTCGATCTTATGGATATCCCTGCACTTAGTTTTACATCTAGTACCATTTTATAAGCCTTATTAGTCTTTGTGTCAATAAGATACAGTGCATCCTCGGCAGTCTCTGAACTTGCCACCGATAGCACGTGCCCTAGGTCATTATTTGCCATGTGTGAATAATCAAAATGGGATAAAACTTGCTCAAGATCAACAGGCTCTAACTCAACATTGCCATCAATCATCACTTCTTTGACCTTCTTCGTGCTTATAAACGAAGCAGCTAGATAAAAGTTCTTTACATACACAGTATCGATAACACTTAGAGCCTTAGTTGTTTGTATGCTTATCTGCATCTTGTGTAAGTCAGTAAAGCTGTTAAGAGGTAATGACAACTCCTGCCTCCCCACCATGCTTCTGTCTAAGGTTGCAATCTCCACCCAATTATCTCCGTCAATGGAATATGCCACCGTCATAAGTTGCTCTGGGGCTACAACCCCGTCTGTTATGCCCATTATCACCTCTTCGGCTGTTGCATCCACCACCTCTTCAGCTACCTCCTCTACCGCCTCACCCCCACCTAAGGCAACATCTTCCTGGACTGTAGAAGTGCCCGCCACCACCCCAGCTTCTATACTCTCAACTTTTTTTTCAGTCTTTACTTTCTTTACTGTCTCTAATGTGCGCTTTTGCTCTATTACCGAGGTCGTGGCTGGATTTGTGTTCGTGTTTGTATCGAGGTCTACCTCAGCATCTACGCTCGTCTCTGTGGGACTCTCTGCTGGCACTTCCACAGTCTTCTTGACAATCTCTTCTACCGGCACTACCCATGGAGCTGGGGCAACCTCATCAGGCTTCTCATCTTTGGCTACCTCTTCGGCAAACACAATACGAGTGAAAAGGCTTCTTACATTTAGGCTAATTGGCTTTTCCTCTTCTGCCTCTGGCTTATCCTCTTCGACTGGCGCATGAGCCGAGCTATTTTCTGGTTCTTTCAATCTATCCATAATCTTCTCCAGAGCGTTAGATGAGGTGGTGCTCTGACTAGAGCTCGAGATCTGTTGCAACCCTTCTTCTATAAGCGTAGTTTGAGAATTTTCAATCAAGGCCGGCATGATCTCGACTCTTGGATGATCGTCTATGGCAATGTCGATGATTAGCTTTAATTCCTTCACCTCAGAATCCTCTGGGATAGCACCCTCCCAATTACCACAAAAAAATCTCCCCACATCACCAGGATTTAAAAAAGCATACTCGCCTTCCAGTAATCCCTCACTATACGAGGGATTAGACTTTTGGCTAAGTACACTAACATTTTTCCAATCACCCAAACATGCTTTTGGGAAAAAATAAGCAGTATTAGCACTTGCAAAGTACGACCTACCCAAAACTAGTGCAAACAAGAGGACAAACACGGTTACTCTACGGGTCATCACCCCTAGGGCCATCCAGAGGCGTTCAAGCTTCTCTATAAATGTGTCAGATTTGAGCTTGATCACCTCCTTGTGATGACCGCTATTTACCCTTATGTCAATGATTTTGTTTGAGAGTTTTTTCTTCACTTTAATACAAGCATTAAAAGCACAGACGCATCTCTGCCAATATATTAAGTATACGTCAAAAAGCCCAGTCAAGCACGAACCTTTTCCACAAAAATTAAGCAAACTAACTGTTTGTGCGCGCTCTAGGGATCGAACCTAGGACCCCCGCCCGACTGAACGGCCCGTCCGAATGGACATTCGTTCGGGCGGATGTTCAGCCGTTCGGGCGGGTTTCGAGTATCCGCTTAATAAACTTGCGTCCAGATGCAGTTTTTAAAAATAACTCTCTTCTTCTGGCGTCTAGCACACTATCGTACTCCTCCTTGTAGACCACTTCCAATTCTTTCATTGTTCGCGTTGCAAATGTGTGCCCTCTTTTGTGCTCACTTAACCTTCTTTCTAAATTGTTAGTCATGCCCTTATATAGCCTGCTATCAGAACCTCGCAAAACATAAACAACATATGTCATCTTGTGCGCGCTCTAGGGATCGAACCTAGGACCTTTCGAGTATCAGTCGAATGCT